>CANRAT010000024.1 GCA_947628685.1 uncultured Bacilli bacterium
ATTTTATTTTAACATATAATTGAAATAATTTTCAAAAAATCAAAAAAAATTGGATAAATTAATATCCAAATCTATATATTAAAACTTATTTAAAATTAATTCTTTTATTTTTTCTTCTAAATATTTATTTTCATCATCTACACTAAATGTATTAAAATTTATACTTTTACCTATATTTAATCCTATTTTAGATCTAAAGCCATAACTGCCGCTTATTCCAAATGGAACTATAGGCACATTTGTCTTGTGTGATAACTTAATGGCGCCATTTTTAAAAGGTAATAAAATCTTATCTGTTTTATTTCTTGTACCTTCAGGAAATATTCCAAGTACATCACCTTCATTTAATATTTTTAATGATGTCTTAATAGCATCTATATCTGTTTTAGTTCTATCTACAGGAAAAGCACCTAAACTCATTAAAATTGTTTTAAATAATTTAAAATTAAATAATTCTTTTTTTGCCATAAAATGTATATCATCATCTATGTATGTTACCAAAAGTGGTATATCTAATAAAGATTTATGATTACCTACTAATATATAAGGTTTAATAGGTATATTTTCTAATCCATTAACAATAGGATTAAGAAAAAGTTTTACTTGACAACTTATTATTTTTTTCACACTACTATAAAACTTAAAATTAAATTTATTATTCATTTAGTCTCCTTTTAGTAGAAAATAAAAACCCTAGAGGGTTAAAACACACTATGGCGGAGCAGGAGAGATTCGAACTCTCGCGACAGTTGCCCGTCCTACACCCTTAGCAGGGGCGCCTCTTCGGCCTCTTGAGTACTACTCCACAGCCACATATAGATTATAACATAAATATTATTTTGTTTCAACAATTTATTTAACTTTTTTATACAATTTATGAATTGAAGATGAATTTATGCATATATGAATTAGGCAACCATCTTTTGCTTTAATTTCTCTAATATTTTTTGCTCTTTCCTTGATACTTGCACTTGAGATATTCCTATTAATTTAGATGTCTCACTTTGTGTATAATCTTTAAAATATCTATTATTAACTATTTCTTTTTCTTCTTCTGTTAAAGATGATAAACTTTCCCTTAACATAAGTAATTCATCTATATTATCAGAAGTTCCTATAACATCTTCTAAAGTAATATCCTTACCTTCATTATTAATAGGCTCACTAATACTTTTAATTTTATTAGTACTTAAAATGGCTTCAGATACATAATATTCAGGGATTTCAAGAAATCTTGAAATTTCTTCTATACTAGGTTCTTTCATTAGTTTTTGAGATAGTAATACATATGCTTTTTCTATTTTTAAATTTAATTTAGATATTTCTCTACCTACCTTTATTCCTCTATCTGTACTTATTAATTTTTTCATTTCGCCAACTATATAAAAGAATGCATATGATGTAAATTTACAATTCATATCAGATTTATATTTTTTATATGCCTTAATCATGCCAAGTCTACCTGCTTGATATAAATCTTCTTTATATGGATAATTTTTAAAAAAATTTGCAGCATAGTAAATGAGATTTTGATTTTTTAATATAATTTCTTCTTCCATAGTATCACCTTAAATTTAATATATTCATTGCGCTTATTTCATCTGGTGTTTCATATACATAATTAATTAATCTACTCCTTTTTAGTTTTTTTCTTATGTTATCGTTGTTACCACACATTAAACTTTTACCATCATTATTTCTACACAATTCATAATTGTAAAATATTGTATTTATGCCTTTTATATCTATAGATTTTAAGTTTGTAAAATTAAATACTATATTTCTTATTCCATTATCCTTTACTATATTGGTTACTCTTTTGTTTAATTTATATATTGTATTTTTGTTTAAATGACCTTTAAGTCTTACAAAAAGAATACCATTTCTAAATTCAGTTCCTACATTTAACATATATTCACCTTCCTATTTAATGTAGCACATATTTTTTTAATTTTATACAGTTTCGACAAAACTAGAATTATTTTTCCTTCCATATATATTATTCTACAAAACTTTTGAAAATCCTTTTTTTTGAAGAAAAAAAAGATCATTTTTGATCTTTTATTTGAAGATATTTAAGTATTTCTTCTTGATTATTTAATCTAAATTCATTAATAAATGTTTTTCTTGATTTTTCAAGTTCTTTTTCAAGTTCATTTATTCTAGTTAAATTTTGATTGTTCTTATCTTCCTTTGCATGTTCTTTTAACTCATTTAATTCCTTTTTTAAATTATTAAATTTAATAAGTTCTAAAGACATACTTGGAGTTAAATTGAATTTTAATTCATCTTTAATTTGATTCATACGCATAAACCTCCAATCCGATTTATACTTTTTTTCTCTATAACCTATATTTTATTATATAAGTCTATTTAAGTCAAGAAAAAAGTTATGAATTCATAACCTTTTACATTCTTTTTACTGGTTCTGATTTTCTATCCCATGATTCTTTTGCTAAAAGGGCTACTGTATTTTCTTGTTTAACTGATTCAAAAGCAACATCTAATCCCTCGTGATCAAAATCAAAAACTCTATATTCTCCATTTGGAAATTGAGTTTCAAAAGTATCAACATCATCTTCAGTTCTTAATCCCTTTTTTACTTGATTAGAAAAAAGTTTTCCTTCTAAAGTAATTATTTTAGCTAATTCACCTTTGCTTAATACTCCATTAATTTTAGCGACATGAAGTCTATTTAATGATTTTAAAATTGTATCGCTTAATCTTTCGTTTACTACGTCTGTCATATTAATCCTACCTCCGCTTCTTGCATAGCTTGTATTATAGGCCTACCATCATTCATAAAATATGAATTAAACATAGTATCTTTGCCAACAATATGACTTAAAAGATTTGCAACTAACACTTCTTCTTCTAAATCAGAATCCCCTTCATTTCCTACTAAATAATTAGCAAGTATTTCTGTATATGCTAAATTGAGCGCTAACAATCTTTCATCTGAATTAAATCCAGTAAATGTATCTGTACTTGTACTCATTTCAAGTAGTGCTTTTGTTAAAACATGATTTATATCATAATTTCCCTCTAAATCATTAGATAAGAGTATTACATTTTTAAATACATCATAACGATATATATTACTTCTTTCAAATTTACTAATTTTCTCAAACTTTACTGTTTTTAATTTATCATTAAGTTTAGATAAATTAATATTAGGTAACTTTCTATTAAAGATTAATATGAGTTCAAATAACTTATTTCTAATCTCATCAGTTAGATTAGGATTACTTCTTAAACTCATTTTTATTTCTTCCAAAGAGTTCATATAATCACCTAATAAATATTATAACATATTTTGTATAAATGTCAAAGAAATTTTAAAATTCTCCGAGAAAAACTTCCTCATTATATTAATAATTATTATCTATAAATTTAACAAAAACCGTTGAATCTTTTACTTTAAAGCCTTTATCTTTATAGAAAAAATAAGCATTTTTTCTTTGATTACCAGATGTTAACTCTAAATAATCTACCTTATCTTTAATAGCAAATTTTTCAAGTTCATTAAATAATAAAGTTGCATACCCTTCTCTTCTATAATTTTTTAAAACTCCAAGATAACTTATTAAGTAATAAGTTTTTGATTTTATGTATTCTATCCTTTTTTCAAAAGTTACAGAAGCAATTATTTTACCAACTTCCTTTATTACTAATATTTTACTTGTTTTTATTAATTTTTCTATTTTGCTATATTCTGTATCTATTTCAAATACTTCTTTAATAAATTCTATATAATTTTTAATATCTTCTTTTTTTAATATTTCAACTTCGTTATTCATACTACCTCTCAATAAATATTTTTCTTGTAATAAAATTGTATACCATAACCACACCTGTTGAAAATAACTTAGATATCATGTAGTGAATATTCATAATATCTACCATTAAATACATAATAATCTCATTTATTATAAGTCCTATAACGCTTAATATTATAAATAATATAAATTCTTTTAAACCCTGCTTTTTATTTACATCAAATACCCATTTTATACTTAATATATAATTAAATATTACAGATACTGTAAAAGATATTATAGATGATATTAGGTAATGTATTCCTATAAATTCTGTAAGTATATATAAAAGACCATAATCTATTAAAAATGCTAAACCACCAACAACAGTAAATTTTAGTATTTGTCTTACTATTTTTTTTTCTAATAACTTATTCATCTTTAACCTTTAATAAATTCAAATATAATTCATACATTTGTCTATTTTTCTTAACTATAACTTGAAGTATTATTCCTGTTATCCAAAATAGAATTGAAAGTATTAGTAAGACTCCTGATACTATTAGACTTGGAAATCTAGGCACTAGTCCTGTTTTAAAATATTCTATAAATACGGGTAGTCCAAGTATCATTGATATTATTAAGAAAATAACAGCAAATATATTGAAAAATGCACTTGGCTTATATTCTTTAAAGAGCGTAGCGATTGTCTTTAATACTTTAAAGCCATCAGAATATGTATTTAATTTAGATGTTGAACCTTCTGGTCTATCTCTATATGTTACAGGTATTTCTATTATTTTATAGTTTTTATCGACTGCGTGTATAGTCATTTCTGTTTCAATTTCAAATCCTTTTGATAATACAGGAAATCCCTTTACAAAGTCATAACTAAATGCTCTATAACCTGTCATTATATCTTTTACTTTATTTTTAAACAATTTATTTATTAAAAATCTAACTATCCTATTGCCAAAATTGTGGAATGGTCTTTTATTTTCAGTGAAATATGTACTTGAAAGTCTATCACCTACTACCATATCTGCCTTCCCATCTAATACTAGATTGCACATTTCTCTTGCGCACTCACAAGGGTATGTATCATCTCCATCAATCATAAGATAACAATCTGCCTTTATTTCTCTAAACATTGTTCTAATAACATTACCTTTTCCTTGTCTATATTCATATCTTACGATTGCTCCTGCCTTAGCAGCAATTTCATCTGTTTTATCAGATGAATTATTATCATATACATATATGTCAGCATCAGGCAATGCTTCCTTATAATCTTTTACTACTTTCTCTATTGTTTTTGATTCATTATAGCAAGGTATTAAAACTGCTATTTTACTTTTTTTCATAAACTCACTCCTTTATATAATTCATAAAAAGCGCTACTATAAGTGGCATACTAAATATATAAGGCATTGCATATCTAAAGTATGCGTTCACGGGTGAAGCAACACATACAAGTAGCGCTATAAAACTTGGTATTATGTATATTATGCCTTTATATTTTTTCTTGTATATTAAATATGTAGTAAGGAAAAATAATATCCACGTATTAAATCCTATATTAGATATCAATCCTACTATCGGTATTTTTGGAAAGACTACACCAAATTTACTTAATACTTCCCTTGGGATGCTTAAGTTATTATAGTGATATTTAAATCCATCTTGTACTATCCTAGTATCGTATTTATAGTATAAATACCATTTAGTTTTAAATGGATAAAAATATCCGTATGTATTATTTATTGTTGCATCTATATAAAGTACAGGATCTTTAGTTAAGTCCTTAAACCAATATTTAAAATATTCTTTTAAATCTTCATAGTCTGTATATTTGTTATATTTATTTTTAACAGGATCACTTATTTCAGGATCATACCTATCCTTTAAATCTGACATATCTAAAACTTTATCATATATGTTATACTCATCATCTGTTAAGGTGTGGTATGAGACATATCTTGCAGTTTGTTGAAATGGTATGGATAGTTTTTCTCTAATACTTCCATCAGTAATTTTAAATTTTGGAAGTATTATATTGTTATAAGAATAGTTAAATATTAAAAATAGTATAAATACTGATAATATTTTTTTTATATTTTTTTTAGTTAACAACAAGAATGGAAAACTAAGTAATATTATATGAAATCCATTGTTTCTAAACAATGTTATAAGTATTAATAATATCATTATCGATATTAAATGTTTTATTTTTAAATTTATATCTTTATTCTTAACTAGATGATAAATAAGCAATGTATAAAGAATTATAAATGAAGAAAATATTACATCTTTAACAGCACTCATAGAATATAAGGGAAACATAGGCACAAGTCCATATAGTAAAAGTATTAATATTCTATATCTATAAGGTGTGGCTATTCTTTTCATATAATAGAGCGTAAAAGAAAGTATGCTAGATAATATTAATATTTGTATTATACTATAAAAGAATAATCCTAAATTATCATTCCCTATCAAATTACCTACTTTTAAGCAACTTCCAAGTAATAATGTGTGTACTACAGGATGATGATTTGTTATAGTAACGGTGGGGTCTATCATAATTGAATAATCTGAATATTTATTTGGTATACCAAAGTATTGTTTTATTTGAAAACTAGGATCTGGAGATAGTATTACTGGATAAAAAGATACTATGTATGGTAACCATAAAATAATTATTATTAATAAACTCATTATAAACGGATGTTTATCATATATTTTTCTAAATTTACTAATCTTACTATTTTCTTTAGGTTTATAATTATCTAAAAATTTAAATAGTAGTAAAATTATAAATCTAAATATTATAAAAAGGATTACTAGCGCAAACAAACTAATTATGTAGTGCTCAAATACTAATTTTGAAGTACCACATTTCATATAACTTGTACCAAATATAATTAATAAAGTATAAATTAAACTTAATATAGTTGTAGAAATCTTCTTCTTTATATTAAATAGTTCGTTTAATACTTTCATAAACATCACGATATAATTATACACTAAAAATTAATTATAATAAAGTACATACTAAAAATAAAATGAACAAAAGTCAAAATAAATTTTGACCTAAATGCCATCACTGGCATTTTTTTCTACTTCATTGAGACTTTGCCTCTCCATAGACCAACTTCGGATAGTTGCTACCCTAATACATTTTTAATTAATCAAAATTTTACTTGACTTGCAGTTCTAAGCCATTTTTCATATATATCTTTAAACCCTTAAACGTTTATTTTATACTTGCACTCAAATCTCTTTCATTTAAGTTTAAACAGTTTGGACATTCCCACTTTCTTATTCTTAAATCTTTTACTTTTTTATTCTGATATCCACATCTTGAACATATTTGACTACTTGGATAATATGTATCTATTTGATAAAATTTTTTGTTTCTCCATTTACTCTTATATTCTAACTCTCTTATTAATTCTGCCCATGATGCATCATATATCTTTTTTGAAAGTTGTCCTTTTACCATTTCTTTTATTTTTAACTTCTCTGTTACTATTATGTCATTTTCATCAACTATTTCTTTACTTATTAAATGTATGAGATATTTCCTTGCATTCTTTAATTTTTGATAGGTTCTTCCTAATTTTATTCTTTGATTTAAATTTTGGTTTATTTCCTATAGTTTCATTGTATCTTTTAAATGCATTATCTAAATTAAATATACTATTTCTAAGTAAACAACTATCTACTTCTTTTAACCATTCATATTCATTTGTTAAATCTTTTAATTCATTACAACATTTATATGCATTTATAAAGTTTGGATATTTATTTAAGAAATAATTATATATAAATCTTGAACAACCAAATGACTTTTCTATTAACTCTTGTTGTTCTAAGTTAGGATATAATCTAAATATATAACCCCTTATGATGTTCATCATATCACCTCGATAAGATAATTATATCATGCAAACAAATGTTTACAAATGGTTTTGCTTATTTTTTTATATTTTTTACCAAGCACTTTCCTAGTAGATTAAAAAAGTTAGGAACTATCCTAACTATTATTCATTTTCAAATTTTTTTAATATATTTTTAAAGCATTCTGGCAATTCACATTCAAATTCCATATATTTATTTAAAGTTGGATGTATAAATCCTAATAGATAAGCATGTAAACACTGACCTGTATTATCTATTAATTTTCTTCTACCATAAACTGGATCGTTTACAACAGGATGACCTATATAATTCATATGAACTCTTATTTGATGAGTTCTACCTGTTTCAAGTTTAAGTTCAATTAGTGTGGCATCTTTAAATCTTTTTAATACTTTTAAATGAGTGATTGCATCTTTACTATTTATATTTGTCACACTCATCTTTTTTCTATCTGTTAAATCTCTTCCTATAGGAGCGTCTATTGTTGCAGTATCTTCTTTTATTACTCCCCATACTAGTGCGATATATTTTCTAGAAGTCTTTTTTTCAGATAATTGTGAAGATAATATTTCGTGTGCTTTATCATTTTTAGCAACCATTAATAATCCCGTTGTGTATGCATCTATTCTATGAACTATACCTGGTCTAAATTCGCCATTTATTTTACTTAAATTTTTTGAATAATATAGTAAAGCATTTACAAGTGTACCATGCGTACTGCCTATTGCAGGGTGTACAACCATGCCATTAGGTTTATTTACTACTATTACATCATTATCTTCATATACGATATCGAGTGGTATATTTTCTGGCTCTACACTTATATCCTCTTTATAATCACCTATGAATATTTTATCCCCTTTTTTTAATTCATAACTGCTTTTAACATTTTTATCGTTTACAAGTATTGCACTTTCTTTAATCATTTTAGCTATTTTACTTCTACTATACTTGAGTCTTTCACTTAAATATGAATCTATTCTATAATTTATATCTTCTTCTATCACTATTTCCATAAATCTTCTCTAACCATTCTAACAAGCATTAATATAATTGATACTATAATGAATATATCTGCAAAATTAAATATTGGAAAGAAATAATTACCAAAGTTAAAACTTAAAAAATCTACTACATAACCATAAATAATTCTATCTACTAAATTACCTAATATACCTCCAGTTAATAATGCATATATAAATACACTAGCGCCATCAATATACTCTATATTTTTTAAATATAACACTAATCCAACTAAGACTATAATTCCTATAAATATTAATAAAAATCTATTACCCGTCAAAATACTAAATGCTGCTCCTGTATTATGCACTAAAGTTATAGAAAAGAAATTTTTAACAACGACAATTGATTGATTTAAACTCATCATATTGTTAAGTACTAACTTTATTACTTGATCTATAACTAAGAATATTACTCCCAAAGTACATACTTCTTTTATTTCCCTTTTCACACTATCACCAATCGATATTATAACATATTTATAAGAGTTAAGTCAAAAAGAATTTTGACGTATAATATTTATATTTTCTTTACTTTTTCTATTATTAAATTATCATAATCTCCGATTAAATTAACTTCATTTTTATCAAACAAATTACCTAGTGTTATTCTACCATTACCATCAACTTTACAACTTTTTATTATTGATTTACTAAATTCATATGATTTCCTTTTATATTCTAATTCTTCTACTCTATTTGTAGCATTTTTTATTTTGGTATTTATTCTTTCAAATTCTTTTTTTATCATTTTATCACTATATAATCTATATATATTTAACTCAGAATCATATAATAAAATTAAATTTTCTCCTGCTTCTCTTTTAGTATTAACAGGGAGGAATAATCGTCCCTTATGATCTAAATTAGTTTGACTGTTACCTAATAAAACACCTTCACCAAACATTATAATCGCCTCAAAGATGTATTATACACCTCTTTAAAATAAAATCAAATAAAAAGACTATATATATAATAAAGTCTCTTTTTTCTTTTCTACTTTTTTATTCAAATTATATAGTACTACCTCATTATTCTCTAATGATTTTTTTACATCTATAATTCTTTGATTACTAGATCCTCTAAACTCTAAATCCATACTTTTTTTATCTATTTCAAATCTTCCATCTATAAGTACATCTATATTATTTAGAAAATCTAATATATCTTTATTTCCTTTTTCTAACAATTCTTCAAATGTAAATCCAGTATAAGCCCAAACGTTCATATTAAGTTCATGTATTTTTTTTGCTAGTATAGCACATGCTTTTGGTTGAAACATGGGGTCTCCACCTGAGAATGTAACGCCCGCTTGACCTCTTAAGTTTTCAAGTCTTTCTATTACATCATCAAGATCAACAAGTTCTCCTCCATTAAAATCGTGAGTGTTTGGATTATGACAAAATGGACAGTTATGTGAACAACCTTGTGTCCATATAACTGTTCTTATGCCTTCTCCATCTACTATACTATCTTCTTGCAAGTCTGCAGCTAGTCTAATTTTCATTATTTACCACATTTTTCACAAGACATAACTTCTTTAATACCAGAGTGTTTTACACGGTCTTTTTCTTCTGCACGTTTACCGTTATTAAATCTGCTTACATCTCCACTTAAATAACCTGTAACTCTTCTGATTCTTTCAAATTTAACGCCTTCACCAACTAATTTTTCCATAGTCTACCTCCTTAACATCCACACTGGAAATTTTTTACTTCTTCGAGTGGTACAGCCTCAAACTCTTTACGACCACAACCTGGACATACGTCACCAATTACCCCTACATATCCACATACTGGATCTCTATCTACTGGATGATTAATCGCACCATATCCAATTCCAAGTTCTTTCATCATTCTAATAACACTTTCAAATGCATCTATATTCATTGCAGTATTTCCATCAAACTCTATATAAGAAATATGTCCTCCATTTGTAAGTTTGTGATATGGAGCCTCAACTTCTAATTTATGTTTGATTGATGTATTGTAATATACTGGAACATGGAATGAATTAGTGTAGTAATCCCTATCAGTAATTCCTTTAATTTTCCCGTAAATTGCTTTATCTATATTTACAAATCTACCTGATAAACCTTCTGCTGGAGTAGCAATAAGTGTAAAGTTTAAATTATATTCTTTTGCAAACTCATCAGCCTTTTTTCTCATAAATCCAATTATCTCTAAACCTAATTTTTGAGCATTCTCTGATTCCCCGTGGTGCTCCCCCATTAAAGCTTTTAGAGTTTCTGCAAGTCCTATAAATCCTATAGTTAAACTACCATGCTTTAATATTTTTCTCATTCTATCAGTAGGTTTTAACTTATCTCCATCTGTCCAAACACCTTGTTCTATTAAGAATGGGAAGTTATAACATTTTTTATTACATTGTATTTCAAATCTCTCTAGTAATTGATCTCTTACAAGTTCCATCATATCTCCAAGATCTTTATAGAATCCATCCATATCTGCTTTATCTCTTTCATGCAAACAAATACCGTGTTTAATTCCAAGTCTTGGTAAGTTAATAGATGTAAAAGATAAGTTACCTCTACCACCTGTTGTTTGATTATCAGGATCAGTTACATCGCTCATAACACGTGTTCTACATCCCATATATCCTACTTCAGTTCTATAATCTCCAGGTTTATAAAATTCTAAATTAAATGGAGCATCCAAAAATGAGAAGTTAGGGAATAATCTTTTAGCTGATACTTCACAAGATCTTCTAAACAAATCATAGTTAGGATCTTCAGGATTAAAGTTAACTCCTTCTTTTACTTTAAAAATTGAAACTGGGAATATTGGAGTTTCTCCTCTTCCAAGTCCTTCATCTGTTGCTCTTAAGAAATTAAATGAAACCATTCTTCCTTCTGGAGATATATCTGTTCCAAAATTTATTGATGAAAATGGTACTTGCGCTCCTGCTCTTGAATGCATTGTATTTAAGTTGTGTACAAATGCTTCCATTGCTTGATATGTTTGTCTATCTGTTTTTAAAAGCGCTTTTTCATAAGCCTTTTCAAATAATCTTTTTACTTCATCTGAATCTTTATATATTGGTTCAAATATTTCTACACTAAAATTAATACTTTCTAATTTATCAATTTCACGTGCAATTCTATCCATACTTATATAAGGAAGTAATCCTTCTAAATCTAGAAAATCACATACTTGTTGCTTAAATTGTTTTTTGAATGTCATAAGTACACCTGGTGCCATAAAGTAATCAAATGCAGGAATACTTTGTCCACCGTGTTGATCATTTTGATTTGCTTGAATTGCTATTGCAGCAAGCGCACTAAATGAAGATATATCTTTAGGTGGTCTTAAGTATCCATGACCTGTTGAAAATCCTTTTTTAAATAATCTATCTAATTCAATTTGCATACAAGTTGTAGTTCCCATTGGAAGGAAATCCATATCGTGGATATGTATATCTCCTGAATCATGGGCATCTGCAAATCTTTTTTTCATTAAATATGATTTAGCAAATTCTTTTGATACTGTAGAACCGTACTGTAACATTGTTCCCATTGCAGTATCACCATCTACATTTGCATTTTCTCTTTTTGTATCATCTTCATTTGCTGATTTTAATCCCAAACCTTCAATAGTTTTTAAGAATTTATGCATACGTTTATCATCTTTAAACATCTCTCTTGATTGTTCTCTTCTATCTCTATATTCAGCAAATGATTTGTGTACTTCTTCATATCCTTTTTTTTCTAATGAAGCCTCTATTAAATCTTGAATTTCTTCTATTTTAATTTTTTCTTTATAATTTTTTTCAATAGTTTTTATTACATCATTATATACTTTTGTAATATCACTTGTATTATATTTGTATTTTCCTGTTTCCTCATCTTGTTCATTTACGCTATCAAATCCTTTTTTAATAGCAAGTGCGATTTTAGTTCCATCAAAGTCAACTCTTTTACCATTTCTTTTGATTACAACTAAATCTAATTTTTCTTCTACATCTGTCATAACGCTCTCCCTATCTTTCTACATTTTAAGTATATCATTCTAATTTTTAGTAGTCAATAGTTTTTTAAAATTTTTAAAAAAAATTTATTTTTATAATTTTGATTTTTTTATTTTTTTGATTTTTTTACTTTTTTACTTTTTAAAAAACCTTTGTTTTTCAACACTTTTTGAATTTTAAAAAATAAAAAAAGTGATTTTTTGTTAAATACACTTTTTTACATTTTTCAATTTTTCTTAAATTTATCAATCTCAAAATAGAACGTTGTTCCCTCATGCTTTGTACTACTAACTCCATATTTAAATCCATGAAGTGTGAGTATATTTTTTACTATTGAAAGACCAAGTCCTGTTCCATAAGTTACTCGTTTATACTTTTTATCTACTTTATAATATTTATCCCATATATGTGATAAATCTTCTTCATTTATTCCAATTCCAGTATCTTTAATATCTACTCTTACAAAAGAGTCTTCATCTATTAGTGTTATATAAATGGTTTTATTATCCCCAGTATAATTAATTGCATTATTAATTAAATTATATATTACTTGTTCTATTTTCTTTTTATCTGCAAAAACACTTACATCAAATCCACTATACTCTATTTTATAATTATCTTTTTCTTTTAAAATGTCAAATTTCTTTATCATAGAATTTATAACTTCGTTTAAATTGAATTCTTCTTTTGAAAGTTCTACCGCACTAGATTGCATCTTAGATAAATCAAGTATATCTTCAACAAGTAAGTTTAGCCTATCTACTTCTTCTATTATAGTATTTAAATTTTTATCTCTTTTATTTTTATTTTTATAAGTTAAATCTTTCACCATTTCTGCATTAGCCTTAATAAGTGTGAGTGGCGTTTTAAGATCGTGTGATACATTTGCTAGTAAATCTCTTCTTAATTCTTCTGTTTTAGATAATTCTTTTGTCGCATTATTTAATGTATTTTCTAATTGATTAATTTCAGTAATATCAGTCCCACTATCAAAGACTATATCATAATTGCCCTTAGATAATTCTTTACTGGTGTTAGTGATATTAATAATAGGTTTACATATTTTTTTAGATATAGTATACGCTATTAAAAACGCTATTAAAAGTACTATAAGTATAATTAATATTAATTGTCCTTTTAAAACCGTTACAGTAGATCCTATTGGTTCTAGTGATGTACTTATAAACGCGTATACTCCATCATCTATTTTAATTCCATATACAAGTGCCTTATTGTTAAATTTAGGATTTATTACTCTATATATAATGTTTGGTTTTCCACTTATCATAAATTCTAATTTATAATCGTTAATCTCTCTACTATTTATTAGACAACCTCTACTGATACTATCAGTAGAATATGAAATATTATCATCCTCTGTTATTTCTATACATATATCTTCTTCGTATGCAAGTGCATCTAAAAAATCGCTATAATCTCCTTTTTTGTATATAGTTGCCACTTTATTTGCTATACCCTTTATTTTACTTTGTTTTCTCCATTCATAATATGAACCTAAAGATAGTAATTGAAGTGAAAATACACCAACTAATATAACTAAAGTAAATAAAGTTAGATATAGCCAAACTTTATTTTTTAAACTACTTTTCTTCATATTTATAACCCATACCTCTTACAGTTTTTATAAGATACCTATATTCTCCTAAACTATTTCTAAGCATTTTTATATGTGTATCAACTGTTCTATCATCACCATAAAAATCATAGCCCCAAATTTTACTTAAAAGTGTTTCTCTAGATAAGGCAATACCTTTATTTTGAGTAAAGAAACACAAAAGTTCATATTCTTTCGGAGTTAGTTTTATCTCTTTATTATTTATTAAAACTGTATGTCCTAGATAATCTATTTTTAATGATTTGTAATTATATTCTTCTAACGTTTGTTTATTTCTATTAGTAACTACTTTTATACGCGCCATAAGTTCTTTAGGGCTAAATGGTTTAGTCACATAATCATCCACTCCCATATTGAAACTTTGTAGTTTATCAAATTCATCTGCTCTTGCTGATAACATTATAACAGGTATTTTATAATTTTCTTTAATTTTTTCAAGAGTAGTATACCCATCCATTTTAGGCATCATTATATCAAGTATTATTACATCAATAGAATGATTGTTCTCTAAAACTTTTAAGGCTTCAATTCCATTTTCTGCCTCTAAAGTATCGTATCCTTCATTTTTTGAATATTCTTTTATTACTTCTCTAATTCCTATTTCATCATCAACTATTAACAGTTTCATAAAACCACCTCTAATTTTATTATACATTATAATGTGTATTTTAGATGAAATTTTATAGTGTTTTTTATATAATTATAAATTTTGAATATAATATTATTGCAAGGTAAACTTGCTAATTTATTTTTAAAAGTATTGACTTTTAAGGTAAATTATAGTATATTATTACTGCATTAAAAAATGCATTAATAAAACATGTTAGCCGCTTATGGATGGCGCGGGGTATAAATGATTCCAATCGTGAAATGTTAGTCGCTTACGGGTGGTGCGAGTTATAAATGATCCCGATTGAAAATGTTAGAAAACTCTATTAGTTTAATGGAGTTTTCTTTTATTTTTATGTTATACTATTTACTGGAGGCGATATTATGAAAGTACAAACAGGTTACTTATATCACATTAAAGATGACTTTTTTGATAAAATTAACGATAAAGGATTAATGATAAATCATGAAAATGGTCGTGCTAGACCTACCTATTTTACTATAAAGGATAAAGATATATTATGGTTTATTCCTTTAAGTAGTAAAGTATCTAAATATCAACCAATTGTGGAACAAAAAATTAGAAAATATGGTAGTTGTAAATCAATAATGATACGGGAAATTGCGGAGCATAAGTCAGTTATTTTACTTCAAAACGCATTTCCTACATTAGAAAAATATATCGATCATCCACATACAAAAAATGGTGTGCCAGTTAAAGTGCCAGATAATTTAAAAAATGAAATTTTATATAATTTTAATTCATTATTAGCTTTAAAAAAGCAAGGAACTAATTTATTCTTTACAAATATTGATGAAATTAAAAATCAAATGCTTGAAGAATTAAAAATTTCAAACAAATAATTAATTGTTATATAATATAAGATAGAATTTTTCAATTTTTATTTTAAATATTGTTATAGATATATAAGCAGAAACACTAAAATTCCGTAAAATAACATGAAAGGAGATTTTATGGATAATAATGATGCTTTTAAAAAAGCCGTTAAATATATAGAGGAATTTAAAAAGAAATATCCTGATTTAAAGAATTGTTATTGTATTGGAATAACAGGACCTAAAGGAGAGCAAGGTATTCCTGGTCCTAAAGGTGATATAGGACCAATGGGTCCTAAGGGAGATATTGGTCCTATGGGTCCTAAAGGCGAAAATGGTGAAGATGGAACAAGTGTGACTATACTTGGAAATTATGATACATATGATGCACTTATTGCCACACATCCAATAGGTAATTTAGGTGATTCATATTTAGTAGATACTGACCTTTATGTATGGTCAAAAGAATCTCAAAGTTGGATAAATGTAGGAACTATAAAAGGTCCTGAAGGAAAACAAGGAGAAAAAGGAGAACAAGGTCCAAAAGGTGATCAAGGCATACCAGGACCACAAGGTCCTGTTGGACCACCTAATATTCCAGTTGCATTCTTTTTAACTACATCTAGTGATTTGCAGGGAAAATCTAAAACAATTGAGTCAAAAGATAATCTTCCAATTGCTGCTAAAACTATAGATACAGATGCTAATTACTATCTAAATACGATTAATAATACTATAGTGTTTTATAAATCAGGAATCTATAAAATTAATTTTTCTGCACTTGTTTTAACTACACAACAAGATAACTCTAATATAATTTCAATAGGTTTTAAAAAAGTTGGTGAAGATATTATATATATTGGAACTTCTATGTGGGGAGATAATAAAAAAGCAACACTAGTTACAGGGGTCGGTGTTATAGATATTAAAAATGATAAACAATGGTTCCAAATAACAAATCTTGGAAAATATCCTATTATTATAGAGAGCCCTAGTATAGATAATCTTTCAACAGATGCTTCCCTAGTAAGTCCAGTAGTCACACTACTAATTGAAAAATTAAAATAAAATTACAAAGTCAAAGTTATATATATTAACTCTGACTTTATTTTTTTATGAAAAATAAAAAGATTGAAATTCAATCTTAAAGTATTATACATAGTATTAAGAAAATAAATCCTAGAAAAGCAGTTGTATAAGTAATTACTAACTCTCCTCCTCTTTCTTTTCTATTTTTAAATAAATCGCTATTTCCTCCCGTTATTATGGAAGATGCATCTTCTGCTTTGTTACTTTGCAAAAGTACAATAGCAATTAATAATATTGATACAATTATAAGTATAGTTATCATAAATCCTCCTCGCACTTAATAATTTACCATAAAATAGGCCATAAATCAAGATTTATTAATTATATATATAGTTTTATTTTGTAAATTTATATTTTTTATTATCTTATTCATATCTTTCATATTTAATGAATCTATATGTTTATAATCATCTAAAATAACTTTATCATAGTTCATTATATTATTCATAATTTTATTGTTTATTGAGTATATACTATCACTTCTATATATACAACCACTCTTTCTTACTTTTTTCTTTCTTTCAAATTCTTCCTGTTTAATATTTAAATCGCTTAACTCTTCTTCTATTAATTCTAATGTTTTATCTATTTCATTTGTTTCTACCATTATAATTACTAGTATATGCTTATCAGTATTTACAAGAGTAAAATCTATATCATGAGTTGTTAAATTTAACTTCTTTAACTTTTCATTAATTAAAGATGTACTACCTAATTTTAAATCAAATAACATACTTATATATGTTTTTATATCTTGTATAGGTTTATTTATCTTAGAACAATCAATTTTATAACCTATACCAAGTTTAGATATTTCTATATCCATACTAATAGTTTGTTTTTCTTTTTCGACTTTATTAGGTTCTTTATATTCTTTTACTTTTATATCTTCAAATTCATCAAATTTCTTTTTTTCTTGATTTATTTTAACTAATTCAATTGCCTCTTTAGGATCAACATTACCTGTAATTACTAAAAACATATTAGATGGGTGATAAAAAGTATTATAGCACGTGTATAAGTCATCTTTTGTAATAGAATATACATCATCTACTGTTCCTGCTATTGGATATTTTATTGGATGATTTATGAAGGAATTATATATTATTCCATCATACATTTTAAAATACGGATCATCATCATACATTTTAATTTCTTGTTCTATTATGCCCTTTTCTTTTTCTACATTTTCATCTGTAAAATATGGATCTTGTACATAATCAAGTAAGTAATTTATATTTTCAGAAAAAGAATTTGATCCACTAAAAAGATATGTTGTTTTATAATTAGATGTGTTGGCATTAGCATCACAACCTCTTTCAGAATAAAAAGTAAAAGGGTCTACTTCATCTTTTTGTTCAAACATTTTGTGCTCCAAAAAGTGAGCAACCCCAAGTGGTACTTTAATCATCTTATTTGAACCATTTGGTACAAATTCTTGATAGATAGATCCAAATTTTGTTGAAAATGTAGCATATATACTATTTACATTATCTTTAGGAACTACATATACTCTAAGGCCATTATCAAGTGTTTCTTCATAGATTTCTAAATCTATTTTTTCTAAATTACTTTTCTTCATTAGTTTCACCTTCTAACATATATATAGTATCTAGATGTATTTTACTTGCTAGTTTAACTACATCTTCTTTAGTTACTCTATTAATTTTAGTAAATCTATCTTCTAAACTATCACTTTTTAAATACTCTATTCCTGCATATAAACTAAGTAAATTACTAGAACTATCTTCAAGTTCTTTTAAACTGTTAATATATGTAATTTTTGCCTTTATAATGTCTTCGTTTGAAAACTTACCTTTTTTCATATTATTAACTTCTTTTTTTATTAATGAAAGTGCCTTTTTAAAATCTTTTTTATTTATTCCTGCCTTTATTAAAAGTATACTATTTAATGGTTGTGAGATCGATGATATGTAATAACACATACTATTTTTTTCTCTTACTGTTTTAAAAAGTTTAGAATCTGGTCCTCCACCTAATATGTAAGAATATACATTAAGTACATATCTTAATTCGAAATCAGTCATTTTATCTATTTTATATCCAAGTGCAAGTTTACTTTGATTTATTTTTTGCTTTTCTATAACAGTTTTTGGTATAAATCTCGGTTTTTTAACGCTAACAAAATGTGATTCTGATGGTTTTTTAAATGTTTTTATTTCTCTAAAGCAATCATTTATAACTTTAGTTATATGTCTTTCATTGACATTACCTATTACAAATATATCAACTATATCACTATTTAAAATAGATTCATAATATTTATATAATTTTTTATTATCTATATTTTTTAAATCTTCTATATATCCTACTCCTCTATATGAGGTATATGAATTTGGCTCCATTACTTCTAGTAATCTAGTTCTAGAATAAAGATCTGGATTTTCTTTTTGAGATATAATATTACTTTCAAGTAAATTATAAGATAATTTAAAATTTTCTTCATTAAATACTATTGTATTTCTATTTCTTTCAATATTTGGTTTAAATATTATATCTGCTAAAAATTTGATTGATTTATCTAGCATGCCTTTTTCAGTATATTCTTCATTTAAAAATGTTGCTTCAAAGTTCATTACGTTATATTTACCTGATATATAGTTTACTCCTCTATAAAAAAGGTCATATAACTCTTCTGTTGCAATAGTCATATCTCTTTTGCTAGGATAAGCACTTGTAGATTCACAAAGCATATTTATAATCATGTTTCTATATGTTATATCTTCTTTAGATAATTTTCTTTTAAAATTTACTTGAACTGTTACTGTTTTGAATTTATTTGTTTTAATTATATGTAGATTATATGAGTATGTACTTATCTTTTTATATTTCACGTTATCACCTTTTCTATTATTATGTACTTTATATTATTTTTTATAACTCTATTGCTGTTTGTAATGCGAGTTCTATCATATCATTAAATGAGTTTTGTCTTTGTTCAGCAGTTGTTTGTTCTTTAGTTTCTAAATTATCTGATATTGTTAGTATACAAGTTGCTTTTTTGTTTAAACTTAATGCATTATAGAAAAGTGCGAATGATTCCATTTCAGCACACAAACATTTTTTATTATTATATAGATCTTTTATATCTACATTTCCATAAAATACATCTGTTGAGTGTACTCTTCCCTCTATTATTTTTTTATTTTGATTTAAAGCTTGTTTTCTTATTTTGTCATTTAAATATTCACTAGAGTTTATACATTCGCTATCATATCCTTGAGTTTTAGCAAAACTTGATAAGGAATATGCCTCGTTAACTAAAACGATATCATAAAGATTTATATCTTTAGAATATGCCCCAGCGGAACCAATTCTAATAATATTTTCTACATTATAAAATTTATATAACTCATATGAATATATACCTATACTAGGGCAACCCATCCCGCTTGCCATAACTGTTAACTTTTTACCTTTGTAATATCCAGTATAAGCATACATATTTCTTACTTTATTTACTAGTTTTACATCTGTTAAATAAGTATCTGCAATATACTTTGCTCTTAATGGATCTCCTGGCATTAAAACTGTACTTGCAATATCTTCTAAATTAGCTTCATTATGTGGTGTCATAAATACCTCCTTATAAAGATTATATCATGAATTTTATAGTTTTTTACTCATAAATGTTATTTTTGTATCAAAAGAAAAACTATGTTTTTACATAGTTAAACTTTTTATATACCACTTAATTTGCTAATTTATTAATTTCTTCTATCGATAAATTTGTTACTTTTGATATAACATCAGAACTTATATTCTCTTTAAGCATATTTCTTGCTATTTCTATAGTTTTATTTTGAGAACCATTTTCATAACCTTGTTCTTTTGCATTATCTATTTTCTCTTCTAGTATCTCTTTTTCAAATAATCTATAATTGTATGCTCCCATTACATCATCATCACTATACTTCTCGATTCTCTTTACTATATCTTCCATATCTTTATCGCCCTCGCTTAATTTATTTGCTATATTCTTCTCTTCTATTCCAAATAGCCCTATAAACTTTGTTATACTATCTAGTGCTTTTGCATCTTTAGTATA
>CANRAT010000025.1 GCA_947628685.1 uncultured Bacilli bacterium
TACTTTGCGTAAAAAGAAAAGCCTAATTTCAATAGAAATTAAACTTTTTTTATTTCTTCATCTGTCAAACTCGGGTTGTAACACATTTTTGTGTAATATGGAATATCTATTCTTATTATTTCCATTATATCTGTCAATTCTTCTTTTGCACTCTTATCATATAATTTATACCTCATTATTGGTTTCGTATGGATACCTTTATAATCTAAATTTATCTGTATATGTTTACTTATCTTATCATAGTAATATCCACTATTTAAATCTTTACTTATATTTCTGCACATATAATATACATTCCTATTTATTATCTCTTTTCCTTCATATGTATTTATTTCAACATTTACTTTTGTTCCATCTGATAATTCTACTATTAAATCTACTTCTATTTTCTTATCTCTATATGGAATTCCTATTTTTTCATTATTTAGTATTTTTATCTTTTTTGGATTTATTCCTAATATTTCTTTTAATAATTTCCTTATAGGTCTTAAATCATTTTCATCTCCAAATACTTTTTTAAACATTAAATCAAATTTGAGCGTTATAAACTTAGTTTCTGTTTTTATAATATCACCTCCCAAGATATATTTATCACACTTTAAAAAATATATCAAAAGTGCATTTTTAATAAATTGTGGGTGACATTTTACTGAAATTAAATTTTTACGCGTAAAAATTTAAAAACTGTATTTTTTATATTTAAATATATCAAAAACGTTAATTTTTTAAAAAATAGGTTTCCCTATTTTTTTTATAATAAAGTACACAATACTTTAATTTATTTTAAAGTTTCTATTTAAGATTTTATTATATTTTTACTACAATAATAAGTTATTAATAAATATCCACCATATATAATAACAATAAATATAACTGTTGCAATAATTGATGGAAGCAATTCACTCGTTCCAAATACTTCTAGTATTTTAACAGCAAATATTATACCAAAGATAGAATGAATTAAAGCAAGCGTTAACGGTAGCATAAAAAATACTGCTATTTGTCTAAATAAGGTCCTATTAATCATCTTCTCATCAGCGCCAATATTTCTTAACATTTTAAATCTTTCTTTATTATCACTACTTTCAGATAATTCTTTTAATCCTAAAATAGCCGCACTACTAATCAAAAAAATTATACCCAAATAAAGGCCTATAAATGTCACCATAGCAGATAATCCTGTTGTTGCTTCTTTAATTGCAAGTTTAGTTGATCCACCAGGTAATAAATATTCATTTACTTTAGGATCTTTACCTAATTTATTAATATTATTTTCTATTTCTATTATTTCTTTTTTATCTGTTGTTTTATAGTTGCCTATCAAATGATTTTGAACTAAATATTCTTCAGTTAAAATATTATCTGGAACTAGTATAATTCCTGTATTAATATGTTGACTAGACATTTCTAAAAATCCATCTTGACAAGTATTATATTTAGGTTTTAAAGTATGTCCAAATAGATTAATTACCTCACTATTTTCAAGTGCGATATTTCTAACATTAACCATTGACTTGAAATCAGCCACAATTATATATTCATCATCATTTAAAGAATACTCTTTAATGCCATAAAATTTTGCGACTTTATTATAATCACTTATTTTCATGATAGATTCCATTGTATCATAAGCTAAAAATGGAAAATTAGTTCTAATACTATTTAGTTTGGAACCTAAAGTATGGTTCATTGTTAAATTCTCTGTTGAATAAGTATTAACTTCTATATAATCTTTAAAATATGAAGTAATATCAAAATCAAATAATTCAAACATTTCTTTAGATGTGTAGTGAGAGTTTTTAATTTGAGAATCATTATATCCATAATCTCTATATTTATCATAATATTTATCCATATTCATATTAACAGTAAACATAGCATCTACTGGAGCAAGTTTTTTAATATTAGCATTCATAGAGTTTTTAATAGTAAGACAAGCAGATAATAAACATATAGTTACAAATAACATTAAACATATAATAGTTGCGCCAAATACAGTTGTATTAATTTTACTTGAAAATTGTCTTAATGTAAAACTATTTAATCCTTTATAGTAAAATTTTTTTATACTCATTGCTATTCTTAAAATTAATCCTGATAAAGACCAGAATATAAAGAATGTTGATACTGCACCCATTATAATAGGTTTTAATATATCAGTAACTTCTTGTAAAGTTAAAAATTCTACTGTTACCATGTGATATGCTTTTCCAAGTACAATACAAGAAATAATAAAAATAATAATACATAAATAAGGATTTTTTAATTTAATTTTTTCGACTTTCTTTGCGCCATTTATTAAATCAATTAATTTACATTTGCTGATGCTTACTGTATTAAAAATCATGACAAGCAAATACATAATACTAAAATAAATAATTGTTTTAATACAAGCGGCTGATGAAAATACAAATGCAAATTTTGTGAGATTTGCTTCAAACATATTTGCAACAACTAAACTCATAACTTGTGATAGTAACACTCCAACTACTAATCCTGCTAAAAGTGAAATAATACCAATAAATAATGTTTCAAAAAATAATATTAAAGATATTTTCCTTTTACTCATACCTAAAGTTAAGTAAATTCCAAACTCTTTATTTCTTCTTTTTATTAAAAATCTTGAAGCATAAATAATGAGAAATCCTAATATAAATGATACAAATACACTAACCCCAGATAACAAAGTCATCATAAGATCAATTAATTCTGCTGTTGATGATGAAACATTCATCATAACAGTTTGACTATCTAATGCATTAAAAACATAAAATATAGAAACACCAAGAATAAGTGTCAAAAAGTAGATGGCATAATCTTTAATACTTTTCTTGATGTTTTTTAGCGATAACTTAAAGAGCATCATTCAAATCCCCACCAAGTAAAGTTACGACATCTATAATCTTATCAAAAAATTCTTTGCGAGAATCTTTCCCTTTGCGGATCTCTTTAAAAATTTTACCATCTTTAATAAATATCACTCTTCTTGCATAACTAGCTGTAAAAGCATCGTGTGTAACCATAAGAATAGTTGCTCCTAAATTATCTAAATAATTGAATTTTTCAAGCAACATTCTAGATGATTTAGAATCTAATGCTCCTGTTGGTTCATCTGCTAAAATAAGTTTTGGATCTGTAACAATTGCTCTAGCACTTGCTACTCTTTGTTTTTGTCCTCCACTCATTTGATATGGATATTTATTTAAAACATCTTTTATATCTAATTCTAAAGCAACTTTCTTTATCTTTTGTTCTATTGAAGATGGACTTTCGCTTTGAATAGATAAAGCAAGAGCAATATTTTCATAAGCGGTTAAGGTATCAAGTAGATTAAAATCTTGAAAGATAAATCCTAATTCTTCTCTTCTAAATTTATTAAGTTCATTACCTTTTAATTTAGTAATATCAAGTCCTCCAACAAAGATATGTCCTGATGTAACTTTATCAATCGTTGATATACAATTTAAAAGAGTTGTTTTCCCTGAACCAGATGCACCCATAATGGCAACAAATTCGCCTTTTTCTACTTCAAAAGATAAATTATCAATTGCTTTCGTTAAAGATGAACGACTACCATAGTATTTTTCAATTTTATCAACCTTTAAAATATTTCCCATAAAATTTCTCCTTTCGTAAACATAATAATCCAAAAAAACTATTTTGTCGCATCTTTAATATTACAGAACATTACAATTTTGTAATATTACTTTAAAACATCGTAATATTTGTTTTTAGCGAATGTTATATAAACTTTCGTATATTCGTGATAAACAGAATCGATATCTATTTTATGTCCTAACTTTTCACACATATTTTTAGCGATAAATAATCCCATTCCAGTAGATTTATTAGTATTTCTTCCATTTTCCCCTGTAAATGATTTATCAAAGACTTGTTTTAAATCTGATTCTTTAATTCCTATACCATTATCTTCAATTATTAAAGTCGTTTTTTCTTGTGCCTCTTGAACATATATTTTAATATAAGAATTATCAATATTTTTTTTATATTTAATACTATTATTAACTATTTGTCCTAAAATAAATTCTAACCATTTAAAGTCTGTTAATACCTTATAGCGGGCATTTTCAACAATATAATCTATTTTATTTTCTAGTAGATAATCCATATTTTTAAGACCTACATTTTTTATAATTTCAGATAAATCTACCTCTTTTATTAAATAATCTTTTTCAGCAGTTTCGCTTCTTACATAATAAAGAACCTGATCCACATAATCTTCCAATCTTTTTAATTGCAATTTTGTTTTTTTATCAAACTTATCTTTATGATTATTACTCATTAAAACTAAAGTAGAAAGTGGAATTTTAACCTCATGAATCCACATTTCAATATATTCTTTAAAATCTTTTAAATGTTCTTCTATTAATCTTACATTTTCATTCATAGATTTATTGATTTCATATAATGTTTGGTAAAGTAATTCGCCTTCATAAAATTCTGGTTTAGATAAAGTTTCTAATACCAAATAACTTTTATCAAGCGCTAGAGTATTTGCAATTAAATCATCATAAAACCTTTTCTTTCTAAAATACGGTATTAATAAAATAAATAAAAAACAAACAATATACAAAAATGTTGAAGATATAATAACAGATTTTTCTACTTTAAATGCTAAAAATATAAGTAAATTAATTCCATAACAAATGATAAACACAAATAACTTATATAAATTATCTTTAAAATATGCACCTAATTTCATGATAAAATGTACCCTAATCCTTTTCTTGTATCTATTGCATCAACATAACCTATTTCTTTTAATTTATTTCTAAGTCTACTTATATTAACCGTTAAAGCATTTTCATTTACATATTCTGAATTATCCCAAAGTATTGTCATGAGTTCATCACGAGTTACAATTTTATTTTGATGATTTAGCAAATAAGAAAAAATAATCATTTCATTTTTAGTTAATTCTATTTCTATATTTTCCTTTTTAATTATTCCTTTTTGTAAATCAAATTTTAATTCTTTATAAGTTAGTACATTTACATTTGTATTGTAATTTATTTTTGTTCTTTTTAATACTGCTCCTATTCTTAAAAGTAAAATGTTTGGATTATAAGGTTTTGTAATATAATCATCCGCACCATAAGAAATAGATAGTGCCTCATCTATCTTTGAATTAATACTTGTAACCATAATTACCGGAATATTAGATTCTTTTCTTAAATTTTGTAATAATGCCTCCCCGTTTATAAATGGTATATTTATATCAAGTAAAATTAAATCTGGAGATACTTTTAATATTTCATTTAAAGCATTTTTAAAATCTTTTAAAATGACAACTTTATAATTATTATTTTCTAAAAGTTTTTCAAGTTCATTACAAATTGACTCATCATCTTCTAATATCATTATTTTATCCATATAGACCTCACATTCTTTTTATTATTATACCATGAATAAATTTATTTAACCTTACAGTTTTGTAACATTGTTTATCTAATATCTTAATGTAATTGTAATAACTTTTTCATATACTCATATATTTAATTAGAAATGAGGGTTGTTATGGAAAAAATAGAAATTATAAAAAGTATTACTGAACGTACAGGTGGTGATTTATATTTGGGTGTTGTCGGGGCAGTACGTACAGGTAAATCTACTTTTATAAAAAAATTTATTGAAAATTTAGTAGTTCCTAATATAGAAGATGAATATGAGAAAAAAAGATGTTTAGATGAAATACCACAATCTGCCCAAGGTAAAATGATTATGACAACAGAACCTAAATTTGTTCCTAGTAATGCAGCAAATATCAATATAGATAATTTCAGTTGTAATGTAAGACTTGTTGATTGTGTTGGATATGTTATAGATGGCGCAAAAGGATATGAAGATGAAAACGGTCCAAGAATGGTTAAAACTCCTTGGTACGATGATGAAATACCTTTTATAGAAGCAGCTGAAATAGGCACTGAGAAGGTTATTAGAGATCACTCTAGTATTGGTATCGTTATCACTACTGATGGTTCTTTTGGTGAAATTTCAAGAAGTAATTATGTAGAAGCAGAAGGGCGTGTAGTTAATGAACTTAAAGAAATTGGTAAACCTTTCATAGTTATTTTAAACTCTGCTCACCCTACTTTACCTGAAACTGAAAGATTAGCAGAAAAATTAAAAGAAGAATATAAGGTTCCTGTATTACCTCTATCAGTAGAGGCTATGAATGAAAAAGAAGTATATAGTGTATTAAGAGAATCTTTATATGAATTCCCTGTTGTAGAAGTAAAAGTCAACATGCCAGATTGGATAGCATGTTTAAATCCAAGTAATTCATTAAAATCTGAATATATCAAAAAAATTAGAGAAAGTGTTGTTGAAGTTGATAAATTAAGAGATATAGATACTATTACATCACATTTTGAAAATTCAGAGCATATAAGTAAGGCATATATTTCTAATGTAGATACATCAACAGGAGTTGTTACTATCAATCTAGAAGCACCTGATTATTTATATGATGAAGTCTTAAAGGAAACTATGGGTATAAGTGTTAAAAGCAAAGCAGACCTGCTTATGTTATTCCAAGACTATAATGAGGCTAAAACAGAATATGATCAAATTAAATCTGCACTTCAAATGGTTAGAACAACTGGATATGGAGTCGCTAATCCTACACTTAACGATATGAAACTTGAAACTCCAGAAATAATAAAACAAGGTTCTCGTTATGGAATTAAACTTAAAGCAGTTGCTCCATCAATTCATATGTTCCGTGTCGATGTAGAATCTACTTTTGAACCTATCATAGGATCTGAACTTCAAAGTAAACAACTTATCGATTATCTTATGAAAGATAAAGATACTGATCCTACTGCTATATGGAAAAGTGAAATATTTGGAAGAAGCATTGATAATATAGTTAAAGAAGGTATACAAGCAAAACTATCTTTAACTCCTGAAAATGCTAGATATAAATTAGGTCAAACTTTAACTAAACTTGTTAATAAAGGCTCTGGTAATTTATTTGCAATTGTAATATAAAAACTGACAATCGTCAGTTTTTCTTATTTAATAGCCAATCTACTATATTAATCTTTGTTATTCCATCATAATCTGCTTCTAAATCCATATCGAGCGTTAATAAATACTTAGGATAATGATCTCCTGTTTTTTGTAATGACCTTAGTTCTCTTTGTAGTATGCGGTCATCTCTAGTTGTTAAAGCAACTTGAAAATATTTTAACCCTTCTCTATTTTCTGCTACAAAATCTACCTCAAGTTCATCAACTTTTCCAACATATACTTTATAACCCCTTCTAAGAAGTTCTAAATATACTATATTTTCTAATATATGTCCCATATCACTATCAGCTTTTTTACCAAGTAAGTAACTCCTAAGCCCTTGATCTACCGCATAATATTTATAATCTCTAGCAAGTAAGTTTTTACCTTTTATATCAAATCTTTTCGCCTTATATATTAAAAAACTTTCAATAAATGCATTTATATAATTTTCTACCGTGTGATTACTTGTAGATAATCCTTTACTTGTTAATGTATCACTTATTTTTTTTGCAGATATAGGACTCCCTATACTATCAAATATGTATTTTAATATACTTTCTAAAAGAATTTTATCAGTTATATTATTTTTAATCATAATATCTTTATAAACTATTGTTGAAAATATACCGTCTAAATATTTATCTATATCATTAGGATTAGTTTTTAAAATACTTATATTTCCAGGCATTCCACCATTTTTCAAATACTCCAAAAACAATTGTTGATAATTATTACTATCAAAAGCAGATACGTATTCACTAAATGAAAGTGGTAGCATTTTTATTTCTATATATCTACCTGAAAGGAGTGTTGCAAGTTCACTAGACAATAAGTATGCATTAGATCCCGTTATATAAACATCTACATTCTTTTTTATATATAAACTATCAACTGCTTTTTCAAATTTATCTACATTTTGAACCTCATCTAAAAAAACATAATAATTATCATTTGTCTTTATTTTTTTATTTACATAATCGTATAATTCTTTGTAAGTTTTGAAATCATAATCTGCATCTTCTAAATTTATTTTGATTATTTGACCTTCTTTTATTCCTGAATGTTTTAAATAATCTATAAACAAATCAAACAAAGTTGATTTACCACATCTTCTAATACCTGTTACAACTTTTATTAAATCTTTATCTTTCCATCTTTTTAATTCTTCAAGATATTCAGTTCTAACTATCATTTTAGTCACCTCGAATGTAATTATATACTATATTTATTTGAAAGTCAAGTTTTGGAAAAAAAATTCCAATACTTGACATTTTTTATAAGTTTTGGAAATTGTTTTGCAGTTATATTTGTATAATACATTTGATAAATAGCATTATTATTTATCAAATACAAGGCGACTATTTTCTACTAATTCCATCATTTCTAAATTAGTAAGGTCATCTTTTATCTTTATGTATATCTCATTATTTATAGCAAATATATTAATTTTATCTAGTAGATTAAGTGGTATATCATCTACCTTGTACATAAACTCTGTATCAATAGTAATTATCCTCATATCTACTTGATTTTTATAAAAGTCATAATAGTCTAAATCTTCCTTTTCTAAATGGAATATAACGCCATAATATTTATCTATATAAACAGTTATGTCATAAAATCCTTCAACTGTTATATTATACTTATTTTTAAGTGTTTTAAATAATTTCTTTAAATATTTTTCTAGGGATTCTCTATCATTAAAATCAACATCTTCTATCACTTGTTTTTTTACATATATATCAAATGTAAGATCATCTGTAAACTTGATACTCATTAAATCACCTATTTTATAGTATGAAAAAAAGAACTACATTGTTCTTTCAATTTTTTCATAGATTTCTTTTTTACCAAGTTTAGTAACATTTGAGAACATAACGAAATCATCACCTACTACTAAATCTAATTCATTAAGTATCATATTTCTTTGCTTTTGCTGCATAGTTATTCCAATTTTATCTGTTTTAGTTGCTACTATAGTAACAGGTATTTTATAATATTTTAAATAATTATACATCATAATATCATCATTAGTTGGTTTATGTCTAAAATCTATTAACATAAAAACTTGTTTTAAATTTGGTCTATTTTGTAAATAATCTTCCATCATTAAACCAAATTTTTTTTGCTTTTTCTTACTTAACATAGCAAATCCATATCCAGGAGCATCGACTAAATAAAATGCATCATTTACGTTATAGAAATTTATTGTTTGCGTTTTTCCTGGAGTTGCTGATGTTCTAGCAAAGTTTTTTCTATTTATTAAAGTGTTTATAAAACTACTTTTTCCTACATTACTTTTTCCAACAAGTAAATATTCAGATTTACCATCTGTTGGGTATTGACTTCGTCTTACCGCGCTAATTTTTAAATCTACACTAGCAATTTTCACGCTTATTCACTTCCTTCAAAAGACGAGTTTATTATAACATGTTATGTTTCTTTTGTCAAAAATGTGAATTTTGCTTGCCCATCAGTTTAAAATTGACTAAACGAAAACACCAAATCAATTGATTCGGTGTTTTCTAACCAAAAAGATTAGAGTATACACCTAACCTGGTAAATCAAATGTATCTCTTTTTTATTATATGAAGTTTCATTCACTACATTCAGTATAATATAAAATTTAGTTGTTGTCAATTTTTAATGGCATATTTATATATTTTATACCTTTTTATTAAGCAGGCTATTACATATACATAATAAACTATATATATAATATTGCCAAATTTAATCATTGGAATTATATTTCCCATTACTATAAGCGTGTTATTTCCTAAATAGTTTGTCATAAAAAGAGAAAATAATATATTAATTAGTGATACTAAATAAAATATAAAATTTATACTTTTATTAAAAATAAATGTAAATATACTCATCACTACTAAATAAATAACGGAATTAAAAAAGTAAAAGTATATATTATTTATTGGACTTTCAAAATTAAAACTTATTATATCGTTAAAATAATAATAAATAATAATAGATATTAACACTACATTTATAATGCTTATAATATAATTTTTAAATTTTCTATCTTTATTAATTATGAGTATGATAGTAAATATAATAGAACTTATTATAATTGCTATAAATATATTATATTTAAATGAAATTGATAATAGTTTAAATGCATCTATTATATTATAATTAAAACTCATCTAACAAGACTATCTCCTGTCATTTCTCTAGGGATTTCTATACCCATTATATCGAGTATTGTAGGCGCGATATCTGCAAGTTTTCCATTTTTTAGTTTATAATTTTGATCCGTAATAATGAATGGCACTTTACTAGTTGAATGACTAGTTATGATATTTTCATCATCATCTAACATATAATCACTATTACCATGATCTGCAGTTATAACCATAGTGTATCCTAATTCCATGGCTTTATTATATAATTTACCTACACACTCACTTACTACACTAACGGCCTTAACAGTAGCATCAAATACTCCTGTATGTCCTACCATATCACCATTTGCGTAATTTAAAACTATAAAGTCATACTCATCCATAACACTAAGCAATTTATCTGTTATTTCATATGCACTCATTTCGGGTTTTAAATCATAAGTTGCAACTTTAGGTGATGGAATTAATATTCTATTTTCTAAAGGCAAGTCTTTATCTATTCCTCCATCGAAAAAGTATGTTACATGTGCATATTTTTCTGTCTCTGCAATTCTAAGTTGTTTTAATCCTTTACCTGCTAAATATTCACCTAAAGTATTATTAAGTTCTTGATTTTTATAAGCGTTTTTACACTTAACATCTTCACTTACAGGCATCATCGTAACAAGTTTAATATTTTTAAATCTTTTACGTGGAAATTCACTAAATTTACCATTAGTAATAGCCGTAAATAATTCTCTTAATCTATCAGGTCTAAAATTAAATACTAAAAGGCCGTCATTACTACTAATAATTCCACTTTTATCTATAAGCATAGGTTTAATAAATTCATCTGTAATGTCTTTATTATAACTTTTATTCATATATTCTTCTATATCAGGAGTAATTTTTCCAAGTCCATTTACTATTACATCGTATGCTTTTCTTACTCTATTCCAGTTGTTGTCTCTATCCATAGCATAGTATCTACCACTAACACTAGCAATTTTACCAAATCCAAGTTTATCTAGTTTATCTTTAAGCATTTTAATATAATTAATACCAGATGTAGGTAGAGTATCTCTTCCATCTGTAAATACGTGTATATAGACATTCGTAACACCTTTTTCTTTGCACATATCAAGTAGTCCAAATAAGTGCTCTATATGAGAATGTATCCCACCATCAGAAAGTAAACCTAAAATGTGTAATTTAGAATTATTCATTTTTACATGATTTAATACTTCATTTATATTTTCATTATCATATATTTTTTTATTTTTTATTTCTTTAGATATGAATTCAAGTGGTTGATATACTACTCTTCCTGCACCTATATTAGTATGACCTACCTCGCTATTTCCCATTTGACCCTTAGGTAGCCCTACTTCTTCTCCACTAGCATCAAGCAAACTATGTGGATAATATTTAAGCATATTATCAAGTACATGAGTATCTGCTGCTCTAACAGCATTACCGTGATCTTCTTTTCTAATACCTACTCCATCCATTATGCATAGTAATACTTTCTTCATTTTATCACCATTTTAATTATACCACATATAAATTAAAAAAGAAAATATTTCTATTTTCTTATTTTCTCAATATACTTTTTGTAACTTCATCATCAAATATTCCCGCACATAATTCATCCATACTAATGCCTAATATTTTAGCAATTTTGTACATAGAATAAAACGACAATGATTTTTGACCTCCAGGACTTACTATGTGTCTTAAATATTCATATGATATATCGATTTCTTCTGAAAATTCCATCAAATTTATATGTTTATCTTTACACACTTTTCTAACATTAGTCCCAACTATGTATTGAATGTCATCTTTTGACTTAAATTTACTTATCTTTCTATCAAGCATACCATCACCACACATATTATCTCATAGAGTGTTAGTGAAAGTCTGCAAACGGCAGGTTCACAAAAAATGTGTAATATTTTATTAATTTATTAATATAATCTAGTAGATAAGACAGGAGGATTATATGATTAATAAAAGAAGTTTATGGTTTCTAACACTTTTTAGTTTAATACTCGTTTTAAGTATTTACTACATTACTATGCCAAGTGAATTATTGCTTACAACAGGTAACAATATAAATAATAAAGATGATGCTGAAGAGTCTACTATATCTGTTGAAGAAAGTGATATACTTGTTGCTTTAAGAGTTGAATCAGATCAAAAGATGGCTAGCGAAATAGAAGATTTACAATTAGTACTAACAAATACTGAATCTTCTGTTGAAGAAAAAAATAAGGCCTACGAAAAGATAAAAGAATTAAATGATACTCGTGGTGAGGAAGAAAAACTAGAAAATCAAGTAAAAGAAACTTATAAATTAGATGCATATGTTAAAATTACAGATAGTGGGATAAATGTAACTGTAAATAGCAGTGAAAATTCCAATCAACTTGCAAATAATATTATGAGAACTATACAATCTAATTATAATGATTATAAATATATAACTGTAAAATTTCAAAAATAATTTTTTGAAATTTTTTTTAGGCACATACAATCACTTAAAAATATAAGCATCATAAAATAATATGAGAAAAAATATAAACCACTCTATTAGGAAGTGAGGTAAAAATGAAAAAAAGCATTTTAACTAAAAGAGAAAAACAAGTATTTGAGATGCTTATAATAAATAAAACTACTAAAGAAATAGCAAAAACTTTAAATATTAGTGAAAAAACAGTTAGAAACCACATTTCAAATGCTATGCAAAAACTAGGAGTTAAAGGTAGAGCTAGTGCAGTTGTAGAATTATTAAGGCTTGGAGAAATTTCTTTATAAAACAAAAAATGGTATGAATACATATCATTTTTTATATTACATAAAAGGTTTAATTTAGCCTATCCTAAATGCGGGAGCTACTCCGTGGGCAGAACTAGCCGTATCTTTGCTCCAACCGTCAAAAGTACCCACAAGGTAGAAACTATTAGTAAAAAAAGAATAGGCCGAGCGAAGCCACCAATAAGTTGCACTATTTTGATAGTTTTTAATAGCACCCTCATCACTATCTGTTGTTACTCCTTGTTCTTTATAGTTTCTATAATAATCTAGTTGTCTTGTTTTATCATAACCTGTATCATATTGACTTACTTTATTTGAAGTTCCATCTTCATATACTTCATGAAATGAGAGTAAGTATATTTTATCCGTTGTTTCAAAGTTATTATTAGTTGCTTCTCCTGAAGTATCTCCTTTACCATGTCCTGATATTACTTTTGTGTCTTTTATACCACTTTTTAATTCATCTGGTAATGCTTTATATATTGTTCCACTATTTTCTTTCCCTTCTATAACATTAAGATACTCTCTCATTTCGCTATCTTTCCATCCTCCTATATTTGTATTTTCTGTATTCATAACGTGTCTTGTTATTATATCTACAAATTCTACTACAAAACCACATGCCGTTTCAGAAAAATCTTCTCCTCCACATCCTTCACTCTCATCGTTAGAAATATTTGCTATCCTTACTGTAAATGACTGATTATTAAATTCTTCTCCACTTAATACTATTTCTTTTTCTTCTCCTACTTTATATACATTTTTTCCTAATCTTATATTTGCTATTATTGTTAGCCAATCATCTTTTGCAAATGATGGAGAATCACAAGTAAATTCTACTGCTTCATTTGTTACTTCTAAACTATTTAGAGCTATTGCTCCTCCACATGGTCTTGTTCCATTTACTTCAACTTTTAAATTTTCTATTTTACTATTTTGTATACATAGTAAATTCCCATCACTTTCAATTGTACAAATACTTGGATTAAACTCATTATTCAAATTTTCTTTTGCAATTGCTTGTATTACCGCATCTAAATATAATTCTTTACTTACTTTTTCACTTTCATTTTTAGAATCATTTATTATATTTAATATCATTGGTGTTGCTATTAATGCTATTATCGCTAGTATTACTATTACTGCAAGTAGTTCTATTAATGTAAATCCCTTTTTCATTATACATCTCCCTTTTTAGTTTACTCAGCCTATCATAAATTATTTTATATATTCTATAATGAACCTTTTCACAATTATATTATATCATGAAATATCGTATTTTTGTGCATAATATTAATTATTTTTTTTGATAATGAGAAAATTATATTGGTGGTAATATGTTTAATAGGTTAAAAAAGATAAGAGAAGAGAATGATTTAAGGCAAAACGATATAAGTTCTTATTTAAAAATTAGTAGACAAAATTATTCTAGATGGGAAACAGGAGAAACGATTATTCCTTTAAAATGGTTAAAAAAAATAAGTGAATATTATAAAGTAACTTTAGATTATATTGTTGGATTATCAAACGAAAATAAATACTCAGAATATAAATTAAATCGCAAAGTTATAGGGAAAAATATAACTGAATTAAGACATAAAATGAACTTATCTCAAACGGAATTATCAAAAATTTTAAATACATCTCAATCTACTATTTGTGCATATGAAAAAGGAAAAACTTTAATACTTACATCTTTTGCTTATCAAATATGTGTAAAATTTAATATTTCACTAGATTGGTTATGTGGTAGTAATGAAAATATAAATATTCTTTTATAACAAACGTATTTTTATACGTTTTTTTACATATATTTTTATAGGTGATTTGATGTTAAAAAGAATTTATACTAAAAAAATACTCGTTTGTTTTATAGCCCTATTTGCTATATTACTCATTTATGTTATTCCAGATGAAGATAAAAAATTAGATATTAAAGAAGAACTAGATTATGTAGATAAATCTATTGATACATCTTATATATTCCTACTTGATTCTAATGGACTTTTAGCGAGTACTAAAATAGCAATAGAAAGTAAAGATATAGAATCAAAGGCTAAGGAACTTATAAAAGCACTCATAATTGATTCAAGTAAACAAGATAGTATACCAAATGGATTTAAAGCAGTTATTCCAAGTAATACTGAAATTCGCAGTTTAACATATAAAGATGGACTTATTAAAGTAGATTTTACATCTGAACTTATGAATACTAGTATTGATAATGAAGAAAAGATAATTGAAGCTATTGTTTATACTTTAACAAGTATAGAAGATGTTAAATATGTAATTATTTATATGGATGGAAATATTTTAACTAAACTACCTCAATCTAAAATAGTTCTTCCATCAACACTCGATAGAAGTTTTGGAATAAATAAAGAATATAATATAAATAGTACTAAAGATATAAATAAAACTACTGTATATTATGTAAGTGAATTTAATGATAAGCAATATTATGTTCCTGTAACTAAAGTAAATAATGATACAAGAAGTAAAATAGAAATAATTATAGATGAACTAAGTAGTAGTAATGTATATAAAACTAATCTTATGAGTTACTTAAACAATAATACTAAAATACTTTCTGTTAATGAACTTGAAGATGAATTGGTAGTTAATTTTAATAGTGCGATATTTAATGACATTAATACTAAAGAAATATTAGAAGAAGTAATATATACTATTTCTATGAGTATAAGTGATAATTATGATGTAAATACAGTTATTTTTAATGTAGAAGATGAAGAAATTTATAAAAGTGTGATTAAAAGTATTGAATAATTTATAAATTTATTATATAATTATCTTGTTCCTTGGAACGGATGTCCTAGTAGCTCAGCTGGATAGAGCATCGCCCTTCTAAGGCGAGTGTCGGGAGTTCGAATCTCTCCTAGGACACCATTTAAGATAATAAACTCGGACTCTTAAAAGTTCGAGTTTTTAAATATATTATCTTATCTTTTGGTCGTTTTTTATTGTAAAAATATTTGTAATGTGATAATATATATTCATTCGAGGTGAAATATGGATATTATTGAAATAAATAAGAATGAAAAAAATAAAATTAAGGAATTAATTCAATATTCACGCAATATAGAGTTTTTAAATAATCAAATGTGCGAACTAGAAATAAATGGTCTTAAAAATAGTGATAGATACGAAAAATTACTTAATTCATTTAAACTAATAAATATTTTAGAAAATAAAATATATAAAAGTTTATCATTTTCAAGATTTAACGATTTAATTAAATATGTTAAAAGTTTTATAAAATTTAAACAAAACGAAAAATATGAAAGACTTATATTTGGAAATGCAAAAGATAATGACATTATTAGGGTTTTAAATATATTAAGAAATATTGAATCTAAACGTTATATAAATCCTACTACTAAAAATAAAAATTGTAATGATCAAAAAATTGTAAAAGCAAAGATAATGAATGCTATTGAAGTTGACTTCTTTAATTGTTTTTTATATTTTATACAAGAAAGTATAAATAAAAGTGATAATGTTAATATAGAAAATAATCTTATAAGAGCAAAATACAATATCATATATCAGAATAAAGATATTGAAAACATGTTAATAAGTAATAACTTTGAAATACCTAGTGATTTATATCTTTCATCTGAATTTGTTTCTAAATTTTTTAATTATAATATGAAAGAATATTATGAATTAAAAAATAAATGGAGTTCTGATATAGCAACTGTACAAATATTTAAGTTAATAGAAATCCCTGATAAAGATTTAGAAAAATTACCTATAAACTTAAGAGTAATAATAAGAAATTGCCTTTTAAAAGCATCTTTAATGGTTATAAACGATGATAATATTGCTGATGTAAACGATGTATTTCATGAATTAATAGATAACAAAAAATTTAAAGAAAAATATCCAAATGTAAATTTAAGTATAAAGATGGTTATTAATAGTTTCAATAGTATGAAAAAAAATAAATCCGTACCTACAACACTTACTTTTAAACACGTAAAAAGAAAATAATGATTTTAATTATCATTATTTTTTTATTTCAATTTTTTCAATACCACCCATATATGGTCTTAAAACTTTAGGTATATTTATGCTTCCATCTTCATTATAATTATTTTCAATTAAAGCGATAAGGGCTCTTGTATTTGCTAAAACAGTATTATTTAATGTGTGCAAATAATAATTACCATTCTCACCCTTAGCTCTAATTCCAAGTCTTCTTGCTTGTGCGTCTCCTAAAGTAGAACAACTACCAACTTCAAAATATTTCTGTTGTCTTGGACTCCAAGCTTCGATATCACATGATTTAACTTTTAAATCTGCCAAGTCTCCACTACAGCACTCAAGTTGTCTTACAGGTATATCCATATTTCTAAATATTTCTACTGTGTATTTCCACATTTTATTATACCAATTCATTGAATCTTCTGGTTTGCATAGTACTATCATCTCTTGTTTTTCAAATTGATGTACTCTATATATTCCTCTTTCTTCTAATCCATGAGCACCTACTTCTTTTCTAAAGCAAGGAGAATATGATGTCATTGTTATTGGAAGTTCACTTTCTTTTATTAATTGACCTTTAAATTTACCTATCATTGAATGCTCACTAGTTCCAATAAGATATAGGTCCTCACCTTCTATTTTATACATCATAGCATCCATTTCAGCAAATGACATAACACCATTTACTACATCACTTCTAATCATAAAAGGAGGTATACAGTATATAAATCCTTTATCTATCATATAATCCCTTGCATAACTTAACATGGCAGTTGAAAGTCTTGCAATATCTCCCATTAAATAATAAAATCCATTCCCACTTGTTCTAGATGATGCCTCTTTATCAAGCCCATTTAATTTTTCAATTATATCCGCGTGATATGGTATTTCAAAATTAGGAACTTTTGCCTCACCAAATCTTTCAACTTCAACATTTTCACTGTCATCTTTTCCTATTGGAACACTATCATCTATTATATTTGGTATAACCATCATTTTTTTCTTTATTTCAAGTTCTAATTCTTCTTCTTTTTTACCTAACTCTTCTAGTTCACTACCATATTTAGAAACTTCTTCTTTAATCTTTTCTGCTTCATCTTTTTTGCCATTTCTCATAAGTGAGCCTATCTCACTACTTTTAGAGTTTTTAAGTGCTCTTAGGTCATCACCCTTTTTTTTGCACTCACGATATTCCATATCAAGTTTTTCTATCTCGTCTACGATAGGTAATTTTTCATCTTGAAATTTCTTTTTTATATTTTCTTTAACTAACTCTTTATTTTCTCTTATTAATTTAATATCTATCATATTATCCCTCCTAAAAATAAAAGACTATTATTAGGAGTCATAAGACGGTACCATCCTAAAATAGTCTTAATTAGCATAACGGCATTACCGGAAATGTTTACATTTCACTCAAAAGTAGATTCATAAAATACAAGTATTAATTTTCACCAACCATTAACTCTCTTAAAAATAATATTTTATTACTATTCTCTCTCATCGATTTATGTATTAATTTTATCACTTAAAGTGTTATAAGTCAATATATTTTATATTTTAATTTTTTGTCTTCCTTTTTCCATATTATTTGACAAAGTAAGTTCTTTTCTTTTCATTTTACTTATAAGTTTTGTCATAAAACTTAAATTTTCTTTTCCTTTTTTAGTATTTGAACTATTTAACGAATTAGTTAAACTAGTTACTACTTCATCACTTGTTAAACCTTCATTTAAGGCACTTTTAATTTTTTCGCTATTTTCTTTAACTAAAGTAGATGAATATTCTAAACTATTAGTATTTTTTATATCACTTTTCATCTCAGTTATAACTTCAACTGTGTCTTTTAACTGTGCAGGTGTCTTTCCTGTTTGTTCTACCTTTCCTACTATATCTTCTAAAGTAGAACTTAAAGCCTCTCCGCTTACTCCACTTTTAATTGCATCTGTTAAATATTCTTTATTTTCAAATATAGTTTCAGTCTGTATAGTATTTGGATTATTATTGTATTGCCACAAAGCTTCTAAAATTTGTTGTTGATACATAAATAAATTTTTCTTATATTGTTCAACATCTTCAGCTTTTAAATTTTTACCTTCACTTATATCTTTCAAAAATTGTTCATTTCTTTTCATAATTGTTTCCAGTATGCTTGATAACTCACTCATCATCACTCTATATACTTCTTTTTTTTTGGAAACATTGAAAGAATCTTTATTATTTACTATAGATATCATATCTTCTTTTGTTAATGGATAATTTTTATTAATAAAACTTTCTATATATTTTTTTAAATCTAAATAATAATCCATTGCTCCTAGTTCTTCTATTCTTTTTAAATTCATACTAACCACCTAGTATTATTTTATCCAATAATATTTTATTATTCAATAATTTTATAAATTAATTTATAAACTTTACGTCGTATAGGACAAAATGTGTAAAGCATATATTGTTCTAGAGGTGTTTTATGTTTAATTTTATAAAAAACTTATTTAAAGACTTTTACATATTTACTGCTGCATATTCAAATAATTCGTTTCCTGATCCTCTTTCTAAAGAAGAAGAAGATTTATACGTAGAAAAGGCTAATTTGGGAGATAAAGATGCACGTAGTAAACTTATTGAACACAACTTAAGATTAGTTGCTCATATAGTTAAAAAATATGATAATAAAAATGAAGATACAGATGATCTTATAAGTATAGGCACAATAGGACTTATTAAAGGTGTAGATAGTTACTCTAAAAGTAAAAACACACGTCTTACTACATATGCAGCAAGATGTATAGAAAATGAGATATTAATGCATTTTAGAAATAATAAGAAAAGAAGTAAAGATATAAGTATTAATGAATCAGTGGGATTTGATAAGGAAGGTAATGAAATAACAATACTTGATATACTTAAAACTCCAACTCCTGATTATGCACTTGATATTCATAAAGAAAAAATAACAGAAGATTTAAAGAAATATTTACAAGTTTTAACTAAAAGAGAAAAAGAAATAATAATAGAAAGATATGGTCTTAATGATAATGATGAAATAACTCAAAAAGAAATAGCTAAAAAACTTGGAATTTCTAGAAGTTATGTCTCTAGAATTGAAAAAAGAGCTTTAACTAAAATTTTAAGAGAATTTTTAAAAAACAATAAAGATGTCTGAAATGCACCCCATAGAGTAGACATTATAAAAAAGCAAATTTAAGTTAAATTATGATAGAATACATCTCCGAA
>CANRAT010000026.1 GCA_947628685.1 uncultured Bacilli bacterium
TTCTTGACAAAATAAAAGCCTTATAATATAAAGGCTAAACTAACATTTTGAAAAATAGCAACTGTCAAACTCGGGAGGTAATAAAGTAAAAATATTATTAGGACTTGGAAAAGGTAAAAAAAATTACGATAAAAGAGAATCTATAAAAGAAAAAGATATAAAAAGAGAATATGAAAGATCTTTAAAAGATAAATATAATGCCAATTAATACTTTGAAATATAGAAACTTATGCTTGACTTTGTTTTACATTTATTATATACTTATGTTGTGAAATGATAACGGAAGGAGATGCTAATTTATGAAAATAACGTCAGTCAATGTTCACAAAAAAAATGATGATACTAAAATGAAAGGAATTGCTTCAGTTGTACTTGATGATTGTTTCGTAGTTCGCGATATTAGAATCATCGAAGGTAAAGAAGGATTATTCATCGCTATGCCAAGTAGAAAAAATGCAGAAGGTGAATATCACGATATAGCTCATCCAATCAATGCTGAAACAAGAAAAATGTTTGAAGATGCTATATTTGAAGCATATAATAAAGAAGAATAAAATTTAAAAGGACCGTTGGTCCTTTTCTTTATCTAAAAAAATTTTACCTAAAAATGATAGCCATATTATTATTGACATAAACAAATATATATATTAAAATATTTATGAAGATAGTAAGGAGGTGAAATTACAATGAAAAAATTTAGTAAATTATTTATGATGCTTGCTGTTGCTTTTGTTGCGTTATTAAATGTAAAGGCAACAGATTTGAGTGAAAAGGTTTCAATATTAGATGATAATTATGTTAAAATAACAGATAAAAAATATGATAAAGATAATGATATTACAGAGGTAACATTTGAAGCAACTGCAGATGAAAATTTTATAAATGCAGTATTTAATCATATGCCAGGTACTGGGGCGTTATATGCTACTTATAATTTTGGAGTTAATCCTGGATTAGAGGGAAGTAGTTTTAAAAAATATAATTATAGTTCTAATGAAAGTGTTTTGGATGCAAAAAAACTTGTAGAAGAAAATATTGAAAATGAAGAAAATTCAAATTATTCTACAGTTTGGAATGCTTTAGTTTATGTAGTATCCATTAAAGATGGTAAATCAGAATATGTAACTTACAAGTTTGATGGAAAAACACCTATAAAAAATGTTTTGAAAGAAAAATTAGAAGTATCTTCTGATGATGAATTAGTATATGGTAAAAATTATTATTTCATGACTATTCAAAATTATAATGTGTGGGGATGGAGTTATGAAAGTAAAAAAGATTATATTAGTTCAGTATATAAACTAAATTATCCAATATATGGTGATTATACAACTAGTGGAATATATTTCCCAACATTAAAAAGTGCTTTAAATTTTAAATCTCCAAAGGTTGTCGTAAATGAAGATGTTGAGATTAAAGAAGATTTAACAGTTGATGAGAGAACTACTTTAGTTATTAATAAACCTTTGACTATTTCAAATGGTAAAACTTTAACTATCAATGGAAAAGTTAAAGCATCAAATGGAGTAGTTATAAAATTAGAAGAAGGTGCAACATTAAGTTTAAATGATGAATCACAATTAGATTTAGGTGAAGGCGCAAAGATTGCTAACAGTGAAGGAGATACATTATATATAATTAATAAAGAGGCTATAAATGGTGATGTAAGCACTGATTTAGATTATGCTAAAGAGGGACAAAAAGTTAAGGTAACTACAAAAGCAAATGATGGTTATGAATTAAAAACACTAAAATTAATAAATTTAACTACTAATAAAGAAGAAGTATTAAAGGATAGTGAATTTAGCATGCCTAATTCTAATGTTAAATTAGTTGCAGAATTTGCTAAAGTAACCGATGCTTCTGAAAATCCTAATACATATGATGGAATTTCTAAATATTTAGTATTAGTTTTAATATCTTTAATTGGTTTAACTTCTACAATACTTGTATTGAAAAAGAGGTCATTAAATTAGATAGATTATAATCTATCTTTTTTCTTTAAAATTAACAAAATTTAATGCATTATCATCCAAATATTTATGTAACATCAACTGTTAAATTTAAATTTAGTAAGAAAAAATTGATTGACAAAGCATGACATGGATGATATGATATTATTGACGGTAGATGATACTTGTCTAGAAAAGAAAGGGAGAAAAGAAATGAAAAAAATTACAATGTTTGTATTTGCAATATGCGCTATGTTTTTAACAGTTAAAACAGCGAATGCCGCAGATATTGCTAATGAATTACCACATAAGGATAATGAAAATGTTATTACTTTAACTGGAGATGTTACTTTATCTAAAACTTTTGAGGTTAATTCTAGTGAAAGTATAACAATTGATTTGGCAGGATATACTTTAACTGGACCTTCAAATGGTTATACTATTGACAATAAAGGATCTTTAATGATTAAAGATTCTGGAGAAAAGAAAGGAAAAATTGTTGGTGCTGCTAATAATGACTCATCAGCTGTTCGTAATATCGGAAAATTATTACAAATTTCAGGTGTTACTATTGAAAGCCCATTTATTTGTGTAAAAAATGAACCTGATAAGGTGGCTGTTATTACAGATTCATCATTAACATCAACTTCGACTGATACTCATACTGCTATTTTAAACTATGGTGATTTAGCTGCAACTAACTCTATCATCAAAGGTACAAATAGAGCTGGTGCTGTTTTAGCTGATAAAGATTCAAAAACAACATTAACTAATTGTACAGTTAGTGCGACTACACCACTAGCTACTGGTACAGGTTCTTCAATTAACATGGTTGGTGGAAGTCTAGAAGGTAAGTTAGGTGTTAACCAAAAAGGAACAATTAAAGTAACTGGAGATGTTAGTGCTAAATTATCTTCAAATATTTCAAGATTTCTTCAATCTGGAGCTAAATTAACTATTTCAGGAGAAGATGTAATTAGTCAAAATTATGAAATTAATGAAGGTGTAACTTTAGTAGTTTCAGAAGATGCAGATTTGAATTTTATTCAAAAAGCTGGTAAATCAACTTATGTTGGTTCTATAACTGTTAAAGGTGGAAAAGTTGAAGGCACTGTAAGTGGAGCCAAAGTCTATAATGAAACAAACACTACTTATTATGGATTATTGGAGCAAGCATTAGTTAATGCTAAAGCTGACACAACTAATAACTTAGTGTTATTGGATAATACTGATGAATCACAAACAGTATGGAATAAAAATAATCAATTAAATAACACTAAAGATATTAATTTGGATTTAAATGGACATACCGTTAAAGGTAATATAGTAAATAATGTGGATAAGACTTTAACTATCGTTGATGAAACTGGTGAAGGTAAGATAGAAGGAATAATTACTAATAATGGTAATTTAACTATTGAGTCTGAAGATAAAGAATTAGTAAAGAACGAAGACGGTACTTATTCTATGATTGATAAGAAAAAAGAAGAAAATAATGAACAAAATCCAAATACATATGATTCTAGTATATCTTATATAGTACTTGCATTGTTAAGTTTGTGTGTAACAATTTTTCTAAGTAAAAAGTTAAAAAGTAATTAATTATAAAAAACGAAGTTAACTTCGTTTTTTATATAAACATCAATAATATAATTTGAAGACACATCATGATTCCATTATGTATAAAGTGTAGTGACATAGGTACACATATATTTTTGGATTTAGTATAAATATATGCAAATATAAATCCAGGTATACTATAAGGTATTATAAATAGTAAATCTGTAATATTAGTAAATGAACTAATTACATGCATACCTCCAAAAAATAACCCTGAGAAGAATATAAATAATAAATTTGTATGAGCAAACATTTTTCTAAATGATAGTCTAAATACTAATTCTTCAAGTATTGGTGCGGTAAATACTGTAAGTATAAATGTATAAATAGGTGCTTCACCAAGTAATGATACAATAGTTTCTTGATTTTGTGATATTTCTGTTGTAGTAAACATTGTAACAATTAAATTACTAAGTATCATAAGTCCTAACATTAAAAACCAATATTTTATATACTTTTTAAAGTATGAAACATTATTTTTAATGAAATCTTTTAAATTAGGAATAAAATCTTTTCTATATATATAAACTATTATGAGTGTTAAAAATATTTCATATGAGATTAAATAAACTTGTTTTGCTATAAAACTAAGATTATTATAATTTATACCAAATAATCCAATGAAATCATACGAGTATGCAGAACCGATTAAATATATAAACAAAACTCCAAATCCAATAATCATATCTCTTAATTCATAATTTTTTTCTTTTTCCATAAATTCCTCCATTTATAATAATATTATATCAGAAAATATATAAAAAAAACAAAAAGAGTTTGAAAAAAAGTAAAATTATGATATAATTAATTTGTCTTGAGAGTGGGAATTTCCCACTCTTTAAATTAGGAGGTATGCATGAATATAGAAAGTAAGGTTAAATCTTTAATAGAAGAAACTATAAATTCTAATGGTTTTATACTAGATGAAGTACTATACGTTAAGGAAGATGGTAATAATTTTCTTAGAATAGTTATAGATAAAAATGGTATTGTAGATATAGAGGATTGTGTTTTAGTGACACACTTAATAGATCCTATAATAGATACTTTAGAAATTGAAGATAGTTATATATTAGATGTTTGTTCAAAACAGAAAGGTTGTGAGTAATATGAATAGTAAAGAATTTAAAAAAGCATTAGAACTTTTAAAAGAACGTGGAATGAGTGAGGATTATATATTTGATTCTATGGCACTTGCCCTAACAAGTGCATATAAAAAGCAAACAGGTTTGTCAAATGTGCGTACACAAATAGATAAAGATAATTTTAACTTTAGACTATTTTCATACAAGACTGTAGTATTAGATGAAAATCATAAAGAATCATTAGATGAAGATGAAATACCTATGAAAGATGAAGAAGTCTTAACGGAGGAACAATTAGAAGATGAAGAGTTAGAAGATTTACCTGAAGAATTTAGATATAGACCATTTAAGTTTAATGATAAAATACATATAACACTAGAAGAAGCAAAGAAAATAGATCCTAATATAAAAGTTGGAGAAACTATAGAAGAAGAAGTAACTCCACAAGACTTTGGTAGAGTAGCAGCAGCAACTGCTAAACAAGTAATTATACAAAAGGTAAGAGAAGCAGAAAGAAGTAATATAGCAGAAGAATTTGGAGAGAAAAAAGATGAAATGATGTCTGGAACAGTTGAAATGGAAGATGAAAAAAATTACTATATTAACTTAGGTAAAACACAAGGCTTACTTCCTAAATCAGAAATAATTCCAGGAGAAGAAATAAAGATGGGATCTAATATAAAAGTATATATAAGTAAAGTAGATATAAATTCTAAGGGTGCTTTAATACTTTTAAGTCGTAAACATTTCGGTTTCATAAAAAGATTATTTGAACTTGAAATACCTGAGATAAGTGATGGAACAGTACTTATATATAGTATTGCTCGTGAAGCAGGTAATAGAACTAAAATAGCAGTTTATTCAGAAAATAGTAATGTAGATCCAATAGGTGCTTGTATAGGAGAAAAAGGAACTAGAATTGCAAACATATTAAAAGAACTTGGAAAAGAAAAAATAGATATAGTTAAATATTCTAAAGATCCTGTTGAATTTATACAAAATGCACTTGCTCCTGCAAAAGATTTAAGGGTATTTGTATTAGATGAAAAAACAAAAGAAACTATGGTAGTAGTAAATGATGATAATTTATCTCTTGCAATAGGAAAAAAAGGTATAAATGTTAAACTTGCTTCAAGACTTACACATTACAATCTAGAAATTAAAACTTTAGCGCAAGTAAAAGAAGCGGGTATTAATATTTTAGAATAGGTGAAGTATGAAAAAAATACCGATGAGAACATGTGTTGTAACAGGTGAAAAATTAGAAAAAAAGGAATTAATTAGAGTAGTAAGAACTCCTCTAGGTGATATCATAATTGATGATACAGGAAAATCTAATGGTAAAGGTGCATATTTAAAAAAAGACATAGATGTCATTAATAGAGCAGAGAAATCTAAAATACTTAATAGAAAATTAGAATCAGTAGTACCTGATGAAATATATGATGAATTAAGGAGTAGGATTTAATGAAAAGAGAAGATTATATAACTTGGGATGAATATTTTATGGGAATTGCGATAATTTCTGCTGAAAGAAGTAAAGACCCAAATAGTCAAGTAGGAGCATGTATTGTAGATAAAAATAATAAAATAGTATCGCTAGGATATAACGGCGCTCCAATAGGCTTTGATGATGATAAAGATATGAAATGGGAAAGAGAAGGAAGTTTCTTGGATACTAAATATGCATATGTTTGTCATTCTGAATTAAATGCAATATTAAATTCTAAAATACCTGTTAGGGATTGTAAGATGTATGTTACTCTTTTCCCTTGTAATGAATGCGCTAAAGCAATAATACAAGCAGGTATTAAAGAGATAATATATCTAAGTGATAAATATGACAAAACAGAAGGTAATACAGTATCTAAAAAATTACTTGATACTTGTAAAGTAAAATATACTCCATATAAAAAGAGTGGAAGAAAAATAGAAATAGAATTATAAAACTAAAAAAGAGGTGATACTTATGATGAGTGTATTAGAGTATGCACAAGATGTTGACAAGACTGTAAGTGAAATATTAAATCTATGTAAGAAATTGAATATTCCTGTACTAGACGAAAATGATTCATTAGATGAAGAGGCAATAACTGAATTAGATAATATGATTGCCCTAGAAGATGACATGGATTTAGAATATGAAGAAGAACTTATAGAAAAAGAAAATAGAAAACAAGATAATGAGATGGATTTTAAACCAAAGCAACAACCAATATTAAATAAAGTAAAAGTTAACAAAAAAGAACTTGCTAAAAAGAAAAAGGAAATGTATAAAAACAAAGAAAAACTTATAAGTAATGGACCAACTGTTGATAATAATGTAATTACTTATAAAGAAGGCATGACTATATCAGATTTAGCAAAAGCATTAAATGTACCTGCAAGTGAACTTATAAAGAAATTATTTATGCTTGGTATACTTGCAACAGTTAATAATAAAGTTGACTTTGATAATGCAGAACTTTTGGTAAGTGAATATAATAAAGAACTAAAAAAAGAAAAAATAATAGATGAAACTAAATTTGAAGAATTTGAAATAAAAGATAAAGAAGAAGATTTAGTAAAAAGACCTCCTGTAGTAACAATTATGGGACACGTAGATCACGGAAAAACTACACTTCTAGATACAATTAGAAAAACTAATGTAGCAAGTGGTGAGGCTGGAGGTATCACACAAGCAATAAGCGCATATCAAGTAAAAGTTAAAGATGATTTAATAACATTTATAGATACACCAGGACACGCAGCTTTTACTGAAATGCGTGCTCGTGGCGCTAGCATTACTGATATAGTAATCATAATAGTTGCTGCAGACGATGGTGTTATGCCTCAAACAAAAGAAGCAATAGACCATGCTAAAGCAGCAAATGTACCAATATTAGTCGCTATAAATAAAATAGATAAGCCAGGTGCTAATATAGAAAAGGTAATGAGTGAATTATCAGATTATGGACTCACACCAGATGTATGGGGTGGAGATGTAGTATTTACAAATATAAGCGCTAAAACAGGAGAAGGAATTGATACTCTATTAGATAATATAATACTTGTTGCAGAAATGGAAGGCTATAAGGCAAATCCACATAGATATGCAAGTGGTAGTGTAGTAGAGTCTAGATTAGATAAACAAGTAGGACCTGTTGTTACAATACTTGTTCAAAATGGTACATTAAGACTTGGAGACCCTATAGTAGTTGGAACTTGTTTTGGTAAAGTTAGAACTTTAAAAAATGATAAAGGTGAAGAAATAACAAGCGCACTACCTAGTCAACCAGTTGAAATAACAGGTTTAAATGATACTCCAGAAGCAGGCGATAAATTTATGGCATTTGAAACAGAAAAGCAAGCAAGGAGTATTGGAGAGGCAAGAAAAGTAGAAGAGCATTTAAAACAAAATGCTAAAGGAACAGTATCCCTAGAAGATATTTTTGCTAAAATAAAAGAAGGAAATAAGGAAGTTAACGTAATAATTAAAGCAGATGTAAATGGATCAGCAGAAGCAGTTAAGAATTCTTTAGAAAAAATAGATGTAGATGGTGTTAAAGTAAAAGTATTAAGAAGTAGTGTAGGTGCAATTACTGAAAGTGATGTAGTACTTGCTAGTGCCTCAAATGCCATTATAATAGGATTTAATATAAGACCTAGTAATTCTATAAAAGATTATGCTAAAGAACAAAATGTAGAGATAAGACTTTATGATATAATTTATAAAGCAGTTGAGGAAATGGAAGCAGCAATGAAGGGTATGCTAGATCCTGTTTATGAAGAAAAAGTAATGGGTAATGCAGAAGTAAGACAATTGTTTAAATTTTCTAAAGTTGGAACTATTGCAGGAAGTTACATATTAGATGGAGTAATAAAATCTAATTCTAAAGCAAGAGTAATAAGAGATAGTGTAGTTATATATGATGGTGAAATTAATTCTATTCAAAGAGAAAAAGATGCTGTTAAAGAAGTTAAAAAAGGTTTAGAATGTGGTATTACAATATCTAATTTTAATGATATTAAACTAGGAGATATCATAGAAGCCTATGAAATGGTAGAGAAAAAATAATGTCAATAAAAAACGATAGAATAGATAGTATAATGCAAAAAGAAATTAGCTATATCGTAGCTAATGAAGTAAAAAATCCTAATATTAAATTTGTGACTATAACAAATGTAGATGTTACAAATGATTTAAGTTATGCTAAAGTATATTTTACTACTTTAGATGATAAAGTAGAAACTTTAAAAGGACTTAAGAGTGCAAAAGGATTTATAAGGAAGTCTTTAGCAGATACTTTAGAATTAAGACATATACCAGAGTTAGAGTTTATATATGACGAATCTATTGAATATGGAAAAAGAATAGAAGATAAAATAAAAGAAATACACGATAATCAGTAGTATTTCTTTTTAATTACTAGCTTCTTTATAAACATTCATATCAAAATTATGCTCTACACTATCAAGTTCTAATAACTGTTCGGTAGTAATCATAAAGAAATTATGAATTAAATATTGATTACCATCACTTGCAACAGGATCATCCCAAGTCATATCTAAGTGATACCAAGTATTATCTAGTTTTACTAAATTCCAAACATGATTTTCAGATGTTATTTTATAATTTTGTATTCCAAGTGAATTTAAGTAAATTGCCATAATATCGCTATATCCTCCACATATAGCCTTTCCTGTAGTTATAAGATTATATGCCGTATAAGAACTATCAGTAGAATTTTGATCATACTGTGTATTATTTACAATATAGTCATGAAATATTTTAATTTTATCATAATCACTCATATCACTATTTAAATTAGTATTTATAAATTTATTAATATAATTTTTAATATAACTAATTTCTAAATCATTATATGACTTTTTAACTTTAACAGTTATTTTACCACTTTTTGTAATATCAATATTTATAGTATCAAAAGAATTATAAGGATGTACAAAATTATTAATATCAGATATTTTGACATCATCGTTTATTAAATTTTTAACATCATCTGTACAATTACTATAATCACAGTAAAATGAGTAAGTATCATCTCCGCTATTTAATATAGTATAAAAAATATTTAAAACATCTTGATAATTTTTAACTTTATCTACATCAGTATTTTGTACATATGAATAATCATAATTAAGATAATATTCATTATATGTTAAAACTTTATTACTTCCCTGATAAATAATATTATCAGATATATAGTTTGCAATATCATTTCTATAAATATAGACCACTATTACTAGACAAATCATAAAACATATTTTAATTAAATCTTTCATAGCATCACCAATTTAATTATATCATAATATAATTTATTCTCAAGTATAAACTTTAAAACTATTAAAACTTTACAAAAAAAAGAAGTAAACCTTACTCCATTGAATTTACTTTTTTACTTAATCTTGATTTATTTCTCGCACATGTGTTTTTAGAAGCAATTCCTTTTGCGCTTGCTTTATCAATTGCTTTAATAGCGACTTTTAATTTTTCTTCTGCTTTTTGTTTATCTTTAACAGCTACTGCTCTTTCAACATTTTTAATAGCAGTTTTCATGCACGCACCACATTCATTATTAACTTTTTCCTTTTTTACATTAACTAAAACTCTTTTTTTAGCATTCTTTAAATTTGGCATAAGTTCACCTCCTAAGACATACAAACATATTTTAACAAAAAATCTTAAAAAATGCAATAAAATAAACAAAAATGTTAAAAATAATAAGGGTGATTTCATGGATAAAGATGTAGATTTAAGTAAATATCAAATTAGAACAGACTTAGCGATTGATTATGTTGAAGATGAAGTTGAATTAAATGGAGTTAAACATAAAACTGAAATTATAGATGGAATTAAAGTTACGAATGTTGAGTTAGAAGAAGTTAATGCATTAAATAAGAAAAAGGGTAAGTATATCACACTAGAGTTTGATGATGTAACAGATAATTCAAATAGAAAAAAGATAATAAAAACTCTTACATTTGTATTAAAAAAACTAATACATCCTAAAAAGAATTCTTTTGGATTAATAGTTGGTCTAGGAAATGATAAGTCTACTCCTGATTCTTTAGGACCACTTGTAGTTAATAATATTATTGTAACTAATCACTTATACCTATTAAATGAATTAAGCAATAACTATAAAAGAGTTGCTGCATTTAGTCCGGGTGTTATGGGTGAAACTGGAATTGAAACTAGTGATATTATAAAAGGAGTAGTAAATAACATTAATCCTAGTTATTTAATAGTTATTGATTCACTTGCAAGTAAATCTATTGAAAGATTAAATAAAACAATACAAATAACTGATACAGGAATACATCCTGGTAGTGGGATAGGTAATAAAAGAAAAGAAATAAGTATTGATACATTAGGTATACCTGTAATTGCAATAGGTGTTCCAACAGTAGTAGATGCAACAGTTATAGTATCAGATACAATAAACTTTATCTATAAAAATTATGCATTTAATAAAGAATATATGAATGACCCTAAAAGTAAACTAACATTTAATAACGTAAATTATTTGAATAAAAAAGTAAAAGTAGATAGTTTAGATAAAGAAAAATTACTAGGACTTGTTGGTACATTAAGTGAAGAAGAATTACAAACTCTTATATATGAAGTGTTAAATCCAATAGGATATAATTTAATGGTAACACCAAAAGAAATTGATTTTGTAATTCAAAAATTATCAGAAATTGTATCAGTTTCCATAAATAATTCTATTCATAATATTGACAAAAGTAAATAAAAAGTGATACTATATAAATAGTAGGGCAAGGTGGTGAGAAAGTGAAAAACAAAGGTTTTACTTTAATAGAGTTATTAGCAGTAATCGTAATACTAGCAATTATTGCACTTATAGCAACACCAATCATCTTAGGAATTATTAATGATGCAAGGACACAAGCGAGAAAACGTTCAGCAGAATTAGCATATACAGGAGTTGAATATGCAATTACATCATATATGTATAGTAATGGTGGACAAGTACCAAGTTCAGTAAAGGCTCTTGAACCATATTTTAAAGTTGAAAATGTAAATTTAGTTGTACCAAGTGAAAGTGAAAATAATAATAAAGGAACAATCAAAGAAAATGGAGCGGCTGATGATACAAAATTATGTGATATTACATACGAAACTGGTAAATTTACTGTTACTTGTGAAGGTTTAATAGATGAGCCAAAAACAATAACATTAAGTTAATAAAAATTTTAAATATAATAAGGAGATGGGAAAGTGAAGAATAAAGGATTTACTTTAATAGAATTACTTGCAGTAATCGTAATACTAGCAATCATTGCATTAATAGCAACTCCAATCATCTTAGGAATAATCAATGATGCAAGAGAGCAAGCAAAAAAACGTTCAGCAGAATTAGTGTATACAGGAGTTGAATATGCATATACAACATCATTATATAAAGGAACAGATGGAGCAACAATAACAGATCCAACTTTAGAAACAATATCAAAAAATATAAACATAGAAAACGTTCAAAAGTCAAATGTTACACTTAATACTGGTAATAGTGAGTTAACAATTACAACAGATGATGGTGTTGTTTGCAAAGTTTCAGGAGATAATGCAACTGGTTTTAAAATTAAATGTGGAGACAGTTCAGATGATGATAAATATCTAACTGAAAAGACTATTGCAACTACAACTTCTACACCATCAAGTGATTAATTATGTTAGAAAATAATCTAACATTTTTTGTGAAATTGTATAAATTAAAAAAACTAATTGTATTATGATAAATTTATATTATATGAAAGAGGTGATAAAATGAAGAATAAAGGATTTACATTAATAGAGTTACTTGCAGTAATCGTAATATTAGCAATAATTGCACTTATTGCAACTCCAATTATTTTAGGAATAATTAATGATGCAAGGGAACAAGCAAAAAAACGTTCAGCAGAATTAGTATATACAGGGGTTGAATATGCATATACAACATCATTATATAAAGGTGTAGATGGAGCAACAATAACAGATCCAACTTTAGAAACAATATCAAAAAATATAAATATAGAAAACGTTCAAAGATCTAATATAAATCTTACTGATTCAAATAGCAAATTAACAATTACAACAGATGATGGTGTTGTTTGTACTGTTACAGGAAATAATACAGAAGGCTTTAAAATTAAATGTGGAGATAAAACAACTGATAATAAATATTTAAATGAAAAAACAATAGCTACTACAACTTCAGTTAAAGAATAATTGAAACTATATTAAAAAAATTTTAAATTATAATAAGTGAGGTGAGAGAGTGAAAAATAAAGGTTTTACTTTGATAGAATTACTAGCAGTAATCGTAATATTAGCAATAATCGCACTTATTGCTACTCCAATCATTTTAGGAATAATTAATGATTCAAGGACACAAGCAAGAAAACGTTCAGCAGAACTAGCATATACAGGAGTTGAGTATGCAATTACATCATATATGTATAGTAAAAATGGACAAGTTCCAAAAACAGTTGCTGAACTTGAACCATATTTTAAAGTAGAAAATGTGACACTAACAGTATCAAATGGTGAAGGAAAAATAAAAGAAAATGGCGCTAAAGATGACGCTAATCCTTTATGCACAATTGCTTTAACAACAGATAGTAAAGGCTTCACCGTTACTTGTGATGGTTTAATGGATACAAAGACAATAACATTAAGTGAATAATTAATAAACTCAAGTAATTGAGTTTTTACTTTGTAAATATTTTGTGAACAAACGCTGCACAAACTTATTGACAAACAAGTTGTATTCTAGTATACTTTAAAGTAGAAAGTAAGGCGGTGAGATAATGAAGAATAAAGGATTTACATTAATAGAGTTACTAGCAGTAATCGTAATATTAGCAATAATAGCACTTATTGCAACACCAATCATTTTAGGAATAATTAATGATGCAAGAGAACAGGCAAAGAAACGCTCAGCAGAATTAGTATATACAGGAGTTGAATATGCATATACTGAAGCATTATATAAAGGAGCAGATGGAGCAACAATAACAGATCCAACTTTAGAAACAATATCAGAAAATATAAATATAGAAAATGTACAAAAAGATAATGTAACTCTTGATACTGATAAAACGACATTAACAATTAAGACAAGCGATGGAGTAATATGTACTGTTACAGGAAATAATGCAGAAGGATTTAAAATTAAATGTGGAGATGGAACAGAGGGTAATGAGGCAAAATATTTAAGTGAAAAAACTATTGCAACTACAGCAAAAACTTCAGAATAACAACTTTCATAAAATCGTTTAAGAAATATTAGAGTTTTAGTTAGAGAGGTGATAAAGTGAAAAATAAAGGATTTACATTAATAGAGTTACTTGCAGTAATAGTAATACTAGCAATAATTGCACTAATCGCAACTCCAATCATCTTAGGAATAATCAATGATTCAAGGACACAAGCAAAGAAACGTTCAGCAGAACTAGCATATACAGGAGTTGAGTATGCAATAACATCATATATGTATAATAATAATGGAAAAGTACCAACAACGGTTGATGAAATCGATGACTTCTTTAAAGTTGAGAATGTAACATTAACTTTAGATAATAGTACTTGGAAGATTAAAGAAAATGGTTCAAATACTGAATTATGTACAGTTACTTATGATAATGGCGCATTTAAAGTTGCTTGTCCAAATTTAATGGAAGAAAAAACAATAACGTTAAGTTAATAGTAAACTAAGGCTTAAAAGAATACAACTTATTGACAAATAAGTTGTATTTTAGTATACTTTAAAGTAGAAAGTAAGGCGGTGAGAAAATGAAAAACAAAGGATTTACTTTAATAGAGTTACTTGCGGTAATCGTAATATTAGCAATAATAGCATTAATCGCAACTCCAATTATCTTAGGAATTATTAATGATGCAAGAGAACAAGCAAAGAAACGTTCAGCAGAATTAGTATATACAGGAGTTGAATATGCATACACAACATCACTATATAAAGGAGCAGATGGAGTAACAATAACAGATCCAACTTTAGAAACAATATCAAAAAATATAAATATAGAAAATGTTAAAGAGGCTAATTATGCCGATAACAAAATAACTATTAAAACTGATGATGATGTAACTTGTGAAGTTACAGGAGATAATACACAAGGTTTTACAGTTAAATGTGGAGATGGAACAACAGCGGATAAGTATTTAAAGGACAAGAAAATTGCAACTACAACAAAACCATCAGAGTAATATTTTCTATAAAATAGTTTAAAAATATATTAGAATTTTAGCAAGAGAGGTGAGAAAATGAAAAACAAAGGTTTTACTTTAATAGAATTACTAGCAGTAATCGTAATACTAGCAATCATTGCACTTATAGCAACTCCAATAATTTTAGGAATTATTAATGATGCAAGAGAACAAGCAAAAAAACGTTCAGCAGAGTTAGTATATACAGGAATTGAGTATGCATATACTGAAGCATTATATAGTGGAGCAGATGGAGCTACAGTAACAACTCCAACTTTAGCAGATATCAAAAGTAAATTAAACATAGAAAATGTAAAAGAGAGCAACGTAAAATTAGACCCAGAAACTAAGCCTACAAAAATAGTAATAACTACAGATGACAGTGTTGTTTGTGTAGTAACAACAGATGAAACTACAAAATCACTTAAAATTCAATGTGGTAAAAGTGAAAGCGATGCTTCATATTTAACATCAAAAACATTGGAAGGAACAGAAATAAAAGCTGAAACAGAATAATAAATCGATATAAGTAAATAAAAATAAGGTGGTGATAAAGTGAAAAACAAAGGTTTTACATTAATAGAGTTACTTGCAGTAATAGTAATACTAGCAATTATTGCATTAATTGCTACTCCAATCATTTTAGGAATAATCAATGATTCAAGGACACAAGCAAGAAAACGTTCAGCAGAACTAGCATATACAGGCGTTGAATATGCAATTACATCATATATGTATAGTAATGGTGGACAAGTTCCAGGAAAAGTTGAAGATATTAAAGATTTCTTTAAAGTTGAGAATGTAACACTAACCGTAGAAACAGGTGATAAAGGAAAGATAACAGAAAATGGTGCTAAAGAAGGTGCTGAACCTTTATGCGAAGTTACTCATGCAGAAGGTGCATTTAAAGTTACTTGTAAAGATTTAATGGAAGAGAAAACAATAACACTTTCATAAAAACTCATACTTGAGTTTTTTTTTGCTTAATGATATAATACTTTTGCTTGAAAGGGGTGCCTTATGAAAAAATCAGTAGTAGCCTTAGTAGGAAGACCTAATGTAGGTAAGAGTACTATATTTAATAAAATGGTTGGTAAAAAGATATCTATAATAGAAGATACACCGGGTGTGACAAGAGATAGAGTATATGGGAGTGTTAATTATAAAGATTATAGTTTTCATTTAATAGATACAGGTGGTATTGAACTTGGGAATAATGATTTTAATAACGAAATAAAAGTTCAAGCATCTCTTGCAATAGATGAATCAGATATTGTAGTATTTGTTGTAGATGGAAAAGAAGGATTAACCAGTGAAGATTATTTAGTACGTGATATGCTAAAAAAAGTATCAAACAAAGTTATAGTTGCAATCAATAAATGTGATAGTAAAAAAATAAAAGAAAATGAATATGATTTCTATGAACTAGGATTTGACAATATAGTTAAAGTAAGTGGAGAGCAAGGAACAGGAATATATGATTTACTAGATTTAATTACAAGTAAATTTCCTAAATATGAAGAAGATATAGATGATACCAAAGTAAAATTTTCAATAATAGGAAGACCAAATGTAGGAAAAAGTAGTTTAGTAAATGCTTTACTTAACGAACAAAGAGTTATAGTTTCTCCTATTGCAGGTACAACAAGAGATGCAATTGATACAGAATTTAATTACAATAATGAAAAATATGTTGTTATAGATACAGCAGGTATGAGAAAAAAAGGTAAAGTATATGAAAACATTGAAAAATATAGTTTACTTAGAAGTTTAAAAGCAATAGATAGATCTAATGTTTGTGTACTTGTAATAGATGCTAAAGAAGGGATAATAGAGCAAGATAAACATATAGCAGGTTATGCAATTAATTCAGGGAAAGCAATAGTAATCGCAGTAAATAAATGGGATTTAATAGAAAATAAAGATACGGCTATAAAAAAATGGAAAGAAGATATAAAATCTAATTTTTCTTTTATGCCATATGCAAAAGTAGTTTTCTTAAGTGCTAAAACAAAATCAAGAATTCATACTTTAATGCCAGAAGTATTAAATGCATATGAAAACAGTAAAAAAATGATAAAAACAAGTTTATTAAATGACGTGATAAGACAGGCTTATGAATTGAATTTACCACCTAGTTACAAAGGTAAAAGACTTAAAATATATTTTGCAAGTGAGACTAAAACGATGCCTCCAACATTTAACATAGAAGTAAATAGCAAAGGACTTGTACACTTTTCATATGAAAGATATATAGAAAATAAAATAAGAGAATCTTTTGATTTGTTGGGCACACCAATAGTAATAAATTTTAAAAACAAAGGAGAGTAGTTTCCTTTTTTTTGAAATCGTGTTATTATTGATTTGGTGGTAATGTGGATAATAAAAAATTATTAAAAATAACAAGTGTATGTATTTTGGTTTTAGTACCACTCTTACAAATATTTTCAAGATATTTAGAAAAGTATAACATTATTAGTGCATATGGTTCAATAAATCCAGCAATAGTATTATATTTTTCTATATTAGTTTTACTATTTATATATATAAAAGATCTAATTAAAAAAAGAAGAAAATTAGATATATATGACTATTTATTTTATATTCTAATTTTTACGGGTATTTTATCAACTATTTTTTCAATAGATAAAGGTATTGCAATATTAGGTAGAGAATATAGGGAAGAAGGATTACTATCAGTAATTAGTTATTATTTGTTATTTATAAATTGGAAAGTAAATGGACAAAAAGATATTATAGAAAAATTTATTAAATTTATAACTATAATTGCAATATTAAATTCAATTTATGCATTATTTCAAATATATACAGATTTTGACTTTATAATAAGATATACACAGGATGAAAATATGGCATTTGGTCTATGTATAAATCCTAACTTTTTTGGTAGTTTAATCGTAACTGTTTTAAGTATTAATATTTGTAAATATTTGATAAGTAAGAAATCATCTTTATTAGAATATTTGATTATAATATTATTATTTATCTCTTTAATAAATTCACAATCTACAGGTCCTTTTCTTACACTCATACTTGTAATAATATTTTTAACAGTATTCCTTAAAATTAAAAAAAGTTTAATATTTAAAAGACTATTAATATTATGCCTACTTTTAATAGCAACATATACATCTACATATTTTGTAAATAAATATATTTATACTATTGATAGATGTGAGATGTGTGATATTAATAAGACTATAAATGATGGTGGTAACGGTAGAATAGGAATATGGAAAAATAGTTTAAAACTTGTAAAAAACCATCCACTGGTAGGTGTTGGATATGATAACTTTTTCTTAGTATATCCTAATTCTAAAATCGATAATACTATAGGTATAGGAGTAACAGGTGGCGAATTAGAGATCAACAAACCAAATACTATCTATATAATAGATAATGCACATAATATTTATCTTCATACACTTGTAACGACAGGTATTTTAGGTTTAATACCATATTTACTTTTATGCTTATTTACATTTATTAGAGGATTAAAATCTAATAATAAGTTAATGTTTATACTTCTTAGTGGTTTTGTTGCATATAGTATTCAAGGATTTGCTAATATAAGTGTAATAGAAGTTGCTCCAATATATTTTATTATAATAGGACTTATGTTATCAATAAAAGACTAGAACTAATTTAAACCTTTTACATAGACTAATGTAGGAGGTTTTTTCATGGCATTTTCAGATTCTTTCTTTAATAGAATTGAAAAAAAAACTAATGTAGGTAAGGATACTATTATGGACCTTGCTAAAAAATTACAACAAAATGATTTAAAAAATGAAGGTACACTTAGAGAAGTTATTCAAACATTAAGTAAAATGACAGGTAAGGATGTATCAAAAGAACAAGAAGATAAAATAATAAATGCTGTTATAACTGATAAAGTACCTAAAGATATAGATAAGTTAATTTAATTGATTAACTTTTTTTGTTATGGTATAATTTTTTAGGTGACATTATGTTTAAAATAGGAAATGTAGAAATAAAAAATAGAGTAGTCTTAGCGCCTATGGCAGGTATTTCTAATAGTGCATATAGAACTATAATAAAAGAAATGGGTGCTGGATTAATAGTTGCTGAAATGGTTAGTGATAAAGCAATAATGTATGGAAATAGTAAAACAAAAGAAATGCTTTATATGACAGATTTTGAAAGACCTATCTCACAACAAATATTTGGAAGTGATAAAGATTCTTTTGTTATTGCTGCTAAATATATATATGAAAATATGCATCCGGATATAATAGATATAAATATGGGGTGTCCAGTACCTAAAGTTGCAATATCATCACAAGCTGGTAGCGCACTACTTAAAGATCCTAATAAAGTTTATGATATAGTTAGTGCGGTAGTAAGTGCGGTTCCTATACCTGTTACAGTTAAAATACGCAGTGGATGGGATGAGGATAGTATTAATGCTATAGAAATTGCTAAAGTAGTTGAGAAAGCAGGTGCAAGTGCTATTACAGTTCATCCAAGAACACGCAAGCAAGGATATAGTGGAAAGGCTGATTTAAGTATAATTAAAAGTGTTAAAGAGGTAGTAAATATTCCAGTAATAGGTAATGGAGATATAAAAAGTTGCTTTGATGCTAAGAAAATGTTAGATGAAACTAACTGTGATGCAATAATGATAGGTAGAGGAGCGCTCGGTAATCCATGGCTTATAAAAGAATGTGTTGATTATTTAGAATATGGTATATTACCTAAAGAAGTAACTTTAAAAGAAAAAATTGATATGATAAAAAAGCACTTAGAATTATTACTTAAAACTAAAAATTATAAAGTTGCAATGTTAGAAATAAGAAGTCATGCAGCATGGTATTTAAAAGGACTTAATAATTCTAAAGAATTAAAAGAGGCTATATTTAAAACTACTACTAAAGAGGAGTTAATAAATTTACTTGATGATTATTTAAAAAGCAATAAAGACTAGACATGATGTGAACCCCAAATGGTAGATATCTTAAAAAAGCAAATATAAAAATCAAGGGCGAACGAAGTGAGTTCATCTT
>CANRAT010000027.1 GCA_947628685.1 uncultured Bacilli bacterium
ATTAAATAAGGAGGATATATATGAAAGGAATCTTAGGTCGTAAAATTGGAATGACTCAAGTGTTTACAGAATCAGGTAAATTGATACCAGTAACTGTCGTTGAAGTTGAAAAAAATGTAGTAACACAGATTAAAACTAAAGAAAATGATGGTTATGATGCAATTCAACTTGGTTTTGGCAATACTAGAGAAAAGTTAGCGACTAAAGCTTCTGCAGGACATACTGCAAAAGCAAAAACTACACCTAAGCGCTTCTTTAGAGAAATAAAAGGTGTAGATATCAATTCATATACTCTTGGTTCTGAAATAGATGCTTCTATATTCACTCCAGGAGAAGTGGTTGATGTAACTGGAACTACTAAAGGAAAAGGGTTCCAAGGTGTTATTAAAAGACACGGACAATCAAGAGGTCCTATGGGACATGGTTCACATTATCATAGAAGACCAGGTTCAATGGGAACAATGAGACCAATGCGTGTTTTCAAGGGTAAAAAACTTGCTGGACATATGGGAACACTTACAGTAACTATTCAAAACCTTGAAGTTGTTGCTGTAGATTTAGAAAATAATGTAATACTTATAAGTGGAAATATACCAGGGCCAAAAAAAGGTTTGGTTATTATAAAGAGTGCTGTTAAAGGAAACGGAGCTGTAAATGAAATGGAATCTTTAGTTTCTTACGACACAGAGTCTTTAGAATCACCTGAAGAAGTAACTGTTGAAACACCAGTGGATGAAACTGTAGCTAGCGATGATACTAGCAAGGAGGAAACACATGAGTAAAATAGACGTATTAAATATTAATGGTGAAAAGGTAAAAGATATTACATTAAATAAAGAAGTGTTTGGAGTTGTTCCAAATGATGCAGTATTATATGATGCAATTAAGTTATCTCAAAATAATGCTCGTCAAGGAACAAGAGGACTAAAAGGACGTTCTTTAGTTTCTGGAGGTGGAAGAAAGCCTTGGAGACAAAAAGAAACAGGACGTGCTCGTCAAGGTTCTACAAGAGCCCCACATTGGTATCATGGTGCTTTTGCATTTGGAAATCAAGAAAGAAATTTCAAAGTTAAACAAAATAGAAAAGAAAGAGCTTTAGCTTTAAAATCAGCTTTATCATATAAAGTAATCAATAAGGAATTAGTAATTGTTGATTCATTAAGTGTAGAGTCAAATAAAACTAAAGACATTAAAAATATATTAAATAAATTTAAGCCTGAAAGAAACGCATTAATAATTGTTTCAGAATTAAATGATAATTTAGTTTTAGCTACTCGTAATTTAAATAATATTTTATTACTTGAAGCTAGTGAAATTAATGTATTAGACGTTGTTTCAGCTAATCTTATAATAGCTGAAGAAGAGGCCATTAAGAAAATAGAGGAGGCTTTAGTATAATGAAAACTTTAAGAGATGTTATAAAAGCTCCAATTATTACTGAAAAAACAGCGGCTTTAAATGAAAATGGGAATGTAATTACGTTTAGTGTAGATCCTAAAGCTAATAAAACTGAAATTAAACAAGCAGTTGAAAAAATTTTTGACGTTAAAGTTGAAAGTGTTAATACAATAAATGTTAAACCTAAAAAAAGAAGAGTAGGTCGTTACACTGGATTAACAAATAGAAAGAAAAAAGCAATAGTTAAATTAAAAGAAGGAAGTTCAATAGAACTTAACTAATCTAAAGGAGGAAATACGAATGGCAATCAAAAGTTATAAATCAACGACTAATGGTAGACGTGGTATGACTACTTTAGATAATAGTGAATTAACTAAAGTAGCACCAGAGAAATCATTACTTGTTACATTAAAGAAAAATGGTGGTCGTAATAATCAAGGTAAAATTACTGTTCGTCATCAAGGCGGAGGAGCTAAAAGAAAATATCGTATTATAGATTTCAAAAGAAATAAAGACGGTGTAATTGGAACTGTCGCATCTATTGAATACGATCCAAACAGAACAGCTAATATTGCTTTAATTAATTATGCAGATGGAGAAAAAACTTATATAATTGCTCCAAAAGGATTAAAAGTTAATGATAAGATAGAAAGTGGAGAAAATGCCGACATAAAAATTGGTAATTGCCTACCACTATCAAAAATTCCTGAAGGAACACTTGTACACAATATCGAGCTTAAACCTTTAAAAGGAGCTCAAATGGTACGTTCTGCAGGTTCTAGTGCACAAATTTTAGGAACAGAAGGAAAATATACTTTAATTCGTTTAACAAGTGGAGAAGTACGTAAGGTATTAAGTACTTGTCGTGCTGTTATAGGTGAAGTTGGAAATGAAGATCATGAATTAGTTAACTTAGGTAAGGCAGGACGTAAAATTCATATGGGAATTAGACCAACTGTTCGTGGTTCAGTTATGAACCCTAATGATCACCCACATGGTGGTGGTGAAGGTAAAGCACCAGTTGGACATAAAGGACCACTTACACCTTGGGGAAAACCTGCACTTGGATATAAAACTCGTAAAGGCAAAAAACATTCAGATGACTTAATAGTACATCGCCGTAAAAAATAGGAAAGGATGATAAAATGGCTAGAAGTTTAAAAAAAGGACCTTTTGCAGATGAAAGTTTAATGAAAAAGGTAAAAAAAGTAAATGAATCTGAAAAAAAAGAGGTTATTAAAACTTGGTCTCGTCGTTCAACAATTTTTCCAGAATTTATAGGGAATACGTTCGCTGTTCATAATGGAAAAGAATTCGTTCCTGTGTATGTTACTGAAGATATGGTAGGACATAAATTAGGTGAATTCGTAGCTACTCGTAAATTTGGTGGTCACGGCGATCAAAAAGAGACTAAATAAAACCTAGGAAGGAAGGAAAAAGATGGAAACAAAAGCAGTTGCAAGGGGGCTTAGAATTCCTCCACGCAAAGCACGTCTAATAGTTGATTTAATACGTGGAAAAGATGTTGCTGAAGCTTCAAGAATTTGTGAAAATTACAATAGTGAAGCTGCTAGATTAACTTTAAAAGTGTTGACATCAGCTGTTGCAAACGCTTCTAATAACTTAGGATTAGATAAAACTAAATTATACGTTAAAGAGGTGTATGTTGATGAAGGACAGACTTTAAAAAGAATGAATTTTGGTTCACGTGGACACGTTGATCCAATTAAAAAAAGAACAAGTCATATTACAATTGTTGTAAGTGAAAGAAACTAATGTGAAGGAGGAAAACTTGTGGGTCAAAAAGTTAGTCCAATAGGACTTAGAATGGGCATTAATAAATCTTGGCAATCAACTTGGTATGCAGAAGGAAAAGATAATGCTAAGTATATTAAAAATGATGACAAGATTCGTAAAATGCTAGAGAAAAAACTAAAAGACGCATCAGTATCAAGTATTCTAATTGAAAGAGATTCAAAGAAGACTAATGTTGTCATAAATACAGCTAAACCTGGTGTAGTAATTGGACACGGTGGAGATTTGATAGAGCAAATAAAAAAAGATTTGTCTAAGCTTGTAAATGAAAATATTCAAATCTCTATTAAAGAAGTTAAAAATCCAGATTTAGATGCTCAAATAGTTGCAGAAAATATTGCACGTCAAATAGAAGGTCGTGTATCATTTAGAATAGCTCAAAAAAGAGCAATAAGAAATACAATGAAAGCAGGAGCAAAAGGAATAACTACTTCTGTATCTGGACGTTTAGGAGGAGCTGATATGGCTCGTACTGAAGGTTATACAGAAGGTAGCGTTCCACGTCATACTTTAAGATCTGATATAGATTATGCTTGGAAAGAAGCTAATACTACTTATGGAAAAATAGGAGTTAAAGTATGGATTTATAAAGGAGAAATACTTCCTGCAAAAAATAAGGGAGGTAATAAAGATGGCAGTAATTCCAAAAAGAACTAAATATCGTAATGTACATCGTCTTCCTTATGAAGGAAAAGCAAAAGGAAATACTAAGGTTAACTTTGGTGAATATGGTTTAATGGCACTTGAAGGAGCTTGGATTACAGATAGACAAATAGAAGCTGCCAGAGTTGCTATGACTCGTTATATGAAACGTGGTGGAAAAGTATGGATAAATATATTCCCACATCTTTCATTGACAAAAAAACCACTTGAAACTCGTCAAGGTAAAGGTAAAGGTTCTCATGATGCATGGGTTGCAGTAGTTAAAGAAGGAAAAGTTATGTTTGAAATAGGAGAAGTTAGTGAAGATGTTGCTCGTGAAGCACTACGCCTTGCTATGCATAAACTTCCTATCAAATGTAAATTTGTAAAGAAAGAAAGTGGTGATTCTAATGACTAATAAAGAAATAAGAGAATTATCTAATGAAGAAATACTTTCTAAAATAGAAGAATCAAAGGAAGAATTATTTAACTTACGTTTCAAACAAGCAACAGGATCTTTAGAAAAACCTTCAAGAATCACAGAATTAAGAAAGTTAGTTGCACGTATGAAGACAATCTTACGTGAAAGAGAATTAACTAAATAGGAGGAAAATATGGAAGAAAAAAGAACTCGTGAATTAATTGGAACGGTTGTAAGTGATGTTAACGATAAAACAATAACTGTATTAGTTGAAACTTACAAAAATGATAGATTATATGGAAAAAGAGTTAAATATTCAAAAAAATATACTGCACATGATGAGAAAAATGAAGCTAAAAAGGGCGATAGAGTTCTTATAGCTGAAACTAGACCATTATCAAAAACTAAACATTTCCGTTTAGTACGTGTTATAGAAAAAGCAATTATTTTATAATTGAACGAGTGAAGGAGGATAATATATGATTCAACAGGAAAGCCGTTTAAAAGTAGCCGATAATTCAGGAGCAAGAGAAATATCTGTTATTCGTGTTCTTGGAGGCTCTAAAGTTAAAACTGGTAATATTGGTGATATAGTAGTTGCTACAGTAAAAAAAGCAACTCCTAACGGAACTGTCGGCAAAGGAAAAGTAGTTAAAGCCGTAGTAGTAAGAAGCAAATTTGGTCTAAGAAGAGAAGACGGATCATATATCAAATTTGACGATAACGCAGCTGTTATTATTAAAGATGATAAGAGTCCAGTCGGAACTCGTGTATTTGGACCAATAGCACGTGAATTACGTGATTTAGGGTATGCTAAAATAGCATCACTTGCTAAAGAAGTGCTATAGTTTGGAGGATGAAAAATGAACTTTAAAACTGGAGATAAAGTAGTTGTCATTTCTGGAAAAGATAAAGGAAAAGAAGGAAAAATTACTCATATATTACGTAGTGAAAATAGAGTAGTTGTCGAAGGAATTAATATGGTAAAAAAACATGTTAAAGGAAATGGACAACAAGCAGGATCTATAAATGATGTTGAAGCTCCTATTCATGCTTCAAATGTAATGATAGTAGATCCAAAAACGAAAAAGCCTACTAGAATTGGGCATAGTGTAAATAAAGACGGTAAGAAAATTAGAGTTTCAAAAAAATCTAATTCAAGTCTTGATTAATTGAAAGGAGGGTATATATGAACCGCCTAAAAGAAAAATATATGAATGAAATCGTATCCGATTTATTGAGTAAACATAATTACAAAAACAAACAAGAAGTACCTAAATTAGAAAAAATTGTAGTTAATATTGGTTGTGGAGATGCAGCCTCAAATTCAAAATTACTTGAAGGTGCAATGAGAGACCTTGAAATTATTACAGGGCAAAAAGCTATTGCTACGAAAGCAAAAAAATCTATAGCAGGTTTTAAGCTTAGACAAGGTCAATCTATTGGATGCAAAGTAACTTTACGTGGGGAGAATATGTATAACTTCTTAGATAAATTAATTAGTATTACATTACCTCGTGTAAGAGATTTTAGAGGTATATCTAATAAGGCATTTGACGGAAGAGGAAATTACACATTAGGACTTACTGAACAATTAATATTCCCAGAAATTGAATATGATGATGTAGTTAAAGTACGTGGTATGGATATAGTTTTTGTTACAAGTGCAAAAACTGATCAAGAAGCGTTAGATCTCTTAAAAGGTTTCGGAATGCCATTTAAGAAATAAACTTAGGAGGAAAATATGGCTAAGAAAAGTATGAAAATTAAAGCTAGTCGCGAACCTAAATTCGAAGTACGTAGATATACTCGTTGCAGTCGTTGTGGACGTCCACATGCTGTACTTAAAAAATACGGAATATGTAGAATTTGTTTCCGTGAATTAGCTTATAAGGGACAAATACCAGGAATGAAAAAATCAAGTTGGTAATTTGATAAAAGAAGGAGGATAGTATGGTAACAGATCCAATCGCAGATATGCTAACACGTATTCGTAATGCAAATCAAATGCGATATAAAGAAGTTGAAGTACCCGCTTCAAAAATGAAAAAAGAAATTGCTAGAATATTAAAATCTGAAGGATTTATAGCTGATTATAAAGAAAAAAGAAATAATATTCAAAATATCCTTGTTTTATCTTTAAAATATGTAGACAAGGAGCGTGTAATTACTGGACTTAAGAGAATTTCTAAACCAGGATTACGTGTATATGTAAAGGCAGAAGATGTTCCAACTGTTTTAAATGGACTTGGAATAGCTATTATCTCAACATCTAAAGGTGTTATGACTGATAAGCAAGCTAGAGAAAGTTCTTTGGGTGGAGAAGTTCTTGCCTATATTTGGTAGAAAGGATGATACTTGATGAGTCGAGTTGGAAATAGAAAAATAATAATACCAACTGATGTAACTGTAACAGTTGATGGAAATGTTGTTACTGTAAAAGGACCAAAAGGAGAACTTTCTACTGTAATAAATGAAAACATTACTGTAAATATTAATGAAAATGAATTAACATTGACGAGAAAAAGTGATGAATATAAAAGTTTTCATGGAACAGCTAACGCAAATATCAACAATATGATTATTGGTGTTACTAAGGGATTTGAAAAAAAACTTGAATCAGTTGGTGTTGGATATCGTTTTCAATTAAAAGGTACACAGTTAGTTGTAACTGCTGGATTTTCTCATCCTGTTAATGTTGATATTCCATCTGGAATAAAGTTAGAAGTTCCAAGTAATACGGAATTATTTATAAGAGGAATTGATAAACAATTAGTAGGAGAATTTGCAGCAAGTGTAAGAAAAATTAGAAAACCTGAACCATATAAAGGAAAAGGTATTCGTTATGCTGACGAACATATTCGTCGTAAAGAAGGAAAGAAAGCTTCTAAATAATAAGAGTAAAGGAGAATAGTTATGATCAAAAAAGTAGACCGTAATAAAGCACGTGAGGAAAGACACTCTCGTGTAAGAAATAAAGTAACAGGATCATCTTGCGTACCTAGACTAAATGTTTTTAGATCAAACAGTAATATTTTTGCTCAAATCATTGATGATGAAGCTTCTAAAACATTAGTTAGTGCCTCTTCTATAGATAAAGAGTTGAAACTAGAAAATGGTGGAAACGTAGAGGCTGCTATAAAAGTAGGAGAACTACTTGCTAAAAGAGCTAAAAAAGCAAAAATATCAAAAGTCGTTTTCGATAGAGGTGGATATCTTTATCATGGACGTGTAAAAGCACTCGCAGATGCTGCACGTGAAAATGGACTTGAATTCTAATAGGAGGGTAATGATGGAAAAAGAAATCGAAAAAGTTGAAGAAGTTAAAACTACAGAAAATGTAGAAAAAACTGAAAGAAAACCTCGTAAAACAAATGAAAAACATGAAAAGAAAGAACAAAAGCCTAGACAAAGACAACAAAAACTATATGATGAAGAAGTTATTTCTATTGGACGTGTTACAAAAGTAACAAAAGGAGGAAGACACTTCCGTTTCTCAGCAGTTGTAGTTGTTGGAGATAAAAAAGGCAAAGTTGGACTTGGTACAGGAAAATCAAATGAAGTTCCAGATGCAATTAAAAAAGCAAGCCAAGCTGCAACTAAAAACATAGTTAAAGTTTCTATCGTTGAAGAACGCACTATACCACATGAAGCAACAGGTGTATGTGGCGCTAGTCGTGTTATGCTAAAACCTGCTACTAAAGGTACAGGAGTTAAAGCTGGAGGTCCAGTAAGAGCTGTACTTGAAATGGCTGGTGTAAAAGATATTTTATCTAAATCACTTGGATCAAGTACAAAAGTAAATATGGCATATGCAACACTTGAGGCATTAAAGTCACAAAAAACAGTAGAAGAAGTTGCTCGCTTGCGTGGTAAAAAAGTAGAGGAGATAAGATAGTATGAAACTACATGAATTACGTCCTAGTGAAGGTGCTTTTAAAACTAGTAAAAGAGTTGGTCGTGGAGTCGCTTCAGGTCATGGAAAAACTAGTGGAAAAGGACACAAAGGACAAAATGCAAGAAGTGGCGGAGGAGTAAGACCTGGATTTGAAGGTGGACAGTTACCACTTTTCAGACGTTTACCAAAAAGAGGTTTCTCTAATGCTATGTTTAAAGTTGAATATTCAACAATTAATGTAAGTGATTTAGAAAAATTTGAAGATGGAGCAGTTGTAACTCCTGAACTTTTAAAAGAAATGGGAATTTTGAAAAAACAACTTGCAGGTGTAAAAGTATTAGGTAATGGAGAATTAACTAAAAAATTAACTGTTAAGGCTCAAAAATTCTCAAAATCTGCAATTGAAAAAATAGAGGCTAAAGGTGGAAAAGCAGAGGTGATTTAATATGTTTGCGAAGTTTAAGCAAATATTTGCTCCTAAAAATCGTGATTTACTTAAAAGAATCTTATTCACCTTGGGCGCTTTATTGGTATTTAAAATTGGAACAGCAATAATAGTTCCAGGTGTAAACGTTGATTCTTCAAGAATGTCATTTATGGAAATTCTTGATGCAATGAGTGGTGGAGGATTCCTTAGAGCATCTATATTTGCTCTTGGAGTAACACCATATATAACTGCTCAAATAGTAATACAGTTATTATGTGCAGACATAGTTCCTTACTTTTCTGAGTTATCTAAACAAGGTGGAGTAGGAAGAAGAAAATTAAATCAAATAACAAGATTTGTCGGAATCGCACTTGCGTTCTTACAAGGTTATTTATATTCATACGCATATATAGGAAATGGAACGGCAATGGATTATATGCTATATGCTTTAATTTTAACTGCTGGAACTGCATTCCTAATGTGGGTAGCAGATCAAATAACTTTAAAAGGAATTGGTAATGGAATGTCACTTATAATAATGGCAGGTATAATAAGCGTACTACCTAATATGTTTAAAAACTTATGGGTAGAACTTTCAACTAGTTTCTTAGGTATTTCAATATTTATTGCATTTATTTTAGTATTTATCGCTATAATAGTAGGTGTTATATATGTTGAATCTGCTGAAAGAAGAATACCTATACAGTATGCTAATAAATCAACAAGCGCGTTAGGAAAACAAAATTACATTCCATTTAAATTAAATAGTGCTGGAGTAATGCCTGTAATATTTGCATCAGCATTATTGTCAATTCCACAAATACTTTCATCAGTAATAAAAAAGGATTCTTTTACACTTTTTGTACAAAAATATTTAACTTATACAACAGGTGTTGGATTAATTATATATATTATATTGATTTTTGCATTTGCTTACCTTTATACATTTATGCAACTTAAACCAAAAGAGTTATCTGAAAACTTAAATCAAAATGGAGGATATATTCCAGGTATAAGACCAGGTAAGGAGACACTTGAATATGTAAAGACAGTGTTAAAAAGAATAACAATAGTTGGTGCTGCATTCCTTACAATCCTTGCAATACTTCCAATATTATTTGGCAAGTTCTCAAGTTTAACTACTACAATATCAATAAGTGGTACAGGACTTTTAATCGTTGTTGGTGTTGCTCTTGAAACATATAAACAATTAGATAGTCAACTTGTAAGTAGAACTTATGTAAGAGGAAGAAAAGGTAGAAGATGAAAAGTATAATATTAATAGCTGCCCCAGCTGCTGGGAAAGGAACTTTAGCAACGTTTCTTAAAAATAAATACAATATGCCACATATATCAACAGGAGATTTGTTAAGAGATGCTGCAAGTAAAGATGATTTTAGAGGTAGGGAAATTAAAGAATTAATAACAAATGGGAAATTTGTTAGTGATGAAGTAGTATTAGAACTATTAAAATTAAGAATAGAAAATGAAGATTGTAGTAATGGGTATATATTAGATGGATTTCCGCGAAATGTATCCCAAGCAAAGTCTTATGACGAAATTTTAAAAGAATTAAATAAGAATATAGGTATAGTAATAGTATTAGACATAGATAAGGAAATCGCAAAATCACGTATAAGTGGTAGATTATCTTGTCCAAAATGTTTTAAAGTTTACAATACATCTAATCCTAGTATGAAACCTATAAAAGATGGATTATGTGATAATTGTAATATAGAATTAAATAGAAGATTAGATGATAATCCAGAAACTTATGATGAAAGATATAACACATACTTGGAGAAAACAGAACCTTTAATATCATATTATGATAAGAAAGGTATTGTATATCATGTCGATGGAAGTTTAACTCCAGAAGAAACATTTGACCAAGTTGTAAAAATCTTAGGAGAATAAAATGATAAACATTAAAACTCCAAGAGAGATAGAATTAATGCGTGTAGCTGGTGAAATAGTAGGGGATACACATAAATATTTAAGTTCTTACTTAAAACCCGGAATCACTACTAAACAAATAGATTCACTAGCTCGCGATTATATCATTAAAAGAGGAGCAACTCCTTCTTGTTACCACTATGATGGTTATCCTGGTAATATATGTATATCAATAAATGATGAAGTTGTACATGGTATTGCAAGTGAAAGAAAATTATGCGATGGGGATATAGTGACTCTTGATATATGTGCTTGTTTTAAGGGATATCACGGTGATAGTGCTTGGACATATCCGGTTGGTAATATATCAGAAGAAAAGAAATATTTACTTGAACATACAGAAAAATCATTATATGAAGGATTAAAACAAGTTAAAGCTGGTGCTCACGTTGGTGATATAGGAGAAGCGGTACAAAAATATGCCGAATCTCATAATTTAAGTGTAGTTAGGGAACTAGTAGGACACGGAGTTGGTAATAACCTTCATGAAGATCCTGATGTTCCAAACTATGGTAAAAAAAATACTGGACCTATATTAAAAGAAGGTATGGTTATAGCCGTTGAACCAATGATTAATTTAGGTAGCAGGGAAGTTTATATAGAAGATGATGATTGGACAGTAGTTACTTTAGATCATAAGCCATCTGCTCACTTTGAACATACAGTGTTAATAACTAAAGATGGATATGAAATATTAACGAAGAGGTGAAAAAGTGGCAAAAGATGATATAATCGAAATGGAAGGTAAAGTACTAGAAGTATTACCAGGTTATAAATTTAAAGTAGAACTAGATAATAAACATATAATTACGGCAGACGTTTCAGGTAAAATGCGAATGAACATGATTCGAATTTTAGCTGGTGATAGAGTAACAGTTGAGATTTCAACTTATGATTTAACACGTGGTCGTATAACCTATAGAAGGTAGGAGGAATAAAGATGAAAGTAAAACCATCAGTAAAAAAAATATGTGAAAAATGTAAAGTTATAAAGCGTAAGGGAAAAGTAATGGTTATTTGCGAAAACCCTAAACACAAACAAAGACAAGGTTAATAGGAGGTGTTAAAGTGGCACGTATAAAAGGTGTGGATATACCAAATAACAAAAGAATTGAGATTTCACTTACTTATGTATATGGAATCGGTAGAAGTCTTTCAAATAGAATTTTAAAAGATGCTAATGTTAATCCAGATAAAAGAGCTGGAGAACTTACTAATGATGAGTTAGATGCTATTCGTGATGAAGTTAACAAATATACAACTGAAGGAGATTTACGTCGTGAAGTTAATATGAATATTAAAACTAAAATGGAAATTAATTCATATCAAGGAACTCGTCATAAAAAAGGATTACCTGTAAGAGGACAAAGAACAAATAGAAATGCTCGTACTCGCAAGGGTAGAGGTAAAGTAGTTGCTAATAAGAAAAAATAGTTGTGATTAAAGGAGGAAAATTATGGCTTATAAATCAAGAAAAAGAAAAGTTAAGAAGAATATACCAGAAGGTAAAGCTTACATTCATTCAACATTCAACAATACTATCGTAACACTTTGTGATAACGATGGTAATGCAATAAGTTGGGCATCTGCTGGAACACTAGGTTTCAAAGGCAGTAAAAAGTCAACTCCATTCGCAGCTGGAATGAGTGCTGAAGCAGCAGGAAAAGCAGCTTACGATATGGGAATGCGTAAAGTTGAAGTTTATGTTAAAGGTTTAGGATCAGGTAAAGAAACAGCAATCCGTTCACTTCAAACAGCAGGTTTAGAAATTACATCTATATCTGATGTTACACCTATACCACATAATGGATGTCGTCCACCAAAACGTCCACGTGGATAAGAAGGAGGAATGAATTTATGTTAAATTTTGAAAAACCAATATATAAAATAACTGAATATGTAGAAAATAAAAATTATGGTAAATTTGAATTAGAACCACTTGAAAGAGGTTTTGGAACAACTATCGGTAATGCACTTAGAAGAATTATGTTATCTAGCATGCCTGGTAGTGCCATAGTTGCAGTAAAAATAGATGGAGTTATGCATGAATTTCAATCATTAGATGGAATTGTTGAAGATGTTACAACAATAGTATTAAATCTTAAAAATGTAGTTGTTAAAAACAATACAGAAGGAGAAGTAATATTAAAATTATATTATGATAAAGAGGGTGTTGTAACAGCAGGAGATATCGAAGAAAATTCAGACGTTGAGATTATTAATAAAGATCAAGTTATAGCAACTATTGCTAAGGGTGGTAAACTTGATATGGAATTAGTAGTTGCAAACGGAAGAGGATATGTTCCATCAAATGAAAATAAAAAATATATTGAGAATCAAAAAGTTGGGTTTATTCCAATTGATGCATTATATTCACCAATCGAGAGAATTAGTTATGAAATAGATAATGCTCGTGTTGGACAAGATGCTAGTTATGATAAGTTAATTATGGAAGTATTTACTAATGGTTCAATTAGACCAGAAGAGGCTATGGCACTTGCTGCTAAAATTATGATTGAACATTTAAATATAATTACTAACTTAAGCGAAATAGCTGACGTTACAGGAATAATGAATGCAAAACAAGAAGATAGTAAACTTAAAAAATTAGAAACTTCAATTGATGATTTAGATTTCTCAGTTAGAGCATATAATTGCTTAAAAAGAGCAGGAGTTAATACTCTTGGAGATTTAACAGCTAAATCAGAAGTTGAAATGATGAAAATTCGTAACTTAGGTAAAAAGTCTTTAAAAGAAGTAATCGATAAGATTAAAGATATGGGACTTAGATTCCGCGAAGACGATTAATAGTTAGGAGGAAAATTATGGCTTATAGAAAATTAGGACGTACGAATAAACATAGAAAAAGTATGCTTGCTAATTTAACTAAAGATGTAATTAATAATGGAAGAATTGAAACAACTGAAACAAGAGCTAAAGAAGTTCGTAAATTTGTTGATAAAATGATTTCTTATGGTAAAGATGGTTCTTTAGTAGCAAGAAGAAAAGCATTAGCATTTTTACAAAATGATGAGGCAACAGTTAAAAAAGTTTTTGATGAACTTGCTCCTCGTTATGCTAAACGTAACGGAGGATATACAAGAATTTTAAAACTTGCTGAACGCCGTGGTGATGATGCTTTAATGGTAATTTTAGAATTAGTAGAGGAAGATGTTGCCTAGCAGCGTCTTTTTTGTTTACTAATAATCCAATATGCCTATAAAGTATTGTAAATAAAGGGCAAATGTGGTATTATTTAACTGTAGTATAGAAAGGTAAGGTTAGAAGTTAAGAAGTATGATAAACGTTATAATTTGTGATGATAATGAAAAAGATAGAAATAATGTAAAGAACATTACAAGAAATTTTATGATTAAGAACAAAAAAGAAAATAACATTTATGTATTTGGTGACTATAATAAATCTTTTTATGATAAAGTCGAAAGTAAAATGCCATTTAAGATTTATTTACTTGATATTGAAACACCTACAAAATCAGGAATAGATGTTGCAAGAGAAATAAGAAAAAAAGATGTTGATAGTGTGATTATATTTTTAACCGCACACGAAGAATTAGGCAATATAGTATTAAAAAATGATTTGATGTTTTTATCATTTATAAATAAATTTGATGACTGTGAAAATAGGTTAAATAAAGCTCTTTATAAAGCTTTGGATATATTGAATAAGAAGAATACCGTTAAGTTTACTGATAGAAATATATCTTATACGATTAATATTAATGATATTCTTTATATAACAAAAGACAGTTTTGAAAGAAAAACAATTATTAAAACTGATTATGCTGAATTTAAAGTAAATATATCACTTGCAAAAGTTGTATCCATGCTAGATGATAGATTTGTACAGACTCATAGAGCATGTTATATAAATTCAGATAGAAAGGTTAAAATAGATAAAACTAGTAGAATAATTACATTTGATAATGGTGAACAAACAGATTTACTTTCTGATAAATATAGAAAGGAATTGGTTTAGTATGGATATTGTTATTACGATTTTGTACGCATTTATATTGATGTCTGTGGTTTTATATGTATGGCATAAATTGTTGGGTAGGAAAATTAAATTTAAAGATTATAGGTTATATATTACATTAATAGGAATGATGTTTACATCAACAATTAATTTTTCTGAAACAAATGCCATTTTTAGAATTACTTTGATAACTCTAATATTAATAATGTTTTTTAAATTTCTATTTAAAGAAAATATAAATAAAACAATAGTAACACCAATATATTCGCAAATATTGATATTTATATTAGAATTTTTATATTCAATTTCCGTACTTTTAATATATAATGGTGATCCAAATAAAATTATTAGTATAGTGTTAAATAACAGTTTGTTAACTAATGTGATAATATCAATATTGTTAATAATTGTGGTAAATATAAAAATAACTAAAAAGCTTTATGGATTAATATTACGTGCTACAGATAAAATTAGTTCAATACAATTAGGATTATTTTGTGTTATTGGAATGCTAATTGTTAATATGGCATTATATGGTACGTATACTGAAGTAAATATTCCATATGTACTTGTCTTTAATGTTGGAATAACAATTTTAGTATTGCTAATAATGTTTTATTCATTCAGAACCCAAAACAAGTACAATAAAGTATCTGATAAGTATAATGTTGCGATCAAAAGTTTAAAGGATTATGAAACTATGATGACAAAATATAGAATTGCAAATCATGAAAATAAAAATCTATTATTAACTGTAAGAGCGATGATATTAAATAAAGAAAAAGACATTCCAAAATATATAGATTCTATAATTGAACAAAAATATATGGATGATGAAAAATTATTATTTGATGTAAGTTCAATTCCATCAGGAGGGCTTAGGGCTACTATATATTCTGAAATATTAAAAATAAAGGAAAACAATATAGATTATCTATTAAATATAGATAGGCAAATAAGGACAGTTGATTTAATTGAGCTTGATACAGATACAGTTATTGATATATGTAAGATAATAGGTGTTTTTATAGATAACGCAATAGAAGCAGTAAAAGGATTGAAAAAGAAAAATATAAATATAGATTTATATCTGGATAATAAAAATTTATGTATTAAAGTATCGAATAATTATAAAGGAAATATTAATGTTTCAAAAATAAATGATGAAGGATATACTACTAAAGGCAAAGGTCACGGATATGGATTACCATTAGTAAAAAGCATAATAAGTAACAATTCAATATTTGAAAATGTGACAGAAGTTAGTAAGACAATATTTAGTCAGGTATTAATAATAAAATATAAAAAAGTCTCATAATTGATGAGACTTTTTAATGTTATTTAATTAATGATTCAGGACATTCTTCTTCATCAAACCACATAAGCAAACAAGCTTGACTTCCTGTATTAGCTGCTCCTAATCCTAATAAAGATAGTAAATTAGCGAAAAACATGTTACTCCTCCCTTCTTATTCTTATATATTTAAACCTTAAAGGTTTAAACCAAATTAATTTGCAAAATCAGGATGTTTTTTTAAAAAATCTATGTAGTTATTATAGGGAAGTTTAAATATTTTATAAACAGTTGGGGAAATTAACAAATTTTGAAGTATTATTGAAAATATTAAACAGTTTGATATAAAGTTATTGTTTAAAATAATTGCTATAAAACTATATATAATAACTATGATTGTTGACAGCATCTTATATGTATCTCTTCTTTTTTTACTTACTATAGGCCTTTTTTTTGTATCTGCAGGACTGTTTTTAAACATTAGACATATTCCAAACATACCAATAATAACCTTAATATATAAAGGTATATTTAGAATAGTACACAAATAAGGAAAACCGATAAAAGCAAGTGTTGAAGATATTAAGCATATCCAGCTTTTTGTTGCATGTAATCCAAAAGAGGTCATTCTAATTAAATTATAAAGAAGTGTGAATATAATCATTTCTTTAAATATATCAAGAAAATAAGCAATTAAAAATATTATAATCATTTTAGAAATCATTAAATATATACTAATTAATCCGTATTCAATTTCTTTTAATTTAATATCATCATAATTAGTATTTTTCTTTATGTAATTCATAAAGTGACTAATAATAAACTTCTTCATAACATACTCCCCTTTATTCCACAGTTTCAATTATAATATTTTGATCGCATTATTTAAATAGATAAAGTCTTAATTAGATATGTGAATGTTTAAAATTAAACAATGTGTTCTGACAGTTTGCACTATTTTAAGTTTTAAACGCAAAAATAGATACTTCAAACAAAATATCTTTTTAAACATATATCATTTGTGATAGAATTAGGTTGTTTTCCTAAAGATATTGCAGATATCGTTACAACTTTAGCGAAATATGTCGATTTTTTGGGAACGATAAGTATGCTTTAATGTAAATTTTAATGGTATACTTAAGTAGTAAACGAACTAGAAGGGAGATGTATTTCATGATTACAGGAAAAGTAAAGTGGTTCAATAACGAAAAAGGATTTGGATTTATTGAATATAATGAACAAGAAGATATATTCGTTCATTATTCTGCTATTCTATCTGAAGGTTATAAAACTTTAGTAGAAGGTCAATATGTAAAGTTTGATTTAGTTAGAACTGATAAAGGTTTACAAGCAAAAAATGTTATAGAAATCAAAACTGCTTTAGTATAGTAGTTTTTTTCATTTTATTTTCATATAAAAATATATTTAAGTGTGGTATAATATTGATAGAAAGGATGATATTATGAAATTTAACATACATGGCAAGAAATTAGATGTTACAAAATCTATAAAAAGTTATATAGAAGAAAAAATAGGGAGACTAGATAAATACTTTGAAGATCCAAGTAATATTACTGCCACTGTTTTAATAAAACTAAGAGGTAATGAGCAGGTAGTAGAAGTAACGATAAACGCAAATAAATTTATTTTAAGAGGAGAAGAATCAAGTAAAGATCTTTATGCTTCTATAGATAAAGTATCAGATAAAATCGAAAGACAGATAAGAAAAAATAAAACTAGAATGAGTAAAAAAATAGACAAAGATTTAATTAGAGGCTTCGTTTTAGATTTCGATGAAAAAGAGGAAAATAATAGTGCGATTGTAAAAAGAAAGGTTCTTGAAGATAAACCTATGAACGAAGAAGAAGCAATCCTTCAAATGGAACTTTTAGGTCACGAATTCTTTGCTTTTAGAAATGTTGATACTAACGAAATTAACGTTTTGTATAAAAGAAAAGAAGGAAATTATGGAATACTTGAAATAAAATAGGTTTAAATACCTATTTTTTTCAAAATATCTATTAATTTGAAGCATTTTTTGATAAAATATATATATGTACAAAGGAGAATGATACATGAAATTATTTAAAAGTTTATTTAATCATGAATATAAGGAGTTAGAAAAATTCAAAAAAATCGCTGATGAGGTAGTTGCGCTAGATAGCGAGTATTCTAAATTATCAGATAAAAAATTAAAAGAAAAAACTTTAGAATTTAAAAAAAGGCTTGAAAATGGTGAAACATTAGAAGATATTAAAGTAGAAGCATTCGCAACAGCAAGGGAAGCAGCATTTCGTGTAATAGGAGAAAAACCATATTATGTTCAAATATTAGGCGGTCTTGCAATACATTATGGTAATATTGCTGAAATGAAAACAGGTGAAGGTAAGACGTTGACATCAACTATGCCTGCATATCTCAATGCTTTAACTAAAGAGGGCGTACATATAATTACAGTTAATGAATATCTAGCAGGACGTGACGCAAATTGGATGGGCGAAATATATAGATTTTTAGGCCTTACAGTTGGAGTAAACTATAGGGAACTTAGTCCAAGTGAAAAAAGGGATGCATATAACTGTGATATACTTTATTCAACAAATAATGAAATTGGATTTGACTATTTAAGAGATAACATGGTTATAAAAGCAACTGATAGAGTAGCTAGACCATATAATTTTGCAATCATCGATGAAGTCGACTCAGTATTAATTGATGAAGCTAGAACTCCACTTATTATATCTGGTGGATTTATGAAGTCTGCAAATCTTTATATGCAAACAGATAAATTCGCTAAAAGTTTAAAAGAGAATGAAGGCTATATATATGACGAGAAGACTAAAGCAGTTTCTTTAGATTCAATTGGTATAGAAAAAGCAGAAAAAGCATTTGGTGTTGATAATTTATATGATATAAGGAATACCAATTTAGTACACTTCATAAATCAAGCATTAAAGGCTAATTATGCTATGAAATTAGATGTTGATTATGTAGTAAACGACGGTAAAATTGTTATTGTAGATCCATTTACAGGAAGGCTTATGCAAGGACGTGCATATTCAGATGGTCTTCATCAGGCAATAGAGGCTAAAGAAGGAGTAACAATTAATGAAGAAACTAAGACTTTAGCCACAATTACATTCCAAAATTTATTTAGAATGTATAAGAAATTATCAGGTATGACAGGAACTGCAAAAACTGAAGAAGAAGAATTTAGAGATATTTATAATATGTATGTTATACAAGTTCCAACAAATAAACCTGTAATACGTAAAGATTATGGTGACTTGCTTTTTGCAACTAAAGAAGGAAAATATAAAGCAATAGTAAACGAAATAAAAGAACGTCATGCTATAGGTCAACCAGTACTTGTTGGTACCATTGCAGTTGAAACAAGTGAACTAATAAGTGAAAGACTTAAAAAAATGAAAATACCACACGAAGTATTAAATGCCAAAAATCATGCTAGAGAAGCAGAAATAATTGCTAAAGCAGGGGAAAAAGGTTCTGTTACAATAGCTACTAATATGGCAGGACGTGGAACAGATATTAAACTTACTGATGAAGTAAAAGAACTTGGAGGATTATTTGTAATCGGAACAGAAAGACATGAATCAAGACGTATAGATAATCAGTTAAGAGGACGTTCAGGACGTCAAGGAGATCCTGGAGAGAGTCAGTTTTGTGTATCTTTTGAAGATGACTTAATGGTAAGATTTGGTACTGATAGAGCAAAATTAATGCTTCAAAGAGTAGGATTTAATGAAGATGTTTCTATTAGAAACAAAATGCTTTCTAATTCAATAGAATCTGCTCAAAAAAGAGTAGAAGGAAATAACTTCGATATGCGTAAAACTTTACT
>CANRAT010000028.1 GCA_947628685.1 uncultured Bacilli bacterium
AGATGAACTCACTTCGTTCGCCCTTGATTTTTATATTTGCTTTTTTAAGATATCTACCATTTGGGGTTCACATCAGTCTATTAATGCTTTTAAAAAGGCAAGTTCTTTATCACTTAATAAATCATTCCTACATAAAATTTTTAGCATATTAAAATCGGCACACTTAGATATTTCATAATCACCATTTATATTTTTCCTTTTTTCATAATAAACTTTTGTTGCTATTTCTTTTGTATCTAACAAATCTTTTTCTTTTACATATTCAAATATACTAGAAAACACTTCTAATTCCGCTATATCATATTTATTAAAAAATATTTCTAATTCTTCATCATTCATTACTTTTTCATTATTATCTATATCTAATATTGTAACCATTTTTATACTCCTTTTTTTACAAAAACATTATTTTTCTTTACATAAACTCTTTTGGCATTTTTTTCAATCTTATTTACAATTTCCTCTTCTAAATTTATTCCCAATATTTCAGATATACCCATTAAGTATATAGCCACATCTGCTAATTCTTCACCTAGATCCTCTTTTTTATTTTCCCAGGCTACATATGCCTCAGATAATTCACCATATGCTAAACAAAATTCTACATTTAAATCTGTAACATTGAACCCTTTATTAACTTTATTTTCATACACTTTTTTCTGTAACTTTCTTAAATCAACCATATTAATCCTCCATTTCAGTTTTTTTATTTCTATAATCTTCTATAAATTTTTTTATTAAGAATTTTGATAAAGTGATATCTGCATCTGCCAAATCATAATCTAGTAATTCTTCTATATCAACCCATTTGTATTCAGAATGTATATTTAATTTAAAATCTCCTTTTATATAATCACATTCGTATAATTTTAAATCCACTATATGCCCAGGATATTCACATATGCTGTGAGTAATATAATCCTTTATATTTGTTTCAATGCCATATACTTCATCAAATGATCTTTTTAATGTTTTTTTCTCATCTTCAAGACCTACCCTTCGCCCTCCAGGGAATTCCCATTTCCCTTTCAAATGATCATCCTTATTTCTTCTAGCTATCAAACATTTCCCATCTTTCATAATTAATGCACATACGACATCTAATATTTTTTTATTTGTAACGTTATTTGTTAGTTCAAAAGGTATTCCATTTTTTTTTACCACCTGCTTTAAAAATAAATTAATAGCTGAACTCATAGATAAACCTAAATCTGTTAAAACCATAGTAGCTTCTTTTTTAACATTACTATCTACTTGTATATTAATAGCGCTAGTTTTATTATCCATATCTCTCACCTCATAAAATATGTTATCACTAAAATTTTAATAAGTCAATAAAATTCTACAATTTTACTACAATTTTACTACATTTATTCAAAATTCAATAAAAAGGTACTTAAATACCCAATATTTCAACTTAAAGTAAAATATGATGGTAATGGTGTGGTTTTATGTTTATATTGTCCATAGTACAATTCTCTTTACTAAAGATTTTATGAGTTCCCTTTAACTATATAGTAGTATGATATATTTCATACTCTTTTAGTTCATCTTTAGTGAAATATACTGCAAGAAATTTTATGAAACCCTCGGATGAGTCTATGTATCAAATATATATACATATTTTAAAAAATCAAGAATTCAACGACTATATAAATTGGGCACATAATATGATAAATAAATGAAAAATGATAATTAATTGAAAAAATTATTAAAAATATGATATAATTGATATAGCAATTATTTATTTGCTGTATGGAAGAAGGAAAAAATATGTCAAAAGAAAAAAAAGTAACAATAATTTTAACTGTAGTGTTAATCGTAATTGCTTTAGCACTAATAGGATTTTTAGTTGTAGATACATTAAAAGAGAATGGTACTATAACAAATAGTGAACAAGATGAAATTATGGATGAATTTTATAAATATTATAATTCAGATGAAAAGATAGTAATATATTATGCTAGTACACAGTGTAGTTGGTGTTCACTTCTTACTCCAATTTTAGAGACAATATCTAATGATTATAATATGGATTATTATTATGTAGATACATCAAAATTAGGATTAAAACAAAGAAACGAAATAATGGAAAAACTTGGAATGGACAAGCATGGAACTCCAACAACAGTTGTAGTAGAAAATGGGAAAGTAGTTGCTACAGAAAAAGGATACGTTGAAGGTGGAGAATATGTACAATTCTTTAAAGATGCGGGAGTTTTACCCGAAGATGCAGAGTATTCTCAGGAAAAATATATAACATTTGTGGATTATGATAAGTATAGTGAGTTAATAAGTGATAAAAAAAGTCATATAATAGTAATTGGACAAACAACTTGTACACATTGTATAGCAATAAAACCTGCATTAAATTCAGTTGCAAAAGATTATAATATAACAATAAATTATTTGAATTTAACTAAACTTTCAAAAGATGAATCTAAAAACTTCTTTGATAGTTTAAAAACAATCGGATATGATGAAGAAGAATTCTTAGAAAAAGGTTCTATAGGAACACCGCTAGTCTTATTTGTAAAAAACAATAAAGTAAGTAGTTATTTTTCAGGTGAAAGAACTATATCTCAATTGGTTAAAGAATTTACGAAAGCAGGATTTATTAAAGAATAACATATGTAAAGATATATTATTCTTTTAATTTTTATTGATTAATTTGTTTAAAATGATATAATAAAAAAGAGGAGTGAGAAAATGGTATACGAAAAAGTTAAAGAATTTAAAAATAAATATCCAAAAACAATAGCTTGGAGGTTAAAAGCACATTCAAAAGTAATAGAGAAGTATTTAAACCCTGGCGAAGAAGTCGCTTTTGTATTTGCCGCACAAAAAGGTTTTTCATCATTTGATTTATTTTCAACATTTGTAGTAGCTCTTACAAATAAAAGAATTTTACTTGCTCAAAAAAGATTATTTTTTGGATATATTTATTTAGCAATAACTCCAGATATGTTTAACGATTTAACTTTAAATACAGGAGTTATATGGGGAAAACTTTATATAGATACAGTAAAAGAAACAGTAGTTTTATCAAATATTGATAAAGGCGCTATGGACAATATTGAAACAGAAATAACAGAATATATGATGAAAGAAAAACAAAAATACAAACTTAATTCAGAAACAAAACAATAAAGATTACTGATGTATGGTGTATTATGAAAAAAGAAATAAAACTTTTAATACTATTTTTAATATTGATTATATTGATAATAGTATGTAATAGAATATTAAAATTTAATAGTATTACGTATGAACTAAATATAAATGGAAACAAAATAAGTGTAAAAGAAGAATTTAAGGATAATTACTATATAGAAATTAGAAGTAAAGATAATACTTATCCATTTAGAGTTTATGAAAATTTAAATAACAAAAGAAAAATTGTAAAAGATATATATTTATATAAAGATGATAGTGTAGAATGTATATTACCTATAATAAACAATTCTTTATATACGGATATTATGTGTTTTAAAGATGGAATACTCTATGATTATAGCAATATAAGAGGTCAAAATAATTCCTTAGATTCATATGTAGATAGTTTAAATATTTACAATATCAACGATTTTTCTAATACAATTTTAAGTACTAAAAGTATTAAAACAATAACATATAATATTTTCAGTAACTTTAAAAAAAATGTTGTTATGTCTACTTATGATGGACTTGTTATAAATGATGAATATATAAAACTTTTCGATAAAGATGTATATAATAATAAATTAAGTGTATTTCTAAATGGTTATTATATAGTAGCCGATTATATGAATGATTTTACATTTAATGAGTTTTATATAATTAATATAAGCAATAAACAAGTAAATAAAATTAAATCTAGAAATGATATATCTTATGATTCATATATAGAAGGAATAGTAGATAATAAAGTATATTTGTATGATAAAGATAATGAAAATCAGTATGAAATAGATATAGATAACAATGAAATAAATATAGTATCAAGTGATAAATATATTAAATATTATAGCAATAATAAATGGGAAAAAATGAACAAGGCTAAAGCTAATAAAGAAATTTATTTTGATTATAGTACAAGAGACAATTATTTTACAAAATACGACTATGTTAAACAATCAAGTGATTATTATTATTTATTTAAACAGGATGGTATATCATATAAATTATATAGGGTAGATAAAAATAACATAGATGTGTATAAATACATATTAGATATTCCAACTACCAATATAAATGTAGTTAATAATGACTTATATTACATTTATAAAAATAAATTGTACTATTATAGTGATATGGTAGGATTAAAAATACTTTTAGAAAATTCAGAATTAGAATTTAATGATACAATAAAATATTATATATATTAAAAATATACAAGGAGGAACAATGAAAACAATATTAACTGGAGATAGACCAACAGGAAGACTTCATTTAGGACATTACTTTGGATCACTAGAAAACAGAGTTAAGATGCAATATGATTATGACACATATATATTAATTGCTGATGTACAAGCCTTAACAGACAATTTTAACAATCCGAAAAAAGTAAGAGACAATGTACGTGAAGTTGCTTTAGATTATTTAGCAGCAGGGATAGATCCAAAACAGGCTCATATATATATACAATCTTTAATACCTGAAACATCAGAGCTTACTGTATATTTTTCAAATTTAGTATCAGTTCCTCGTTTATTTCGAAATCCAACTACTAAATTTGAAGTTGCTCAAAAAAGAGAACTATTTGGAAACGAAGGAGAAAGTATCACATATGGATTTTTAGGTTATCCAGTATCTCAAGCAGCAGATATAGCGGGTGTTAATGCAAATATAGTACCTGTTGGTGAAGATCAATTACCACACTTAGAGCAAGCAAGAGAAATAATAAGAAAATTTAATAATATATATGGTCAAACATTTAATTTACCTGAAGCAGTTCTTAGTAAAACTCCTAGAATTAAGGGACTTGACGGTAATGAAAAGATGAGCAAATCTTTAAACAATTGTATATATTTAGCAGATACACCTGAAGAAATTACAAAAAAAGTAATGTCGGCTGTAACAGATCCTAACAAAATTAGAAAAGATGATCCTGCAAATCCTAATGTGTGCATGGTTTATTATTACCACCAATTAATTAAGAGTCCAAATGTTGAAGAAGTATGTAGTGAGTGTAAAAAGGGAGAACGTGGATGTGTATATTGTAAAAAAGAACTTGCCCGTAATATTATAGAATTTTTAAAACCAATACAAGAAAGACGCAAATACTATGAAAATAATCCAGAAGAAGTAGAAAAAATATTAAAAGAAGGAACAGAGGCAACAAAGAAAAAAGCAGAAGAAGTAATGAAGCGTGTAAGAGAAAATATGAAACTTGACTATTTTGAGTAAAATAGTAATAAAAAGTTAATAAAATAATATATTTTTATTGACTTTTTTAATATTTTTTAGTATCATTTTATTTGGTACATTTAATCCCACATTTAGTAAGTCTTGGGAAAACTTACTATATGTATTGGAGAAAGGAAATTTTATGAAAAATTCATTTATGCAAAAAAAGGAAACAGTAAAACGTGATTGGTACGTTATAGATGCTACAGACGTTAGTTTAGGACGTTTAGCAACTAGAGTAGCTGATGTTTTACGTGGTAAGCATAAACCTACTTATACACCACATATTGATTGTGGAGATTATGTAATAGTAGTTAATGCTTCAAAAGTTAATTTAACAGGAAATAAACTAGAGGATAAAGTTTATTATGACCATTCTGGTTATACTGGAGGATTAAGAGAAAGAACTGCGAAAGAGATGAGAGAGAATTATCCAACTGAGATGATTGAAAGAGCCGTAAGAGGTATGATACCTCATACTAGACTAGGTAGAGAAGTTATTAAAAAATTATTTGTATATGAGGGTAGCGAACATCCTCACAAGGCACAAAAACCTGTAGAAATGAAGATTAAATAAGGAGGGTTTTAGATGGCAAAAGTATTTATAGGAACAGGAAGAAGAAAATCTTCAACTGCTCAAGTTAAAATGACAGCTGGAAGTGGAAAAATAACTGTTAATGGTGTAGATGTTAATGAATTTATGCCATATGCAACTTATGTAATGGATTTAAAACAACCTTTAGTAGCTACTAATAATGAAAACACTTTCGATATCGAAGTTAAAGTTACAGGTGGCGGAGCTAGTGGTCAAACAGGAGCAATTCGTTTAGGAATTACTCGCGCTTTACTTGAATATGATAAAGCTAACGAAGCAAATGAAGATAGTTATAGAAAAATATTAAAGAAAGCCGGACTTGTTACTCGTGATTCAAGAGCAAAAGAACGTAAAAAGCCAGGTTTAAAAGCAGCTCGTCGTGCACCTCAATTCTCAAAACGTTAAAAGTATTATTACTTGGAATTTATTTCCAAGTTTTTTCTTTGACTGATTTAAAAACTAAAATAAAAGATATAAATTACAACTATAATTATATCTTTTTTTCATATACTTAACTATGAAAGATTTAACTTTTCTAAAAGAAAGACTAATTGCTCATAGAGGTGTGTATAACTCTAAAGTAATAGAAAATACACTACCTGCATTTTCTAAATGTGTGGATAAAAATTATATAATTGAATTAGATATACACATACTTAAAGATAATACTATAGTTATATACCACGATTATAACTTAAATAAACTTTGTGGCGTTAATAAAATAGTAGAAACATTAAATTATGATGATTTATCCAAAATAAAAATTAAAAATGAATATACAATTCCTACTTTAGAACAAGTTATGCACATAGTTAGCGGCAAAGTACCTATCTTAATAGAAATTAAAGACTTAGATAATAATTCTAAATTTGAAGAAGAACTTGTTAAATTACTTGATAATTATAAAGGTAAGTTTGCAATACACAGTATGAATCCTTTTGTAATAGATTGGTTATATAAAAATAGAAAAGATTATGTAATTGGGTTAATAGTACTTAATGAATTAAATTTTAAATTAGTAAAGAAATATACTAAAAAAATAGATTTTATTTCGATATATAAAAAACAAATACCATTTAAGTTCGATAAAATAAAAATAGCTTGGACTATAAAAAACAAAGATGAATATTTAAAATACAAAGACTTGTGTGATAATTTAATATGTGAAAATATTAAAGATTATGATATACTATAAATGGTGATATTATGCGCAGAATTAGTGATGAATGGACCGACTATGAATGTATAGATGCAGGTAATGGGGAAAAATTAGAGCGTTGGGGTGATGTAATCTTAAGAAGACCTGATCCACAAGCCATATGGAATGTAGAATATAACGATGCATGGAAAAATGTCGATGGCCATTATTTTAGAAGTAATAAAGGTGGTGGCGAATGGAAATTTTATTCTAAACTACCTGAATATTGGACTATTAGTTATAAACATTTAACATTTAAAGTAAGTCCTACTAATTTTAAACATACAGGACTTTTTCCAGAACAGGCAACTAATTGGGATTTTATGATGGATATGATTAAAAAAAGTAATAGAAAAATAAAGGTACTAAATTTATTTTCATATACAGGAGCGGCTAGTATGGCATGTTCTAGTGCTGGAGCAGATGTTGTACAAGTTGATGCATCAAAAGGTATGACAGAGTGGGCAAAAGAAAATATGAAACTATGTGGTTTAGAGAATAACTCAATTAGATTTATAGTTGATGATTGTCTTAAATTTGTTGAAAGAGAATATAGAAGAGGAAATAAATACGATGCAATAGTAATGGATCCACCAAGTTATGGTAGAGGTCCAAATAATGAAGTATGGAAATTTGAAAAATCAATATATGAATTAATTAATGCTTGTATAAAAATATTAAGTGATAAGCCACTGTTCTTTTTGATTAATTCATACACAACAGGTATTTCTAGTATAGTATTAGAAAACATTCTTAAAACGACACTACTCCCATTATATCCAAATGGGTGTGTTGATGCAGGAGAAGTAGGACTTAAAATAACTAGAGATAACTTAATACTTCCTTGCGGTATATATGGTAGGTATATATCAAATGATTAATATTATATATGAAGATAACCATCTTTTAGTTGTTGAAAAGAAAGTTAATGTACCTGTTCAAAAAGATGCAAGTAATGATTTAGACTTTTTAACTATGTTAAAAGATTATATAAAAAATAGAGATAAGAAGCCCGGGAACGTTTATTTAGGGTTAGTTCATAGACTTGATAGACCAGTGGGTGGAATTATGGTGTTTGCTAAAACAAGTAAATGTGCATCTAGACTAAGTGAACAAGTAAGGAATAGGAGTTTTAAGAAAACTTATTATGCTATAGTTTTAGGAAAATTAGATAAGAGCGGTACTTTTAAAGATAAATTACTTAAAGATGATAAAACAAATATAGTTAAAGTAGATGATAAAGGTAAAGAGGCTATCTTAAATTATGAAGTTATAGATTATAAAGATAATTTATCTTTAGTTAGTATAAATCTAGAAACAGGTAGGTCCCATCAAATAAGAGTACAATTTTCATCACGTAATCATCCTTTATATGGGGACCAAAAATATAGTAAGAATGCAAAAAAAGGGGAGCAAATAGCGTTGTTTTCTAAAAATATTACCTTTATGCATCCTATTACTAAAGAATTGTTATCTTTTAGTTTACAGTTACCGAATACAAATCCATGGAATTTATTTAAAAATGTAAATAAAATATAAAGTAAGTACTGGTGTTATACTTACTTTTATATTGACAAAATAAAAAATTGATTTAATAAATCTTTTTTATTTGAAAATCATATATTTTATTGGTGATTATATTGAAAAAAATATATTCTTTATTTTTATTTATTGTGCTTAGTTGTTCATTTTCATTTGTAAACGCAAATACTATTAAAAGTGATTTAAAATTACTTGGTAAAGTAATCTATGTTGACGCTGGACATGGAGGTCTTGATCCTGGAAGTATATATAAAAATATATATGAAAAAGATATAAATTTAGAAATAGTTAAAAAACTTGAAAGTGTATTAGAAAATGAAGGCGCAATAGTATATTTAACTCGTTATGGAGATTATGATTTAAGTAAGAATTATACTGGATCTAGAAAAAAAAGTGACCTTAATAATAGAGCAAAAATAATAAATGAATCTAAGGCAGATATCTATATATCAATACATTTAAATTCTATTAGTTCATCTACTTGGAGTGGTGCGCAAGTATTTTTTGATGACGTTAATGAAAATAATATTAAAATTGCCAAGATAATGCAAGAGCAATTAAAAAAAGATTTAAAGACAACTAGAGAAGTTAAAGAGATAAGTACCATGCTTATGAATAGAAAAATAACTATTCCGGGAGTTTTAATTGAGGCAGGATTTTTATCTAATCCAAATGATAGATATTTACTCCAAAAATCCGATTATCAATTAAAAATTGCAAACTCTATAAAAGAGGGAATAATAAAATATTTTAATTAGATAAAGATGTGTGTTAAAATATAGATGGTGGTTGTATGTCAAAAATTAGCAATGTGCTTACAATGATTGAATATATGAGTACTGGTAAAAAGTACAGTATAAATGAACTATCAGAACTACTTGAAGTTTCTCCACGTATGATTAGGATTTATAAAAGTGAAATAGAAAAGGCTGGTATTTATATAGATACCATAATGGGACCTTATGGGGGATATGTTTTAAATCAATCAATTAGAGTACCTAAAAGAAAGTTTATTAAAGAAGATTATGAATTAATAGATAAATGTATAAATTTAATTAATGATAAAGATGATAAGGAAAAGTTAATTTTACTTAAAGATAAAATTAGAGGTATTTATATAGGTAGTAAAGATGAAAAAAGAGAACTTAATTTAAATAACGAAAATTTAAATAAGTATAATATCTTCGCACGCGCAATAAAAGAAAGAAGAAAAGTAAAGATATTATATTATTCTTATGGAAAAGGAGAACTTGAAAGAGTAGTAAATCCAAGAGAAATGTTTTTATTTAATGATGTTTGGTATTGTACTGCATTTTGTGAACTTAGAAGTGACATAAGGCATTTTGATTTAAATAGAATTAGAAAAATAGAATTATTAGATGAAAAATTTTAAATAGACCATATATTTCCTACTTAAATGATATTATATGCTTAAGGAGGAATTTTTATGGTTAAAGAAAATATGAACGATAACTTTAATAAGTTAAAAAAAAGAGTTTTGGATTCGCTTTCCAAAACAGATTTGAAAAGAATTAGAGATATTTTATCAAATATCAATGAACCAACACTTGTAAGTGGTGTTGGTGGGAGCAATGTTGTTAGTAATTACTTATCTAAAGTGCTAAGCAAAAAGAATAATATAGTTTGTGAATCTATCACACCAAGAGATATGCTTTATAGAAACTTAAAGGGATTTAAAAATATAATATCTTGTAGTTACAGTGGAGATAATTATGGTGTAAAAATATCATTTAATAACGATTTAAACAAATATTTACTTTCAAAAAACAAATCAGATGGAGTTATAAGTATCAATTATAACGTAGAAGATGTTGAGAATAGTTTTATATCATTATCCTCAACACTTATACCTATGACCATCGCACTTTTATATTACTCTGATGATTTAAATAAAGTAGAAGATATATTAAATACAGTTCCTAAATATAGTATACGTAAAGATGCTAGAAATGAATTCCTAATTGGATATGAAAGAAGTGATAAAGATTTTATAAAACCACAAGAAATAAATTCATTTTTAGAAGATTTGTATAATTTATTTCCTTTTTGTAAACCATTAAACGGTAATGTATTTGAAATATTAAGTGGATATGAAACTAGTTCAGCCGCACATTTTTTAGAGTCGACTATGATTGAGGCAGGTTTATCTATTCCTGTAGTACATGATAAATACGATTATTGTCATGGAAGAAGTAATCTAAATTATCAATATAACAATAATTTAATATTTTTTGATAATAATACCGAATTAGATAAATATTATAAGAAAATACTAAAAGAACAATATAGGAGTATTATAAGCATCAAAAAAAGATACGATGATGATATCATAAATGATTATTATTTAACTTATATAAGCATGTTACTTTTAAAGGAATTTGCTAAAAGTTTAGATAAGGATTTATCACTCGTTAAATATTCGCCATTAGTAAAAAAATTATATTATTATAAAGGAGAAATGTAGTATGGAAAGTTTAACTTTTGTAACAGGTAATAGTGGTAAGTATTTATCAGTAAAAGAACAATTTGAAAAAAATAATTTAACTGTAGGGTTTTATACTTATGATGCTAAAGAATTAGAAATAAATGATATAGAAAAAATCTCTAAAAATAAGGCGAGCGACGCATATAAGATATTGAATAAACCTTGTTTTGTAAGTGATACAGGTTTTTATATAGAAAATTATCCAAATAATCCGGGGTATCCAGGAGCATTTGTTAAAAGAAGTAATATTTCAAGTGATGTAGATTCCTTGTTAAATACTATGAAAAACGTAAAAAATAGAAATTGTAAGTTTGTAGATTGTTTAACATTTTTTGATGGGAATGAATATTATACTTTTTTTGGAGTAAGTAGTGGAACTTTATCTTGTGAAAAAAGAGGCAATTGGAATAAAAAGTTTAAATCTAATTTATGGTATGTATTTATTCCCAAAAATTGTTCTAAAACTTTAGCGGAAATGAGTGATGAAGAAAGAGAAAATAGATGTGATGGAAGAACTTCAGCGCTTAATGATTTTATTATTTGGTACAAAAACGAATATTTAAAACAAAAGAGTAAGACATTAATCTTATAATAAGGACATAATTTGTCCTTTTTTTCATATAATTTTTTAGGTGACATTATGAAGAAAGTTATACTTTTATTACTACTCTTAATTCCTTTAAAAATAAATGCAATAGAAACAAGTGCAAGAAGTGCGATATTAATGGATATAGACTCTAATAGAGTTCTTTATGAGAAAAATATACATGAGATTAAAAGCGTTGCTAGTATATCAAAAATTATGACTGCTACAGTTGCAATAGAATCAGGAAAACTTGATGATAAAGTTATAGTGGGAGATGAAATTAACGATGCATATGGGTCTGGTATTTACATTAAAGTTGGTGAAGAATTAACTTTAAGGGATTTATTATATGGTCTTATGCTTAGAAGTGGGAATGATGCTGCTTTAGCAATTGCGAAATATGTAGGTGGTGATGTTGATACGTTTGTTAAGATGATGAATGATAAGGCTAAAGAGTTAAAAATGACAAACACAACATTTAACAATCCAAGTGGTTTAGACCAAGAAAAAGGAAATTATTCAACTGCATATGATATGGCAATATTAACTAGTTATGCGATGAAATTAGATGAATATAGAACTATTACAAGTACAAAAAAATATACTTTAACTACAAATAAAAATACATATAGTTGGATTAATAAAAATAAACTTTTATCTATGTATAAATATACAACGGGTGGTAAAACAGGATTTACAGAAATTGCAAAAAGAACACTTGTAACTACTGCATCAAGAGATAATTTAAATCTTGTTGTAGTAACTTTAAATGATGGTAACGATTGGATGGACCATCAATCATTATTTGAATATGGATTTAATAATTTTACTAATATAAATATACTAAAAGAAGGTAAATTAAATATATATAATGAAAAATATTATAGTGATTATGAATTATACATAAAAAATGATTACAGTTATTTACTTCAAAATAGTGAAGAAGAAAGTCTACTTATGAAATATGTCCTTGAAAAGAAAAGAAAAATAAATAATGATGATAAAGTTGGGGTTATTGAGATATATCTTGGAGATAAAATTATACATAAAGAAGATATATATGTAAGAAATTTAAAAAATCAAAGAAAAAAATCATTTATAGAAAAATTAAAAGAATGGATAGGTAGTTTATGGTAAATATTATATGGCTTGTATTAATTGTAGTAGGAATTATGTATGGCCTATTTACAAATAATTTGGAGGTTGTAAATAATACAATAGTTGACAGTACTAAAATTAGCCTTGATATGCTATTTAAAATATTTCCTGTAATCGCACTTTGGATGGGACTTACTAAAATAGCGGAGAAATCTAAACTGTTAGAAAAATTATCTAATAAACTATCTCCAATATTAACCAAATTGTTTCCAGAAATACCAAAAGGACATGAGTCCTTGAGTCTAATTGCTAGTAATATGATTGCAAATATATTTGGACTTGGAAGTGCGGCTACTCCTTTTGGACTTAAGGCTATGTCATCTTTACAAAAATTAAATAAAAAAAAGGATACTGCATCAAGATCTATGATAACATTCTTAGTAATAAATACAAGTGGACTAACTATTATTCCAACTACTATAATTTCACTTAGAATGATGTATGGAAGTCTAGAGCCTACTAAAATAGTTTTTGCTTGTATAATTAGTACAGCAATTGCAACTATAGGTGGGATTATAGTAGACAGAGTGCTTGCAAGGAGGTATAAAAATTAACTTTATATCTAATTTAATAATACCCGCTATGGTGGTATTTATAGTAGTATATGGATTTTTAAAAAAAGTTGATATATATGATACATTCATAGATGGAGTAAAAGAGAGTTTTTCTTGTATTTTTAATTTATTCCCTACATTTATAGCAATGATACTAGCAGTAAATCTTTTTATAAATAGTGGAGTGCTTGAATTTATTTTAAATTCACTTAAATCATTTTTTTCTATAATAAAAGTACCAACAGAAATACTCCCACTTGCTCTTGTTAGACCTATATCTGGCAGTGCATCTTTAGCCTATTTAAATAATATATTTGCAAAATTTGGACCAGATAGTTATTTGGGGTTACTAGGGAGTGTCATGCAAGGGTGTACAGACACGACACTATATGTTATAAGTTTGTATTTTGGTAGTATAGGAATAAAGAAAATAAGATATAGTATGTTTGCTGGACTTTGTGCAGATTTAATTGGAATAATTGCAAGTATTATATTAGTTAATTTACTTTTTACTTAAAATACTGTATAATGTTTGTGGTGATTTAATGGAACGTTTACAAAAAATTATAGCAGAGTCAGGGTATTGTTCTAGAAGAAAAGCAGAAGAGTTAATTAAAAGTGGCAAAGTAAAGGTAAATAACACTATAGTAACTGAATTAGGAACTAAGGCTGATTATAATGATTATATCGAGGTAGAAGGTAATCCACTAAGTAAAAAAGAAGATAAAGTATACTATTTACTTAATAAACCTAGAGGTGTTGTTGCGAGTGCTACCGATGATAAAGGTAGAAAAACAGTGGTTGATTTGATAAAAACTGATAAAAGAATTTATCCTGTTGGAAGACTAGATTATGATACTACGGGTTTAATTTTACTTACAAATGATGGGGAACTTACAAACTTTTTAATACATCCTAAAAATAATATAGAAAAAGTATATGTAGCTAAAATAAAAGGATTAATAACTAAAGAGGACTTAAAAAAACTATGTAATGGTGTTTTAATAGATGGGAAAAAGACTAGTAAATCAAAAGCAAAAATACTTAAAATTGACAAAAAAAATAATTCTAGCGTAGTAGAACTTATAATACACGAAGGGCGCAATCATCAGGTTAAAAAAATGTTTGAATCAATTGGATATGATGTATTAAAATTAAAAAGAGAAAGCATTGCATTTCTTACTCTTGATGGTGTTAAATCAGGAGAGTATAGGTCCCTTAGTATTAAAGAAGTTAAAAAAATGTATGGAGAAAAAAATGATTAAGTTAAGTATAACTTAGTCATTTTTAAATAAAAACTAGTAAATTTAATCTTCGACTTCTTCAATTGCTCCTGTTGGACAACCTTCTTTAGCATCAATTGCATCTTCTTTTAATTCATCTTTAACCTCATCAACGATAACTCCTGCAAATCCATCATCTTCAATTTCAAATACTTCAGGACATACTGCTTGACACGCACCACATCCAATACATAAATCTTTATTAACTTTTAATTTCATAACATACCTCCAAATCAATTATAAATAAATTATATGAAAAAAGCAAGTAAAATATTTTATTATTTTAAAAAGTATGGTATATTATTATTAGGGTGATAGTATGGCTAGTAGGATGGATAGATATAATAATGATATTAATCAAGTTGGTCGTAGCAGTAGAAATAAAAGTCTTTATAAGCAAATCGAAGATCTAGATAGCTATACAAACATAGAGGGTGTAGCCACAATAGAAAAGACTAATGAAATAGATATTTCAAAAGTAAAAGAAATGCTTAAAAATAGGGAGAATTATAAAAAGCAAAGAGAACTTAAGGGAATAATTAAAGAGGAAAAAGAAGTAGAAGATTATGTTCCACAAAAAAAAGAAGAAATAAGAAATTATGATATAAATGACATATTGTCTAAAGCAAAAGAGACGCCTAAAGATGATAATAAATATCGTAGTTTAGGTGAAGAACAATATAATGTACTTAAAAGTTTAAATAAAAAAGGTAAAGAGTACGATATAGAAAAAGAAGAAGAGGAGTTAAAAGAGTTAATAAACACTTTAACTGCAACAAAAGCACTTACAAAATTGAATGATACAGATGATGTGGGATTGCTTGATGAGTTAAAATCAGATACTATGGTTGGGGATGTATCCTCTATAAAAAAGATAATAGAAGAAGAAAAAGAACTTTCAACCAAGGAACCAGTTGTTGAAGAAAAAGAAGAAATTGATAAATCATTTTATACATCAAGTTTTGGATTTACCAAAAAAGATTTTGATGAATTAAAAAGTATGAATCATAATATAAAGAAAAGTAATAAATTTATAATAATATTACTAATTGTTCTTATAGTATTAATTATTGCTGGTGTCTTATATTTTGTATTAACATGAAAAAATAAGTAATCACTTTTTACTTATTTTTTTATCTAAATAAATTTGAGTGACTTCCTGTATTAATTAATAAAAGTAATAGTTCATTATCGTTATATTGATAAATTAATAGCCAGTCTGGATTTATGTGACATTCATTACAATTTTTATAATTCTTATCATCTATTAATTTATGATTTCTATATTTAGGCTCTAATTCTTTTTTTAATGCCAATTTATCGATGACATCTAATAATTCATCTATATTTTTGTTTTTTTGAATTTTTTTTAGAGATTTTTTAAATTTTGTTGAATATACTACATTATACTTATAATTAGTCATCTGATAATAATGCTTTCTTCAAATCTTCTCTATTACTATATCTTTTGTATTTTTCTTTGTTGTTAATCATTTCATCTACTTCATTTAGTGCTTCTTTCAAATCTTCACTAGGTGTAGGATTTACAACTTCAAAAGGTACTCCATTCCTTTTAATTACCTGCTTTAAGGTCATATTAATTAGAGTAGTCATATTTAAGCCTAAACTTTTTAAAATATTATTTGCCATTTCTTTATCTTTTGGATTAACATGTACATTTATAACTCCATTTGCTATATTTTCCATAAAAAACCTCTCTTTCTATTGATAATATTAACACATTTTTAGGAAATAGTCAATCTATTGTGTATATAATAGATTGATATTATCTACAATATATTATATACTATTTTATTATTTTAATTCATTATGTTTAGTAGATTTTCGAATAAATCTTCGAAACATATACCATTTGTGAAATAATTGTGATATAATATTTATGCAAGTATAGAAATTTGTCAAAATATCTTGTTTAAACTTTTTTTTCAATATATGGAGGGTGATGTAAATATGAAAAAAAATTTATTACTTGTTTTATTACTATTTTTAATTTCTTTAACAGGGTGCGGCTCAAAAAAACTTGAAAGCATTTCTTTGAGTGTTGATAATTTAATCCCTATAAGTGAAACTAAAGAGATAAAAGTTTCATATAAGCCTAGTGATGTTAAAGAAAATATAACTTGGAGTAGTAGTGACGAAAATATTGCTATTGTAAATGATGGAGTCATCACAGCAAAAAATTATGGTAAAGTTACTATTACTGCTACTACTGAAAATGGAATAAAAAGTCAGGTAGATGTTGAAGTATATAAAAAAGTTGAAACTTTAAATCTAAGTAAGCAAAATACTGAAATGTATGTTGGAGATACACTACAACTAACTGCTACTGTTACTCCAGATGATGCAACTTATAAAGATATTAGCTGGTCTACTTCTGAAAATGGTATAGTTACAGTTGAAAATGGTTTAATAACTGCAAAAAGTATAGGAGAAGCAACTGTAGTGGCAACAACGAAAGATGGAGTTTCTCAAGAATGTTATATAGTTGTGAAAGAAAAACCTATAGAGTTTAGCGGTAGCGGTGATAAAATAATTTCTAATATTAAAATACCAAAAGGCAATTATAAAGCGACATTAAGCAATAATGGTAGAAGCAATTTTATAGTAAAATTTTATAACAGTGTAAATGATAGTTATGGTGATTTACTAGCGAATGAAATTGGTACATACACAGGTTCTGTAATTATTAGAGATGGAGAAACTAAAGAAACAACTGATGGAATGCTAGAAATAAAATCAAGCGGTAATTGGTCTATAAAATTTGAGCCAATTAGTGGTAAAATTACTGAAAATAAAATTACAGGTACAGGCGATACAGTTACTAGTTGGTTTACTCCTGGTAATAAAAGAAACATAGCAACTTTTACAAATTCAGGATCTAGTAACTTTATTGTCAAAGTATATGATGAATATGGGGATTATGATTTGCTAGTTAATGAGATTGGCTCTTATAATGGTCAAGCGATATTTACAACAAGTTCATTATCAAAATATTATTTTGAAATAATTTCAAGTGGCGATTGGTCTATTAGCTGGGAATAATTATTATATAAAATGCATCTAAAATAAAATTCAATCAATAAAAAATAAGTAATCACTTTTTACTTATTTTTATTTTTATACATATGATTGCAATAAACAAAACAGTAAATATAGTTGCAAGTATAGGAATAACATTAACCATTAAATTATCAAGATAAATATTAAATTTTGATAAAATGATTGTACTAATAACTAATAAAGCGCACGTTATAAAGTATAATAAATTAATTTTTTTAAATTTAAATGCAGACTTAACATTATTAGAAATAAAATAAATCACAAGTACATTAAAAACAAATATATCATATAACAGTTGCATAACTAAAAT
>CANRAT010000029.1 GCA_947628685.1 uncultured Bacilli bacterium
AGAAATATTGTAGTACATAGAAGTACTGTTTCTAAGAAAATTAAACTTTTAGATGGCTCTATTGAACAAAATATAACTAAATCTGATAATCAACCTGATACTTTATATATTGAAATGGATGAAATTCATGCTAACTTACAAAAAGGTGGCAATAAAATATGTCCTTGCGCAATTGTCCACGAAGGATATGAGGAATCATTTGTTAAAAGAAAGAAACTTAAAAACATTCATTACTTTGCTTCAGCAGAACTTTCTTATGAACAACTTTGGGAAGTAATATTTGATTATGTTGACAAGAAATATGATATTGATAAATTTAAAAATATATTTGTATCTGGAGATGGAGCTTTGGGTATCAAAAATTATACTAACTGTTTTCCAAATGCTATATTTGTTTTAGATAAATATCATTATAATGCAAAATATCTAAATTATATTTTTAAAAATAATAATGATTTAAAAGTCTTAGCTGATAATTATTTAAGAAATGATAGAATTGATGATTTCAAAAAACTTGTTGATAATCAAATAAAACTATATCCTCATCAAGAAAAATATATGAAAGAACATATGAATTATTTATTAAACAACTTAGATGGAATTAAAAATCAAAATCATCCTGAATATAAATGTCCTTGTTCAATGGAAGGACACGTTAATCAAGCATTTGCCAGATATATTACATCTTCACCATATGGATTCTCTATACAAGGATTAAATAATAAATTAAAATTACTTGTTTATAAAGCCAACAAAATAGATTTAACTATTGAAGATTATTATAAGTTAAAATATGGAAGTGATTTTTATAAAGAAATAAATATTAAAATAAATAAATTAACAAATATTAGATATGATCAAAAATTAACATCAACACTTCCTCTTGAATACAAAATAAATACATCTTTACCATTATTTGATAATCCTAATGATAATAATAAATTAAAAGAATTATTATCTTTAAGAGATATTAAATTTATATTATAAAAAGAATAGATATTGACTATCTACTCTAATTATATTAAAATTAATTCAACAATAGAGTTAATTTTTAGGTAAAAATCTCCTTACTTATTCTACACTACCAATTAGTGAAATTTAGTTTGTTCGCTTGTTTCCAACCTAGATATATAGTATAATTTAATAGGAATATTTAGTTAGTTTAGGTACTATTCTCCTTTGCTTTTAAAGTGGAAGGAGGTGAAATTATGAGAAAACAAGATAAATATCTTTGTACTATCATAATACTCCTTATTATTGTGATTCTAATCATTTTAATAAAAATAGTACCAACTGTGTAAGTCGGTACTAATCTAAACGATTTAGGATAGTACCTATCAACAAGACTAGGTATTCCTCTTTTTATTATATGAAGTTTCCTTCACTACATACATAATAGCACATCAATTATTTTTTGTCAATTTAAAAAATGTTAGAATAAATAATGTTTTCAAGTACAAACTAACTTTAGGAGGAATTTATGAAAGCAACTGGAGTTATTAGAAGAATTGATGATTTAGGTAGAGTAGTAATACCAAAAGAAATAAGAAAAAATTTAAGAATTAAAGAAGGAGATAACTTAGAGATATTTGTTCAAAATGAAGAAGTAATATTAAAAAAATATTCTATGATGAATAAAATTAACGATCTTGCTCAGGAATTAACAGATGCTATATATACATTCATGAAACACAGTATTTTTATAACAGATACAGATAGCATTATTGCAGGAAGTGGACCTTTAAAAAAAGATTATATCGGTAAAAACATAAGTGACTATATTACAGATTCTATAAAAAGAAGAGATAGAATGATTGAAAATCACTTTAAAGAATTACAAATTACAGATGGTAATATAGTTAATTGTAGTTATGTTATGTCTACAATACTTGCAAGTGGTGAGGCAGTTGGAATGATACTTATTATTAGTGAAGATGAAAAACTAAGTGATACTGAAATGCAGATGGCAAGTATAGTTTCGTCTTTTATGACTAAATATCTTGAACAATAATTGAAAGTGTGCTATAATGTATTAAATTTAATTAAGAAAGCCGTGAAGGAAAGAAAAATGCTAGAGTATTAAAAGAGAGTCTATGTTGGTGGAATTAGATAATATAAAGCATTTCGAATGGGTCTGGAGTTTTTTGTTTAAGCACGTTATAGCTTCAAAGGTGCATTATGCATAAATTAAGGTGGTACCACGTAAAATACTCACGTCCTTATAGGATTGTGAGTTTTTATTATTTGGAGGATTTATGAGAAAATTTGAGAAAATAAGTATAGAACAATTTAAAAAAGATATAACAGAAGATGAAAAATTATATAAAGAATATTTATTACCTAAAAGAAGTACTAAATATGCTGCAGGGTATGATTTTTATTCGATTTTTGATTATACATTAAAGCCTGGTGAGATAAAAAAGATACCTACAGGAGTTAAAGTTATTATGGAAGATGATGATGCCCTTCTTTTACTTGATAGAAGTAGCATGGGATTTAAGTATAATGTTCGGATGTGCAATCAAGTTGGAGTAATAGATAAAGATTATTATAATAATAATGATAATGAAGGACATATGTGGATTAAAATACAAAATGAAGGAGAAAAAGACTACATAGTAAAAAAGGGTGACGGCATATGTCAAGGAATATTTATAAAGTATTTAAAAACAGATGATGATATAGAAAACGAAATATTAAGAAAATCTGATTATTAAAAAGGAGAATGAATATGGAAAAGAAAAAATATTATATAACAACAGCAATCGCTTACACATCAGGTAAACCTCACATAGGAAATACCTATGAAATAGTACTTGCTGATGCAATTGCGCGTTTTAAAAGACTTGAAGGATATGATGTATACTTTCAAACAGGAACAGATGAACACGGTGAGAAGATAGAACTTAAGGCTCGTGAGCAAGGAAAAACGCCAAAAGAATTTGTCGATGAAGTATCAAGTGAGATAAAGAAAATATGGGATATCATGAATACAAGTTACGATAAATTCGTAAGAACAACAGATGAAACACATGAGAAAATGGTTCAAAAAATATTTAAAAAAATGTATGACAACGGAGATATTTACCTAGGAGAATATAAGGGACTTTACTGTACTCCTTGTGAATCATTTTGGACAGAATCACAATTAGTTGATGGAAAGTGTCCAGATTGTGGTCGTGAGGTTAAAGAAGCAAGTGAAGAAGCATATTTCTTTAAATTATCAAAATATCAAAAAAAATTAGAAAAGTATATAGAAGAAAATCCTAATTTTATACAACCTGATTCTAGAAGAAATGAAATGTTAAACAATTTTATTAAGCCTGGACTTCAAGATTTATGTGTATCACGTACTACATTTGATTGGGGAATAAAAGTACCATTTAATGATAAACACGTAGTATATGTATGGCTTGATGCACTTACAAATTATATAACTAATATAGGATATGATGTAGATAATCCAAGCGAAGAATTTAAAAAATGGTGGCCAGCCGATCTGCACTTAATAGGTAAAGATATAGTAAGATTTCACAGTATATACTGGCCAGCCTTCTTATGGAGTTTGGATATAGAACTACCAAAACAGATATTTGGACATCCATGGCTTCTTATGAATAATGATAAAATAGGAAAAAGTAGAGGCAATGCTATATATGCAGATGATTTAACAGAAAAATATGGTGTTGATGCAGTAAGATATTACGTACTTCATGAGATACCATTTGCTAATGACGGGAATTTGACTTATGAACTTTTAGAGGAAAGATATAATTCAGATTTAGCCAATATACTCGGTAATCTTGTTAATAGAACAATATCAATGAATAAAAAATATTTTAATAATGTAGTTGTAACTAGTGATTTAAAAGAACCTGTAGATGATGAATTAATAAAAATAGTTACTCATGCAAAAGAGAAAGTAAAAACTTGTATGGATGAATTAAGAGTTGCAGATGCAATAGATTCAGTATTTGAAATATTTAGAAAGTGTAATAAATATATAGATGAAACAACGCCATGGCTTTTAGCAAAAGATGAAAATAAAGATAGATTAAAGACAGTTTTATATAATTTGCTTGAATCTATTAGAATAGGTGCGGTACTATTAAGTTCATTCCTACCTCAAACTGCAGAAGAAATATTTAGACAATTAAATACAAGTGAAAAAACATTAGATTCAATAGAAGAATTTGGCAAATTAGAACTTGGAAATACATTGAATGAACCAAAACCTTTATTTATAAGAATAGAAAAAGATAAGTAAAATTTATCTTTTTTTGTAAATAATTATGTAAAATGTAGGAATTTGTCGAGTAAAACTTTATAAAAACTCTTTATTTATAATAAAACTCGTGGTATAGTGAGAATGCTGTTTTAAAATAGAAAAGGGAGATTATATGACAATAAATAAAAATGTCGAAAAGTATCTGTGGATACTTGGCGTATTATTTGTGACATGTTTATTACTCGGCAGTTTTATAATAAGTAAAAATGTGTTAGAACTTGCATATTTAGCGATTCTTTATTCATCGTTAATTGCAATCAAATTAGTAAGTTTAAAAAAATAGAAAAATTATATCATGTGTGGTATAATTTTTTTGGTGATTTTATGTTAATAGATACACATTGCCACTTAGGTCGTGAAGATTATGATAATTTAGATGAAGTAATCCTTAATATGAATGGTATAATGATTGCTAGTGGTTGCGAAGATAAAACAAATAAAGAAGTATTGTCGCTTGTAGAAAAATATGATAACGTATATGGTACTTTAGGAATACATCCTGAAAATATAAATTCTATAACAGATGAAAGTTTTGAATTAATAGAAAAAAATTTAAATAATAAAAAAATAGTTGCTATTGGTGAAATTGGTCTAGATTATCACTATACAAAAGAAAATATAGATTATCAAAAAGAAATCTTTATTCGCCAGTTAGAACTTGCAAAAAAATATAATAAACCTATTATAGTTCATTCAAGAGATGCAATTAAAGATACATATGATATATTAAAAGAATATAATTTAAAAGGAAGTATACATTGTTTTTCTTCTAGTTTTGAAATGGCAAAAGAGTTTATAAAAATAGGTTATAAAATTGGTGTAGGAGGCACATTAACTTTTAAAAACTCATCAAAAATACAAGAGATTGTAAAAAAATTAGATTTAAAAGATTTATTACTTGAGACAGATAGTCCCTATTTAACACCAGAACCATTTAGAGGAAAAAGGAATGTTCCAAGTAATATATACTATGTTGCTTTAAAAGTTGCAGAGTTAAAAAACACAAGTTTAGAAGAAGTTTTAACAGTTACAAATAATACTGCAAAAGAAGAATTTGACTTAATCGTATAAAAATGGTATAATTTTGTTACCTATGATAGAGGTGATAAAATGACAAGAAAAGTTAAATTTTCATTAACTTTATCAATATTAACAGTAATAACTATAGTAACTGTTACGATATTAAATACAGGAACAACGCTTAGTAATAGAACTAAAGATATGACAACAGTTATAACAAATGAAGTAGAAGCATATGAAACAGATTATGTATATGTAGAAAATATACCAAGCACTGCTGATAAAATAGTACTAGAAGAGGGTATTAATGGTCTCGATTATACATATGATGGTTTAACTTATGTACATTTGAGTGATAAAAAAAATGAAGTAGTACAAGTTGGTACAGGCGCAAATGGTGAATATACAGGAAGACTTACAGGATATGGACCTGATTGTCCAGGGTGTAGTATAGCTGGTAATGTTGCTTGCTTGACAAAAGAAGGAACTAGACATAGTTTGATAACTGATGGCTTATATTATGAAGATGACACATATGGTTCTGTTAGGATACTCGCAGCAGATAATAGTGCGTTTCCATGTGGCACAATAGTTAAAGTTGATAATGGAGTATTAAAAGAATTCTATGGAATTGTACTTGATAGTGGAGCAACAATGAGAGCGGCTTGGAGTGAAGGTGTTGTTTGGATGGATTTAGCATTCTCATCTCAAAAGGAAGCCTTAACTGGAGGAGCAACAAGTTTAAATACAAAATTTAGTGTTCAAAGATGGGGTTTTTAATCTCATCTTTATTTATGGAGGATTATGAAATATTCAGGAATAGAATTTAAAGAAAAAATGCAAAAACATAATTTTAATTTAAAGAAAAATTATGGTCAAAATTTTATAATAGATGAAAATGTAATAAATAATATAATAGAAAGTTCTAATGTAGATAAAGAAACCTTGGTAATAGAAATAGGTCCAGGAGCGGGCTCTTTGACGTATAAACTATCACATAATTCAAAAAATGTTCTTTGTTATGAAATAGATGTAAGTTTAAAGCCTTTGCTTGATGAAAACTTAAAGGAATTAACTAATGTAGATATAATATATGAGGATTTTTTAAAGGCAAACGTTATTCAAGATATAAAAAAATATAACTATAAAAAATTATATGTAATAGCAAACCTTCCTTATTATATAACAACTCCAATTATAATGAAGTTTATAGAAGAAAAAATACCTGTAGATAAAATTGTCGTAATGGTTCAAAAAGAAGTTGGTAATAGATTTAAAGCACTCCCAAACTCAAAAGACTATAACTCTCTTTCCGTTTATTTGAATTACTATTTCGATGTAAAAAAATTACTTGATATATCTAGAAATGTATTTATTCCTAAACCTAATGTAGATAGTATTGTAGTAGAGTTTAAAAAAAAGTATAATTTATATAAAGTAAAAGATGAAAACCTATTTTTTAATTTAGTAAAAGATTCGTTTAAGCAAAAAAGAAAAACATTAAAAAATAATTTAAAAACTTATGATTTAAAAAAGATAGAAGATGTGTTAAAGAAACATAATTTAGATTTAAGTGTTAGAGCAGAACAACTTCCAATAGAAATTTTTGTAGAAATTGCAAACTTTATTTGCTGATTAAAAAATTTATAGTATAATATTTGTGGTGGTGTTATGTCGTTCACAAGTTTAGTAAAAAACGAACTTAGTAAATTAAATTTAGATAGATTAGAGGCAATTACAGAACTTTCTGCAATTTTAAAAAATAGTGCGACTATAGAAAATAATACAGTTAAGGTATCAACAGAAAATTCTAGTGTTGCTAGACACATTTTTAACTTGTTTAAAGAAATAATTGGAATTTCCCCTAAAGTTACTGTTAGAAAAGGTTATAATTATAATAAAAATTATATATACATATTAGAAATAAAGGATAAAAATGAAACTATAATTAATGATTTATGTTTAAATAAAAATATACCTGACGATTATATATTAGATGATGATATACTTACAAGAATATATTTAAGAGGTGTATTTATTGCAAGTGGTAGTGTTAATGACCCTAAAAAATCAAGATATCATTTGGAATTTATGCTAGAAAATATGGAGTATGCAAACTTCATAAAAGAAAAGTTAAATTTATATGACTTAAATAGCAAAGTTATAAAAAAAGAAAATAGGTATATGGTTTATATAAAAGAAGCAGAAAAAATAGGAGATTTTTTAAGAATGATAAATGCTATACAAGCACTCCTTTATTTTGAAGATATAAGAATTTATAGAGATCATAAAAATATGACAAATCGTCTTAATAATTGTGAGCAAGCAAATGTAGATAAAATAATAGAAACTGCAAATAACCAGGTTAAAGATATAGAACTTATAGAAAGTATAGGAGGTCTTGATTTACTTGATGATAAAACTAAAGTAGTTGCAACCTACCGTATGAAATATAAAGAGGCTTCCCTACTTGAATTAAGTGAAATAATAAGTATTGAAACGGGAGTACCTATAACTAAGTCTGGGCTTCATCATAGATTTAATAAAATAAAGGATTTAGCAAATAAAATAAAAAATAAAAATTAGAGTTCATTTTAAAATTTATTGTTATTTGATTATTAATAACTCTTTTTTATTTTCATAATTTATAGTATAATTAAATAGGTGATTCATATGGAAACATTATTTTTAAAATTAAATCAAATAATTAAAGAATATGATAGTTTTATAATAATGGGACATAAAGATCCAGATTTAGATTCACTAGGCTCATCACTAGGATTATGTGAGATAATAGAATCTTTTGGTAAGAAAGCATATGTATTTTTAAATGATAAACATCTAGAAAATTACAATAGTAATATAAATCAAGCTTTTGATAAAATGGAAAAAGATGTTGTGTGCGTAAATGAAAGAAGTTATAAAAAAGTTAGTGGTAAAACACTTCTTATAGTAACCGATGTACATATACAAGATAGATTAGAATATCCAAAGTTAGTTGATATTTATGATACTATTGTTTTGGACCACCATATTAAAAGTAAAAACTATATAAAAAATACTAAATTTTTATACATAGATACTAATTTATCTAGTATGAGTGAACTTATAACTTTTTATGCAGAATATGTAAATATAGATTTAGATAACGTAATTGCAACAATCTTACTTGCTGGAATAGAAATTGATACAAACGGATTTAATTTAAAAACAACAAGTAATACATATGAAGCAGCATCTACATTGATGGAAATGGGAGCAGATTCTATACTTAAACAAGAATTATTAAAAGAATCAAAAGAAGAGTATATGAAAAGGGCAAGTTTTATTAGGAACAGTTTTATCGTAAAAGATAATATTGCCATGTGTATTGTAACAGGAATAACTAATAGTAAAGAACTTGCAGAAATAGCAGAAGAATTACTAACATTTGAGGAAATAGAAGCATCTTTTGCAATTGGAAAATTAGATGAAGAAACGATAGGTGTAAGCGCACGCTCACTAGGAGATTTAGATGTAAGTAATATAATGAAACAAATGGGCGGAGGAGGTCATAACTCCAATGCAGCAACACAAATAAAAGATAAAACTTTAAAAGAAGTAAAACAAGAAATAATTGATTTATTAAATTAAAGTTCTAAAATTTATATTAGTAATTTAGCCTAATTGTTTTTGTAAAAAAGATTTAATATCTTTTTTTCTTTTCTATTTTATAGTATAATATTATTAAACATTAAGGAGGACTTTATGAAAATAATACTACTTAAAGATGTGAAAAAACAAGGTAAAAAAGGAGATATACTAGAAGTTAAAGATGGATATGGCACATTTTTAATAAATAGTAAGAGTGCAGTTATGGCAACAAATACTAGTGTATCTAGACTTGAAAAAGAAAATGAACAAAAGGAAGCACTAGAACAAGAAAAGATAAAACAATGCGAAGAAATAAAAAAGAAATTAGAAAAATTAACTATTTCTTTTAAAGTAAAAACAGGTGAAAATGATAAAGTATTTGGAAGTATTAGTCCAAAACAAATAGTTGAGGAATTAAAGAAAAATGGATATGAAATAGATAAAAAACAATTAAAAATAGATACTCCAATTAGTACACTTGGATTTCATAACATAGAAATTGAATTACATAAAAAAGTTTTTTGTACACTTAAACTTGAGTTGAGGAAAGATAAATATGAATAGAGAAGTACCACATAATATAAATGCAGAGCAATCAGTATTAGGCTCAATGTTTTTATCTAAAAAAGCACTAAATAAGGCTCTTGAAGTGTTAAATGGAAGTGAATTTTATTTAGATAATCACAGTAAAATTTATGAGTGTATAAAAGATATAAATTCTAAAGGTAGTGTAGTAGACATAACTACTGTTGCTGATGAATTAAAAAATAGAAATTGGTTAAAACAAGTTGGAGATATTGACTATTTAACTGAAATAATAGAAAGTGTTCCATCTTCTGCAAATGTTGAAGAATATATAAAAATTGTTCAAGATAAATCAATATTAAGAACGCTAATAGATAGAGCAACAGATATAATTACAGATAGTTACAATACATCAAACAATATAAATGAAGTTATAGAAGACGCCGAGAAAAAAATTTTTGATGTATCAAAAAGTTTAAGAAGTACAGAATTTAAGTCAATTCAAGATGTTTTATATAAAACACAAGCAGATTTAGAAAAATTGTCAAAGAATAAAGGAGATATAACAGGAATTCCAAGTGGATTTTATGAATTAGACAAGTTAACTTCAGGATTCCACCCTCATGAATTTATAATAATTGCCGCACGTCCAGGTGTTGGAAAAACTGCAATTGCACTTAACATGGTTACCAATATTGCAATAAATAGTAAAAAAACAATTGCGCTATTTAATATGGAAATGGGAGCAGAACAACTAGCTAGTCGTATGCTTGCTAGTGTAGGACAAATAGATGCATCAAAATTAAAAACAGGAAATCTAGAACATTCAGATTGGAAAAGAGTTAATGAGGCAATTAGTAGGCTTTCTGATACAAAAATATTTATAGATGATACAGCAGGAAATACAGTAGGAGAGATAAGAAGTAAGTGTAGAAGACTTGCAACTAGTCCAAGTGGTCTTGATCTTGTTGTAATCGATTATTTAACACTTATTCAAGGAAGCAGTAAAATAGGTGCCAATAGACAACAAGAAGTAGCAGATATATCGCGTGCTTTAAAAACAATGGCAATGGAATTAAATGTTCCTGTAATAGCCCTATCTCAACTTTCACGTGGAATAGAACAACGTGTGGATAAAAAACCTATGTTGAGTGATTTAAGAGAATCAGGAGCAATAGAACAAGATGCTGATATAGTTGCGTTCTTGCACTGTTCAGACGAAGAAAAGGAAAAAGAAAATAGATTAATGGAAATAGTAATAAGAAAACATCGTAATGGACCACTAGCAGACATTCCTTTAATTTTTCAAAGTAAAACTAGTACATTTGTAAATGTTGCTAAAGTAAAAGAAGAAAATTAGGTGAGTTATGAAAAAAATTAGTACATGGTTATCTATAATAATATTATCAGTATTGGTATTTTTATTAGGATTCAATCAAAAAATAGGTAAACAACCTAATACATATTATCAAGTATATCTAGATGACGAATTAATAGGTATGATAGAATCTAAACAAGATTTAGAAGATTATATAAATGAACAGGCTAATACTATTAGAACTAATATTAAAGAATATAAACTTATGTTAGATGCTATAGAAACATTTGAAAATCAAAAATCATTATCTTCTAAAGAGTCAAATCAAGAGATATTAGAAGATTTACTTAATAGTAATTTATCTGAATTAGATAAAGAAAACCTAAATTACTATAAAGAAAAAAAATTATACGAATATTCTTCTGAATCAATACAAGATATTAAAGATTATATAGATACAAATAGTATATATGAATATGTTAATGATGTATATACTCCAAATGGCATAGAGATAAAAAAAGTTTATACATATCACTCAGATATTAAATCTACTGAAGAAATATACAAAGATATAATTTCTAGGAAATCTTGTACTATAGCAGGATATTTGTTTACAATAAAAAGAGATGAAGAACTTGGAGATATACAAGTATATACTTTAGATAGAAAAATATTTTCAGATGCGATTGAGAATTTAATTACAATATTTGTAGATGAAGAAGATTATGAAAATTATAAAAAAGATTCACAAAACGAAATATCAACAACAGGTTCAATAATAGAAAATATATATGTAGAAGAAGATATAACATATAAAGCAGTAAATATACCTGTTCAAGAAAAAATTTATACAAGCGCTAATGATCTAGCAGCATACTTACTATATGGAGATGAATTTAGTGAAAAAACAGTAAAAGTTGAAACTGGAGATTCAATAGAATCAATATCTTTTGATAATCAAATAAGTGTACAAGAATTTTTAATATTCAATCCACAATATACGAGTAGAGATAATCTTTTAGTCACTGGCTCAGATGTAACTATATCAACTATAGATCCTAAAATTCAAATAGTAGTTGAGACATATGAGGTTGTAGATAAAGAAACAGATTATTCTACTGTTGAAGAGTATGATGAAACACTCTCAAGAGGAAGCGTAGTTGTAAAACAAGATGGAATAAATGGATTAGATAGAGTATCTCAAAATGTTAAGAGTGTTAACGGACAAATAACTTATGTCGATCCTGTAAATAAGGAAACTATAAAAAATTCAACGTCTAAAATAATAAGTATAGGAACTAAATATATACCTAATGTTGGAAGTCTTACTTCATGGGGATGGCCAACAAATCCAGGATATACACTTTCATCTTATTATGGATATCGTTTAGCTGTGTTTGGTGAAGGTAATTTCCACTCAGGATTAGATATTGCAGGAACAGGATATGGTTCTCCAGTTTATGCGGCAAATAACGGTACTATTCAAGAGATGAAAATATTAAGAGATAAGAATGGTAATTATACTAGTTATGGAATTTATATACTTATAAATCATAATAATGGATATTATTCACTTTATGGACATATGTCTAGATTTGCAAGTGGTATTTCAGAAGGAAGTACAGTATCACGTGGTCAAACAATAGGATATGTAGGGTCTACAGGTTGGGCAACAGGACCTCATCTACATTTTGAAATAAGGACTTGTGCAGCATATGCTTGTACTACAAATCCATTAAGGTATTATTAATGAAAGTTTGTGTGTTATCTAGTGGAAGTAAAGGTAATTCCACTTATGTTGAAACTAATAATCATAAAATATTAATAGATATAGGAACAAGTTCACTTTATGTAGAAAGAAGTTTAAAATCTATTGGTATAAATCCAAGTGATATAGATATAGTACTTATAACACATGCCCACGTAGATCATATTAATGGACTAAAAGTGTTTGCAAAAAAATATAATCCACTTATATATATATCAGATAGTATACTTAAAGAAGCAAAATTAACTTTAGATAATGTGTGCAGGGATAAAGATGTATTAGTAAATGAAGATATAACTATAAGATCTATAAGACTTTCACACGATGTTACAGATATAAAGGGATATATAATAGAAGAAAAAGACTCATCAATGGTATATATAACTGATACAGGTTATATAAATGAAAAAAACTTTAACGATATAAAAAACAAAAATTTATATGTATTTGAAAGTAATCATGATGTAGAAAAACTTATGAATAATCCTAATTATCCACATCAAACAAAAATAAGAATATTAAGTGATAAAGGACATTTATCTAATAAAGATTCTGCATATTATTTAACTAAACTAATTGGTAAAAATACACATCATATAATACTTGCCCACTTAAGTGAACAAAATAATACAGAACAACTTGCTTTATCTACTCTAAAAGAGACATTAAAAAAGAAAAATATTGATTTCGATGATATAAAAGTTGCTAAACAAAATGAAATGACGGAGTTTATAGAAGTATGATTAAAATAATTTGTGTAGGAAAGATAAAAGAAAGTTATTTAAATTCAGCAATAGATGAATATAAAAAAAGACTTTCAAAGTATACAAAATTAGAACTTATAGAAGTAAATGATATTAACAGTGATAATGTCGACATAACACTTCAAAAAGAAAAAGAATTACTTGAAAAATATATAGATAGTAAAGATTATGTAATCACACTTGAGATAGAAGGAAATATGTTAAGTAGTGAAGAATTTGCTTTAAAAATTGATAATGTATTTAATAATTATTCTAATATTACATTTATAATTGGTGGCTCTAATGGACTACATAAAAGTATAAAAGAAAGAAGTAATTATAAGTTATCATTTTCTAAATTAACATTTCCACATCAGTTATTTAGGGTAATATTATTAGAACAAATTTATAGAGCATTTAAAATAAATAACAATGAAACATATCATAAGTAAAGGGATTTTAAAAATTAAATCCTTTTTTCTTGTATATTTTGTGAAAAGTATTGATATTAAATAATTTTTATAATAAAATATAATGCAGTTATGCAGGTGATATAGTGAATGATGTGTATAAATTCATAGAAGAATTAAATATTAAAAATAAAACAGTAATTGCTGCAATCAGTGGTGGGCCTGATTCAATGTTACTGCTTGATATATTGTTAAGCTTAAAAGATAAATTAAATATAAAAATAGTAGTTGCTCATGTACACCATAATTTAAGAAAAGAAAGTGATGAAGAAGCCAAAAAAGTTCAAAAATTTTCTAAAACTCATAATTTAATATTTGAATTTATGAAAATAGATGAATATCCAAATCATGAGTTTAGTGAAGAAGTTGCTAGAAAAATTAGATATGAATTTTTTGATAAGTTAATAGAAAAATACAAAACTGACATTTTATTTACAGGACACCATGCTGATGATTTAATTGAAACTATATTAATGCGTATTTCAAGAGGTTCAACTTTAAAAGGTTATGCAGGATTTGAAGAAATATCAACAGATAGAGGTTATAAAATCGTAAGACCACTAATTTATCTTACAAAAAGTGAAATAGAAGATATTTTAATTAAAAAAAACATATGGTTTGCTAAAGATATGTCAAATAAAAATGACAAATATACTAGAAATAGATATAGAAAATATATATTACCTGAATTAAAAAAAGAAAATAGTAATATACATTATAAATTCATAGAATATAATAAGAAATTATTACTTGCAAATCAATATATAAAAACGAATGCATTAAAGGTGTATAAAAAATGTGTTTTAAATAATGAAATAAATATAGATATATTTAATAAACAACAAGAAATTATTAAGATATATATTATAGAAGAATATTTAAAAAATATTTATAATGAAAAAATAACAAAAATAAATTCTAATCATGTAGATATGATTATTAAAAACATTAAAAAAAATACAAATATGATATTCGATTTACCTGATAATAAAAAGGGGATAATTGAATATAATAAATTTAAGGTAACAAAAGTAGATGAATTAGAATATGATTATACATTTACAAGTAGTATAAAATTACCTAATGGTAAAACTATAAAAATAGATAATTCTACTAAATTAACTACGAACTATGTTACTCATTTAAACAGTAAAGATTTAAAGTTCCCACTTCATGTGAGAAGTAGAAGACCAAATGATAAGATGACTGTAAAGAATATGTTAGGTACAAAAAAGATAAATGATATATTTACTGATTTTAAATTACCAAAGGAACTCAGAAATACTTATCCTATAGTAACAGATGATACAGGAGAAATTATATGGATTCCAGGAATAAAAAAATCACAATTTGACATGAAAAATACAAAAAAGTATGATATAATATTAAAGTACGATTAAAGGAGGAATATTGTGGACAGAAAAGTTATTAAAAGGAGCGTATTTTCATATATATTTTTATTGTTAGTTATATTAGGAATTTTTTATTTCCTTAATATATTGAATACTAAAGTTAATAAATTAACTTATAGTGAATTTTTAAGTGAACTTGAAGGAGGTAAAGTAACTGAACTTACTATAACTCCAAATAGTAGTCAAGGTATATATTCTATAACAGGTAAATTAGAAGACTATAATGAAAACGAGACATTTACCTCACAGGCTACACTAAGTGAAGAAACTATAAAACAAATATATGATAAAAAATCTGATAAAGATATAGAAATAAATGTAGCAAAAGATCCAGGATCTAGTTGGGTTTTGTTATTTGTAGTTAATATATTACCAATAGTATTAATATTAGGATTAGGTTATTATTTAATTTCTAGACAAATGGGTAGTGCGAATAAGTCTATGGACTTTGGAAGAAGTAGAGCGCGCCTTACAAGTGATAAAGATAAAGTTAAATTTGATAAAGTTGCAGGTTTAACTGAAGAAAAAGAAGAAGTACAAGAGTTAATAGATTTCTTAAAAGAACCAAAGAAATTTCAAAAAATGGGAGCAAGAATTCCAAAAGGAGTATTATTAGTAGGTCCTCCAGGAACAGGAAAAACATTACTTGCTAAAGCGGTTGCTGGTGAGGCAAATGTTCCATTTTATTTCATTAGTGGATCTGATTTCGTAGAATTGTTTGTAGGTGTAGGTGCATCTCGTGTAAGAGATATGTTTAAACAAGCAAAACAAAGCGCACCATGTTTAATATTCATAGATGAAATAGATGCTGTAGGACGCCAAAGAGGAACAGGTCTTGGTGGAGGACATGATGAAAGAGAACAAACATTAAACCAATTGTTAACAGAAATGGATGGATTTGGTGCGAATGAAGGAATCATTGTAATAGCAGCAACAAACCGTCCAGATGTACTTGATCCAGCACTTCTTCGTCCAGGTAGATTTGATAGACAAATAACAGTTAATTTACCTGATGCAAAAAGCAGAGAAGAAATATTACAAGTACACGCTAAAGGTAAAACATTTGCTAAAGGAGTAAAATTAGAAAATATAGCAAAAAGAACAGTAGGATTTAGTGGTGCAGATTTAGAGAACTTACTTAATGAAGCCGCTCTTCTTACAGTAAGAAGAGGTAAAAAGGCTATAACTATGGCTGAAATAGATGAAGCACACGATAGAGTTCTTATGGGTCCTGCTAAAGTAACAAAGAAATATACAGAAAAAGAGAAAAAATTAGTCGCATATCATGAGGCTGGTCATGCCGTTGTTGGTATAAAACTTGAAGGCGCTAATGAAGTACAAAAAATAACTATAATACCTCGTGGTCAAGCAGGTGGTTATAACTTAATGTTACCAAGAGAAGAGACATTCTTAGAGACAAAGAGTGAATTGCTAGATACAATAAGTGGATTGTTAGGTGGCCGTGTTGCAGAAGAAATAGTCTTTAATGAGGTTACTACAGGAGCACATAATGATTTTGAAAAAGCAACTAAAATTGCTCGTTCAATGGTAACAGAATATGGTATGAGTGACTTAGGACCAATTCAATTTGAACATCAAGAATCAAGTGTATTCTTAGGTAGAGATTATAATAAGAGTCGTAATTTTTCTAGTCAAGTGGCATTTGAAATAGACCAAGAACAAAGAAAAATAATAAATGAGTGCTACGAAATAACTAAAAAAATTATTAATGAAAATAGGGATTTACTAGATTTAATTGCCAATACATTACTTGAATATGAAACAATCACAAAAGAACAAATTGACTATTTAGTTAAGCATGGTTGCATGCCTGATGATGATGGCGAGATAGACTTAAGTGATTATAAAGAAGCATCTTTAAGTGATTTAACTAAAGAAGAATTAATAGATTTAGCTAAGGATAAAGGAATTAAAAATGCTAGTAAAATGACTAAAGAAGAATTATTAAAATTATTAGAAGATAACAAATAATTGTTATCTTTTTTTAGTCTTGACACGTAGGGGGGGGGGGCGTGGTAGAATAGAAGTGTA
>CANRAT010000030.1 GCA_947628685.1 uncultured Bacilli bacterium
TTTTTGTTATTGCTTCTTCTTGTTCTTTTGTCCACTTATTCACTCTATCACATCCTTAATATTTAATTATTTTATTAATTTTATATGGTAATATTTAATCATTTTTGCATATACTATATTTGACAAATAATATTTTTTATGATATTATTTGACTAGTGAGTGAGTAGTTTGCTGAGAAACTAAAGGGAATGCTGAATGTATTCCAGCAAGCAATGACTTGTGGGAACCTTTAGTCAGAGGAAAACTCACTATTTTTTTATACTATTTTTTCTAAATAAATTACTAATTCTTGAAATTCTTTTGATGGTTGTTGTGTACTTGGAACATACTTTAAACCATATCCAATATATTTACTTTTATGAGTATAAAATTTAGGCTTTAAATATTTTATATATTGAAAATGAATTTTATCATTATATTTTAATGCTTGTCCTAATGAACTACAGCAACAATCTGCTAATTGTAAAAGTTTCTTTTTAGAATTTGGATATATTTTTATACCTGATATTTTAGAACTGTCAATTTTAAATTTTTTATTATTTTTATCATTTAAAAAATTTATTAATTCTTCTTTTCTTAAGTTACCTCTGCTACTAATATTTATATTTGCCATACCATTTTTTGAAGAAACATACCAACAAATTCTTTCAAATAAATACCCTGAAAAATAATTATATATATTATTAGAATGAATAAATTTTATTTCAGTTGTATCTATCACAATATTTATAATTATTAAATCTGAATTGCTTATATGTTCCATTATCATTTTTTTGTTTGGAAATCCTTTAACTTTATTCCAGTGCAACTGATTTTTAATATCTAACTCAAGATTACCTTTAATTTTGTCTACCATTTTTGAAATACTTAAATCTTTTTCCTTTTCAACTATTATAGCTGTTAAGATGAAATATTTAGAGCCTCTATTAATTCCTTCATCTCCACTTTCATCAATATAAATATTAAACTCTCTCATAATTTTACTCCTTATATAATTTTTTTAAATACTGAATGATATATTAAACTTACATAATATTTACAAATAATATTTTTCATTAAAGCAGTGATGCTTCTAAAACTGTGCTCAAACGAGCGTATCGGTTAAACTCGAATGACTGTGACCATTTGATCGTATGACTATTACAATGTAATAGTCACTTTTTATTTTGTTAGAAAATTTATTATTTTAAAAATAATGATTTATATTGATAATATAATTCTACTTAATTAGAATTTTCTTAATTTTCTTCTGTTTCACTACTTTTTATATTTACATAATCATATTCTTTTTTAAAACACAAATCCCTATATTTACAAAATTCACAACCTATTGCCTCTTTATCAAATTTAGGATTTATATCGAATTTAGAATCAAGTATATTTAAAACAACTTCATCTATTTTCTTCTTTGTAATATCTATTACATTATTAATTTCTTCATCACTCATCATGTGTTTTAAACTACTTGCTGAAAAATTACCATCTTTATTAACTTTAATTCCATCTATCACACTACTATCCATATAATTATAATCAAATTTTTCAAGTATTTCCTTATTGGTATTAGTAAATCCAATAAGTTTCAAACTTTTTTCTTTTTCTTCATCTGATTTATTATCGAGTGTTATATTCTGAAGGTAAAATCCTGCAAAATGTATATTTTTATATGCATAACTTGATAAATACATATAAACAGGAAGTTGAAGCCCTATCCCACTATCTATATATTTTAAACTTGGCTTTTTAACATATGTTTTATAATCTATTATAGATGCAATAGTTATATCATTAATAGTATCATAAACTATTTTATCTATAAATCCTACAAAATTTATATTGTCTTTTATAGGAATTTTAATAAATTTTTCAGTATCACATTTTTTTAGTTTTGAAAAACTTTCTTGGTGCTTTAAAACTTTAACTAAATACTTTAAATTTTCTATTACTCTTTTTATGAAAAATTTATTTGAATTAGTAAGAGTTAAATTTTCTTTATCTATATATTCATAAACAGTTTTTTCTATATCTATATCCTCTTTAACAATTTTCTCAAGAATATAGTGATAAATATTACCTAGAGTTATACCAAAACTATCTATAGTACTCTTAAGTCCTAGTATTTTTTCTACATAGAATCTAAATGCACATCTATTATAATTATCCATAGATGTATAAGATAAATTAAAACTATCTTGCTTTTTTATTAAATTATTTAACTTTTCTTTTGATAATCCTGTAAATGCATGTGAATATGTATTATATGGAATATCATAGTTAGAATTAAGTAATTTTAATGTATCAGTAACACTTCCAAATTTTATTAATTCATCTAAACAACTAGAAAGGTAAAGTGAATCACTAAGATTACTATAACTTATTTTATAATCAATACCACCTTTTAAAACATCTAGTTTTAAATCATCTATTATACTAGATGGATAAAATACACTAAATGGAGTTTTTAACTTATATGTAATAGTTAAATTTTTAATGTTTTTAATAGCATTTATAGTGTCTATTTTTTCTTTTTTATTTTTTTGATTAGTATTATCCATATAAGATGGTTTAATTTTATTACTTATATAATCTTCATCTTTATAAAGTTTCGGTATTATTCCTTGATTGAATCCTAACATAAATACATATTCATCTTTAAAATTATAAGTCTTATAATCTACTATTTCTATTTGATTAGTATACTTATCTTGTTTTATATATGTATGATTAAGATCATACTCTATTAATCTTTTTAAATCCTTTTTATCTTCACACCATATATATTTATTACAAATTGAAATAATTTTATTATATGTATCTTTATTTTCATAAGCGGATATTTCTTTTATCGCATTTTCTATCCCACTATCTAAAAATTTAAAAAACTTATTACCTATTAAAGTAGATATTATAGGTGTATTATTAGTCTTATTTATCTTTAAATTATAAAAGTTAAATATTTTAGTTATTATATTTATGTAGTCAGTACCAACATTAGTTAATTTAATATCATCTATACTAACTCCTTTATTTATAAGAGATGATATGCTTCTAGCTATAAATTCTACTTCATCATTAATATTATCAAATTCATATACTTTAGGTATATAGTTATTTACTTCTTTTTTTATTTCTTTTATATTTAAATCTCTTAATAAATATTTTTCAAATTTTGATAATGAATAATTATAAATTATAATTTTTTTGTCTTTAATTAATTTTTTAAATCTATTATTAAATATAAGTAAATTATTGCTTATTAATTCACGCTTTATATTTACTAAAAAGTCTAATTTTTCTATATTATAAGTTTTATTTTCTACATATATTAAATTATCTAAATATTCTTTTGCTATTTCATACTTAATGTTATATTTATTCATAAGGTAAAGTATAGACTTTTCATCATAATCAAAATAATAATTTTTTATAAACTCATTCATACTAAAAAATTTTATATTAATTAACCTTTTTATATTTTTTAGTATTTCTATTTTTTCATCTTCATTACATATTACTATAGAGTTTTGAGTTAAAACATCTACCATACTACCACCTATATTCATTATACAATATTTTTAAGTTTTTAAAAAGAAAAACTATTATATTTTTAGTATAATAGCTTTTAAATTTTCTTAACTAATTTTTTTCCATGTTCATTTATTATTTTTTCAATTTCACTTAATTGTTCTTCAGTATAATCTTCTTCAAATCTTTTTCTTAAAGTTCCACTTTGTTGATACTTCATCAAATCTTCCATACAATAACCACACATTTTATATAAATTTATTCGTTCTCTTATTTTTTTCAATTTATGGTTATTTTTTAATTCAAATACTTTAACATCCTCTATATTATTAATATTTTTCTTATTTCTTTTTAATTTTTTTAATTTTGATTTTTCAAAAGTTAAATTTTTATTTAATTCTTCTATGGTTAAAGTAAGTGAATTTATTTCATTTTTTAAATGAAGTCTATCAAATAACTCCATCACTTTTGTAATACACATTAAAGATAGTGAAGATGCCATAATAAACATAGCTATTAAAATCGAATTATTAAATAATAAAGCACCTGAAATTATCAAAGGAATAATAAACTCTATAACATAGAGTGGTAAAAATTTACCCTTTTTAAATTTTGTTAAGAGTGTTGTTTGGGCACTTATTAATTTTTCATTTGAAATTTTTATTTCTTTACTTATTTCCTCTATTAAATTTTCCTCTATTAATATATCATCAAGATTATCTTGATAATCATAGTTAATTTTTCCTAGTTTATCATCTGATACAATTACTTTATTTTTACTTTTCTTATATTCTGTTTTCATTTTTTTCCTCCATAACAATGTGAATTAATTATACTATTTATAAAGACTTTTGTAAATACTTTTTCAAAAGAAAAAGTAGTAAATACTACTTTACTACTATTATATTCTCATTATTATATGCAAGACCTTTATCATTTAATACTGGACTTAAATTTTCATATGATATTAACTCATTAACCTGCATCATTAAACTTTGATTTTTCTTTTCTTGTGCTTCTATTTTATAAGAAATTTTTTCTATGTCCATTTTAATATTACTAGCACTAGCACTTGAGAATACCTTTAACACAATTGTAAGTATAAGGCATAAAAATCCCAATGTATAAAGTGCTTTTTCACCACGTGTTAAAGTTCTCCAAATTCTAGTACTCTTTTTCATATTATCAACCGATTCTTTCTATTATTCTTAGTTTTGCACTTCTAGCTCTATTATTTTCTATTAATTCTTGATTTGATGGAGTTATTGTTTTTATAACTCTATATTTTGGTAAATATTCATCTGGTATTACAGGTAATTTTTTTAGATTATCATCTATTTTACTTACACTGTTAAATATATCTTTACATATTTTGTCTTCTAATGAATGGAATGTTATAACACAAATTCTACCACCTACGTTAAGTAGTTCAAGCGAATCTTTTAAACTTTTTTCAAATACGTTTAATTCATCATTAACTTCTATTCTTATTGCTTGAAATACCTTACGAGCAGGATGTTTTTCTCTTTTGTATTTTTCAGGAACATTATTTTTTATTACTTCAACAAGTTCTAAAGTTGACTCTATTGGTCTTGAATTTATTATTCCTTTTGCTATACTAGATGCATATTTTTCTTCTCCATATCTATAAAATATATCTACCAATTTTTCATAGGAATAAGTATTTACAACTTCATAGGCATCTTTAGTATTTTCTTTATCCATTCTCATATCAAGTCTTGAATCTTGATGAAAACTAAATCCTCTTTCTTTTTCATCTAATTGTGGACTAGATACTCCAAGATCATAAAGTATTCCATCTACTCTTTTAACATTTCTTTTATCTAATTCTTTTTTTATATTGACAAAGTTTTCTTTTATTACCTCATAGTTTTTTCCAATTTCATTTAGTCGTTTTATACTTGAGTTAATTGCATCGCTATCTTGATCAAACGCATATAAAAAACCTTTATTTATTCTTTTTAATATTTCACTGCTATGACCTGCATAGCCTAAAGTGCAGTCTACAATTACACTATCATCTTTTAAATTAAGGTTTTCTATGCATTCGTTTAATAATACTGATTTATGTTTCATGATAATAATTGCTTGAGAAAAGACTATCTGCTATATCTGATAAATTTTCTTCATTAGTTGCAATAAATTCTTCCCAGCGTTCCTTACTCCATATTTCAAGTTTTTCATCTACTCCAATAATGATGCAATCTTTTTCTAATTTGGCAAATTCTACTAAAGGGTTTGGTATGTTGATTCTTCCTTGTTTATCGTATTCACATATAGTTGCACCCGATAAAAATATCCTCATAAACTGTCTTTTTTCTTTTGTATCAGGTAATTCTTTATACTTATTGATTATTTTATCCCACTCTAATTTAGGATATAAAAATAAGCAACCATCGAGTCCACGAGTAACTATAAAGTTTTCTCCTAAATCATCACGTACCTTTGATGGAACAATGATTCTTCCTTTAGAATCTATACTATGATGATACTCCCCCATAAACATAGTTATCAACCACCTTTTACCACTTTATGTCACTTTGTACCACCATTATACCCAATTTTATTCCATTTGTAAATAGGTTTTAAAGAAAAAATATATATTTTTTTAAAAATGTAAAATAAAAAGAGGTAGCCTCTTTTTAATATAAGCAAGATCCTATTATAATAGCAAGTAAAATGTATAACACTATTATTATTACAAATCCGCTATTATTTCTGCATCCTGTTACTTGTGTATTAGTTTCGCAACATGAATTATTTGAACTCATAACTCACCTCCTAAATATATGCTCCAAGTATGATTATTAAAAGAATAAATAATACTAAAACGATAGCTGCTCCAGATACACCAGAATTACAACACATATAATCTTTCCTCCTTTTTTATCATTTCACAGTATTTTATGAAAAAATTGTAAATATGTGAATAATTGTGTTGAAATTTAATGTTTAATTTGCTAAAATATATATGTATGATGATTACATCGTATTTACAAGAAAGGAGAGGCTTATGCCAAAGAATACAAGTCAAAAGAATAACAAGGGTTCTAAAACTACAAAGAATTCAAATACTAAAAATACAGTAAAGAATTCAAGTTCAAAGAAATCTCAAACAAAGAAAGTTGAAACTAAGAAGACAGAAACAAAAAAAGTTGAGACTAAAGAAGTTCCTGTTCAAAAAGTAGAAACTAAAGTTGTAAGAGAAAAAGAAATGATTAAGAAAGGAAAAGATAATGATACAAGTTTACTAGATAGATTATCTAGTAATGTCCCATTTGTGGCTTCTCTTTGTGTGATTATTGTATTATTAGCAGCTTTAATATATACAATTTCTTCAAAGAAAGTTCCAAAAACTTCTAATGGTGATGAGATAGTTGCAACTGTTAAAGGTAAAACTGTAACTGCTAATGATTTATATAGTTCATTAAAAGAAAAAGCAGGTACTGATACTTTGATGAATTTAATTGATACATATATTGCAAATAAAGAAGTAACAATAACTAAAGAAAATGAAGATTATGTACAGAGTGTTGTTGACTATTATAAAGATTATGCTGATTATTATAGTGTAGATCTTGAAACATTCCTTACAAATTATGTTGGTCTATCAGGAATAAAAAACGAAGATGAATTTTACGATTATGTACTTGAAGATTACAAAAAAACTTTAGCAATTACAAAGTATATTAGTGAAGAAGCATCTGAAGATGATTTAAAAAAATATTATGAAGAAAATTATTCAGATAAATTAACTGTTAGACATATACTAATAGAGGTTGATAGTGAGGCTGAAGATAAAGATAAAGCAGATAAAGATGCCTATGATAAAGCAGTTAAGTTAATTAAGGAATTAAATAATACTGATTCTAGTAATTTAAGTTCTAAATTTGAACAATTAGCAAAAGATAATTCAGATGATACAGGAACATATGCCAACGGAGGATTATTTGAGAATTTCTCAAAGAAAGATGTATATGAAGAATTCTATAATGCTTCTTATGAATTAAAAGATGGAGAATATACTAAAGAACCTGTAAAAACTGAATATGGATATCACATTATTTTAAAAGTTAGTTCTACTCCTGTTGAAGAATATGAATCTGTAAAAGAAAGTGTTAAAACTGGTTATGCAGAAAACTTATTATCTAGTGATGATACATTATTTATTAGAAAATGGGACGAATTAAGAAAAAAATATAAAATCTCTATTGAAGATGACTTTATAAAGAAAGCATACGAAAATACAATATCTGAAGCAACAAAAGAAGAATAAAAAGAAGTTTTAGAACTTCTTTTTTTCATACAATAATGTATTTATATCGCCTATAGAAAATCCTTTAATCATTAACTTTTGTCTTACTTTATTTTCTAATTCTACTCCATTATATTTTTTACTCAATTTATCATAAAGTTTATCTAATTCTGTTTTTAAGATATCGCTATCATCATTAATATTTTTTTCTAAAATATTTATAATATCAGACTTGTTGTATCCTAAATTAATCATTTCATTAAGAATTTTATTTTTTATATAATTATTAGAATATTTAGTATTAGATTTAATTTTCTTTAATACTATTTTTTCTAATTTACTAGTTAACAATTCATTATCTATATTTAATAATTCTTTATTTATAATATCTATATCGATATGTTCCCCTATTAAATCAGATTTAATTTTATTTATACCATTCTTACTTAGACGTACTTTATCATTTATATAGGCTCTAACATACTCAACATCATTTATTAAATTTATACTTTTTAATTTAGATATTATACTTTCAACATCTTTATCTTTTAAATTTAATTTTTTTAAATAGTTATAAATATCGTAGGAACTTCTTCTTTTTTTTGATATATATTTTAAAACTTTATTATATGAATCATAATATTTTGTATCATCCACTATTTTATTATATATAGAACTATCTATATTTTTTTTATATAATAAATCATTTTCAAGTATTACATTATCATATGTAATTATTTCAAAATCATCTAACATTATCTTATATTTATTATCTTTCATTTTTTTTATTTTATTTATTTTCATTTTTACCACCTTACGTAATATATTATACTACCGATACAAATGTTTGTAAATATTTTTTTATTAAATACTAAAAAAGGATTAATGATTATAATCCTCTTTATTATTTTTCATATCTAGTGTCGCTTCGTTAACTGCATCATCTACTGTTTTTATAGCATCATTTATTATACTATAACCACTAGCAGCGCCAAAACCGTGTGATAATGATTTTAATTCTTTATTAAGTCTTCTTAAATATGAAACTATTTGTTTTTCATTATATCCAACTAAATATATTAAGAATTCATTTCCATCAGTACGAATTATTTCTGAATTATGAAGTTGGTGCTGAATAAGTATATTTGCTGCTTCAGTTATTACTTTATCCCCCTCTTCTCTACCGTAATTATCATTTATATATGAAATATTATTTAAGTCGATAATTATAATAGATTGTGGATACACTTCTGAATCATCCCATGCTTCTATTTTACTATTTAAATAAGCTCTATTTTTAAGTGAAGTCAATTGATCTATATATTTTATTTTTTCTTCTTTTGTTAAATGATTCTTTTTATTTTTATTTATAGATTTTACCATATACTTGACATGATTTGAGAAATCTAATACTACATATATGCATAAAACCACTATAATTAATACCAATAAATATATTATATTTATATTTTCATAAGCAATTTTATCATAGTTAGTTGAAATTAATTTGTTAGACGAATTATAATTTAGATAAAAATTAAACAATTTAATGAAATTATCATTTTCATCTGTAGCATTTATAATATAATTATATTTATCATCTAATTTTACAATATAATTTATTTTTGTATCACTAAATGATGATGATTTATAGAAATTATAATTTTCTAAATCGATAACTAATATATCATCATTAGAAAAATCAGTGGTTAAATCTTTTAAATTATTATATGAAATAACTTTTATTCCATTTGAAGATAAATACTCTTCTATATAAGAACCTTTTATAGTTAAAACCTCTTTATCTTTTAGTGAATATAAATCTTCTATTATATCTTTATTATCTTTTCCAGAAACGATTGCAAATTGCTTATTAAATACACCTACTGTAGAATAAGTTTCTTGCTCATAATCTTCATTATCAGTAATATTAAGTATAAAATCCACATCTAATGAATTAAAAGATTTAAGTAATTTACTAATACTATTATATTTTGTATATGTTATTGACAAACCTGAAAAATCATTAAAATCTTTTAGAATTAATTCATTAAATCCAGATATCTTTCCATTATTTAATTTATTATATATACCATAATCTATAAAACCATATACATAACTTTTGCTTTGTAATTTTTTTTGATCCATATCTGTAATATTTGCAAATTTATAATAGTTAGATAAAAGATTAGAATTATAACTTTCTTTTAAATTAGATTCTTTCCAAGTATTAAAATATTTTCTAATAATACTATTTAAATTTTCATCACCATTTGCGCTAAGTACAAAATATTTTTTTAAATCATTCATGTATAATGAGACTTTATAATTATTTTCTATTAATTCTTTTGTATAAATCATTTTAGGTATAATTATACCATCTACGCTTAATTCTTCTTCATTCAAAATAGATTGTTTTAACTCTTCATATGTATTATATTCTACAAAATTAAGATTATCAAAATATTCATCTAGCAATTCTTTATCGTTAGAGATAATACCTATATTTAATCCTGATACAGATTTTCTATCTATATATTCTTTATTATTTTTAGTTATCAAAACTAAATTATCTTCAAGTAACACAATATCATTTTCTTCTGGATTAGTTACCATATTAACTTTATAATCATAAGTTAAATCACTATCAAGTCTATAAGGTATTATATTAAATTTTAATGATTGTTTTTCTGTTACGTAATCTAAGAAATCATAAATAATACCCTCACCATCATAACTTAATATAGGGATATTATTTAAAACTGCTATATCTATTACATTTTGCTTATTCGATTCAATCCATTTATTTTCATTAAATGTTAAAGAATTTTTATTATTTTGTTTTAATAAATAGTAAGAAAAAGCAAAACAAGTAAGCAATATAACTAAAAATATTGTTACAATAATTACCTTTTTTTTATTTTTATTCATTCAAATACACCTACCACGAAAATTCTTGATTAGCCTTAAACTTATATCCTATTTGAGGATAAATTTCACTGTCTTGTTTATCTACTAAAAACTCTACATCATAATAACTTAAATTTTCTTCACTAATACTTGGTATTACTTCATTAGCTTTTGCTTTTACAGTATCAAATTTAACATCTTCGTTAAGTTTAACTAATATTTTAATTATTTTTGAATTAATATATACATCTACACTATCGACACTGCCAAGTTCATTTACTTTTTCTTTAATTGAATTAATTTCTTCATCTGATAATGTATATTTATATTTATCTTTAAATCTTGTATCATTTTTTCCAGCAAATAAATTTATATATATTAATATAGAAAATAAACCGATTAGTATTACTACTACAGCAGATATTATATATTTAATATACTTTTTTTTCATATTTCACCTCATAGCAAACAAGAAGAATTATTTTTCTTCTTGCTCTAATCTTTTTAATACCTCTTTAGTTACTGCAATTGCCTTTTCTCTTACTAAACAAGCAGATTTTTCTAAGACAGGTGTGCCTTTTTCAATTACATAACTAACTAATTCTTCTGATTTTTCTTTAACACTTTCAGCTTTCTTTTTAGCAATTTTTAATACTTTTTCCTTATCTAATTCAGATATTTCAACCATTATTTCGTCTACTTTTGCTTGAACATTGTTTTTTAATTCTTCTGAATCTACAGATTTAAGTTTTAAAATTAATTCATCTACTTTTCTTTTTAAGGCTTCTCTATTTTCTTTACCTGTTTTTTTTGTAAATAGCATTCCAAGTGTAGCGCCTACACCTGCTCCAAGAAGGAATTTACCAAAACCGCTCTTTTTTTTCTTACTCATTTTCATCAGTACCTTTCTTTTTCTTAAATAAAACATTAATGAAGTGTGTTATAGAAGAGATAATTTTATCACTTATTGTAGTTGCATAACTAGTTGTTTTATCTATTATGTCAAATACCCCGTCTACTCTATTCATTTTATCTGTTACATCATCTATAACAATATTTACTTTTTTTAATGTCTTTATTAATTTTATTCCTAATATTATAAAAATTATAACTAAAATTAATAAAGCAACATATAATAGAAGCAATAAAAGGTCATTTATACTTATCATCATATTATTCATCTCCATCTTTATATAATGTAGAATCTATAAATCCTAATAAATCTTCTTCATTTAGATTATCTTTTACATCTTCATCATCATATTTTTCTTTTTTTACTAATATTTCATCTAACTTCTTACTTATATCATCAGTTAAATTTGTAAGTACATCTTCTTCTACTTCTTTAACTTCTTCTTTTTCTTTCTTATCTTCTTTTTTAAATAGAATTGAATTAGAACCAAATAATGTATCTTCAAGTTCGTCTTCTAGTGTTCCATATGCCTTGTTTCTTACCTCATCAATTGGAGATGGTTTAACCTCTTTTGGTGTAACTTCACTTCTAGATACTATATCTTCTTTGTGATAATTCTTATCAAGAACTCCATATACAGGAGAAATAATTGGAGTTGGTTTAAATATTTTTTTAGGTTCTTCTTTCTTTTCTAATTGAATTCTACTTCCATAAATTTCTTTTTCTTCTTCTTTTTCTCTTTCTTCAAATTTAGGTAATCTAGGTTCTTCCTCAACTAAATTTAAATCTTTGAAATCATTATCATCGAAGAAAATAGGCTTGCTAGTTTTTTCCTCTGATTCATACTCTATATCTACTTTAGAATCATCTAAAGCATTTGGAGATTCAATTGCTACGTGAGTAACCTCTTTTTTTATTTGTTCTACTTTTACATCATCATCGTCTTCTACTTCTTCAGTAAACATATTTTTTACTTTTTCAAATAATCCCATATTTTCACCTTATCTTTCTTCCATAACATTTACATTTTCTTTTTCAAGTACAAACTTTTCACTACTATCTTTAGAATTATAATTATTATATTTTCCTGTTTTGTTTGTAAAATAATCATCTTCAAGTAAAAGTTCAACTATATCACGATTATACTTTATTGTGGATAAAATATATGAACAATTAAGTATTGTATCATTTAGATTTTCCTTATCTACTATTGCTTCTATTTTAGCAAAGTTATATACAAATTCTAAATAATACAAATCATCTTTTTTTTGTACCTCAATATATCCAGAATATTTAAATCCATCATCTGCTTTAATTACCCTTGAATAATAGGCATCAGTGTTTACTTTATATTCTCTATTTGTTCCATAATAATAACTAATAGCGTCTATATATAAGTAGTAATATGTTCCATTAGAGTAAAGTATATCATTCAAATCATCGCTATCTATATATGTAACCCCGCTAGGTACATAATATTTATAGCCTTGTCCTACTTGATTATAAAGTTTATTATCTTTAGTTAAAACTACATTTATTATAGTATCTATGTCACTTGTATCTATTCTAACCAAAGAACAACCGCTTAATATTATTACTAATAAAATCAATAATATTTTTTTCATAAACACCTTCCGAGTCTATTATATCAAACATTTATATTTTTTTCTACTATTTATTATTAATATTATAAGAATGTGTAAAAGAAGTGTATACTACTTTTTAACGACTACTTTATATATCTTATATCCTAGTTTTTTAAATCTTTTTTCATATTCCGTTTCTACATTATCTTCAATATCTAAATCTAAGTCTAAACTGATATCTTGAATCTTATATCCATAATTTGAAAACTCTATTAAGGAAAATTCAAATAGTTTTCTATTATCTGTTTTCATAATTATAGTTTTGTTTCCTTTAAATATTTTATCATATTTTTCTAAAAATTTTGTACTTGAAAGTCTTCTATCTTTATGCCTTTTCTTTGGCCATGGATCTGAAAAATTTAAATATATTGTATCTATTTCACTATCAAAGACCTCATCTATTGAAGTTGCATCCATCCTAATTAATCTTAAATTAGGAATATTTGTATTTATTTTTTCTATTGCTCTTACTATTACGCTATCATATTTTTCTATTCCTATAAAATTTATATTGGGATATTTTAAAGACATTCCAATTATAAAATCTCCCTTACCCATTCCTATTTCTATATGTATAGGATTTGAATTATTAAAAATTGATTTATAATTTCCTTTATAGTCCTTATAATTTTTTATTACTATATCACTGTTTTCTATTATATCGCTTGCGCCTTTTACATTTCTAAGTCTCATAATTCCTCCACAACAATTATAGCACATTTTGGTAATATAATAAATAACAGGCATATAATTTTATGGGAGGTTAGAATGAAAGATAAAAGAAATTGTTCAAATAATATGAGTTATCCTGTTTATCAACAACCTATGATGGTTCCACCTATGGGATATCCTATGAACTATCTACCATATCAAATGAATAATGGGACTACTAATAATACTTATGAGCAGTTAAATAATATTGAACAACAAATAAATCTATTAGATCAAAGAGTTACTAGATTAGAAAAATTGGGTGTCAATAACACAACTAATAATTATAGTGACTCAAATTATTACATGGTATAAAGAAACTTTGTTTCTTTTTTCGTATATTAAATTACATTTTATACATTATAATATTGGAGGAGATGTTATGGATATAGATATTAGAAAAAGTATTATAAATAATTTTAAAGAAAGTAGTGTGGCAGATATAAAAGAGTCTATTGAAAGTTCTATAAGCGATAGTGAAGAGATTACTTTACCTGGACTTGGTGTATTTTTTGAAATACTTTGGAAAAATTCAGATGACACAAAAAAAGATTATATACTTAATACAATCAAAAAAGGACTTTAGTCCTTATTTTTTATCACTCAAACTCTATTTTCTTACTTATATAATCTATAACATCATCAAGGTTAATTGTAATCTGCTCCATAGTGTCTCTAGATCTTATGGTAACTGTATTATTATTTAGCGTATCATCATCTATTGTTATACAAAATGGTGTTCCTATTATATCTTCTCTTCTATAGCGTTTACCTATATTACCTGAATCATCATATGTAGTCATAAACTTTTTTGATAGTTTTTCATATACTTCTTTAGCCTTTTCTGAGTGAATTTTTTTAACTAAAGGAAGTACTGCTGCTTTTATTGGAGCAAGATATGGGTGAAGTGATAAAACCTCACGAGTTGTACCATCTTCAAGTGTATCAACTTTATATGCATTAAATAATAGTGCGAGTACTGTTCTATCTAGTCCATATGTTGATTCTATAATATATGGTATATATTTTTCATTAGTGTCAGGATCTAAATATTCCATACTTTTTCCACTATATTCTTGATGACGTGTCAAATCATAATTAGTACGATTATGAGTACCATTGATCTCACCCCATCCAAATGGGAATAGATATTCTATATCACATGCTGCTTTTGCATAGAAAACAAGTTTTTCATGATCTTTAAATCTAAGTTTTTCTTCTGGTATACCTAAATCCATATAAAATTTTTTACCATATTCTTTAAAATATTCATAAAGTTCATTATCACTACCCTCTTTACAAAAAGTTTGATATTCCATTTGTTCAAATTCTATTGTTCTAAATGTAAAGTTACCAGGTGTGATTTCGTTTCTAAATGCTTTACCTATTTGTCCTATTGAAAATGGAAGTTTTGCTCTCATACTTCTTTGTACATTTAAAAAATTAACATATTCTCCTTGAGCGTTTTCAGGTCTTAAATATACTATACTTTTGCTATCAGCAACAACTCCTCTATGTGTTTCAAACATTAATTTAAATTGTCTTATATCAGTAAAGTTTGTTTTTCCACATTTAGGACATGGAATTTGGTGCTCATATATATATTTAATCATCTCATCATTACTCATAGCATCCCCAATAGAACTATTTGAATAATCATTTATTAAATTATCTGCTCTATGACGAGTTTTACACTCCCTGCAGTCAATTAAAGGATCGGCAAATGAATCGACATGTCCTGATGCTTCCCAAACACGTGGGTGCATTAAAATATCTGCATCAAGTTCATATGCATTTGCTCTTTCTTGTATAAATCTTTTTCTCCATGCATCTTTTACATTGTTTTTAAGTCTACTTCCAAGTGGACCATAATCCCATGTATTAGCAAGTCCATCATAGATTTCACTTCCTTGAAATATAAATCCGTATTGTTTACACAAATTAACCATCTTATCCATTGTAATATTTTCCATATATCCTCCTTAATAAAAAAACTTCTAGATATATAAGGGCGAATTAATCGCGGTTCCACCTTACTTATTCTAGAAGAATCTCATTTTTATATTGCTCTTGGGTTTCCAATCCAGTCATCACATTTAATAATTATGCCTATTATATATTAATTATAATAACTTGTCAATAACTTATTCACAAATTCCTTCTCCAGGTTTAGCGCCCTCAACATATGTCTTATTCATAAGTTCACATGAAGACTTTGTAATAGAATCTTGTAAATATCCTCCAAGTAGTTTTACTAGGCTAACAACAATAACACTTACAACTGCTATTATAAGTAAATATTCTACTAAAGCCTGTCCTTTGTTATTCAATCTATCCATAAGCGCCTCCATTACTATATTAATTTTATAACTTTTTTGTTTTTTTGTCAATAACATGTTATAATTTTAAGGGTGTTTGTATGTATATTATAAAAAATGATTTAAAAATAGAATTAATATATTGTAATAGTTTTTTTAAAAGACTTAAAGGATTCATGTTTAAAAAGAAAATAGATAAGTGTTTATGCTTTCCAAAGTGCTCATCAATTCATACATTTTTTATGTTTAGAAATATAGATGTTATTATGACTGATAAAAACTATAATATTCTATATATTTATAAAAATGTTAAACCATTTAGAATTATTTTACCAAAAAAAGAAGTATATTATACATTTGAATTGCCAACAAATAAATTTAACTATAATATTAATGAAAAAGTAAAGATTATATAATTTTGGCTAAATAAAATTCCATACTAAATCATTTTTCAAAGATGCTAGTAAACAAACTTATTCATCAAATATAAAGGATTTAGTCTCCTAAATCCATATACCACTTAATTTGCTAATTTATTAATTTCTTCTATAGATAAATTTGTTACTTCCGATATAAATTTAATATCTGCATTTTCTTTAAGCATATTTTTTGCTATTTCTATAGTGTTATTTTTAGTTGCTTGCTCTTTTGCATTATCTATTTTCTCTTCTAGTATCTCTTTTTCAAATAATCTATAATTGTATGCTCCCATTACATCATC
>CANRAT010000031.1 GCA_947628685.1 uncultured Bacilli bacterium
ATAAAAATCATCATAAAGCCTTATAAACACTAGGCTAAACGGTGATTTTTTGCTTTATTAACTGTCAAACTCGGGATAAAATATATGATGTAAAATAAGAAAATTGAATATTATTTTGATTATGATTTATTACATACAATAAAATAACTTTATAAGTAAAAAACAAAAAAATGTTATAGAAATATGTTGTTATAAAAAATTATATACATATTATTGATTAACATTATTGATTAAAAAAGATTTTAGCGGTAGTTTTTATATCGCTTTTATGATATAATTATTAAAGTGCAAAGAGAGGCGTTTATGAAAAAATCTTTATTCAAAAATACAATATATAAGTCTATATTAAGTTTTGTCAATATCGTGGTTCCACTTTTTGTTGGACCTTATGTTGTTAGATTATTAGATGTTAAATTATATGGAATTTATAACACAGTTTATGCTGATTTTCAAATATTTTTAATATTTGCATCTTTTGGATTATATACTTATGGAATTAGAGAAATAAGTAAAATACGTAATGATAAAGAAAAAGTGTCACATTTATTTACTAATTTATTTTTAATATCTATATTATCAAATTTACTGGTTTGTATAGTATATTTTATTTATTCATATTTCATTTCATCAGGAGTTGCATTTTTATTGTATTCAATTTTGTCTATTCAATTTTTAGGTAATATTTTTTATATTGAATTTGTAAATGAAGCTCTTGAGAATTACAAGTTTATCACAGTAAAAACTGTTATTGTTAAAATTTTATATTTAATATCCATATTTATGTTTTTAAAACATCCAAATGATATTGCAATATATGCTCTTATAATATCGCTTGTAAATTTTACAAACAATATTATTAGTTTTATATATGCAAAAAAACATATAAAGTTTAATTTTAAACATATAAAATTTAAAAAATATATAAAACCATTAACTATGATTTTAATAATCACTAATATAGATTTATTATATAGTCAATTGGATAGAGTAATGTTAGGAAAATTTGTAAATGGAGTAGCAGTTAGTATGTATTATATTCCATATTATATTGTTTCAACTTTAGCTGCTGTGCCATATTCCATAATAAATGTTTCTATTCCTAGACTATCATATTTGGTTGCAAATGAGTCTAAAGAAGTTTATAAAAATTCATTAAATAAAATAATATCTTCTTTGCTATTTGTTATAATTCCGATGTGTTTTGGAGTCCTTGTTTTGTCGTATGAAGTAATATATTTATATGCTGGTGATAAATACATTGGATGTGTAATACCGCTTATTGTTGCTTGTATCACTAGAATAATAATTAGCGTAGAATCAGTATTCACTAATTTGATAATGTATCCAAATAATCAGGAGAAAAAAATATTGACATATTCACTTAGTTGCGGGATTTTAAATCTAATTTTGAATGCAATCCTTGTTTACCTAAAAGTATTTACACCTATGACGGCCATGGTAACAACACTTATAGCTGAAGTAATACTTATATTTGTTTATAGTGTTTACGTTACAAAAAAATTAAAATTTAAACCTGATATTTTTTCTAAGCAAAATTTAACTTATTTATTATTAGGAATTTTATTTATTCCAATTTCACTAATAGTGAGATTATTAAACTTGAATTTTTATTTTAATATTGCAATAATAATTATACTTTGTGTTGCTTTATATGGAACTATATTATTAATAAAAAAAGATGAAAATATTATTTTGATAAAAAACAAAATATTGTCTACACTAAAATTAAAATTTGTAAAAGAAGGATAAAAAATGAGTAATTTAATAGAATTGGATACTAAAACGAGAAGAGATTTACAGTTAAAGCAATTGGAAATATTAAAAGTTGTTGATAAAATATGTAAAAAAAATAATATTGAATATTTTTTGGCTTATGGAACTTTATTAGGTGCAATTAGACATCAGGGATTTATACCGTGGGATGATGATTTAGATATTTTTATGACTTTTGATAACTATAATAAATTTGTAAAAGTATGTGAAAATGATTTAAATAAGGAAAGGTATTTTCTACAGAATTTAGAAACTGAAAAAAATTATTATTTATCTTTTTCAAAAGTTAGAGATTTAAATACTACATTAGTTGAGACATTTAATGAGACACTTGATATCAATAAAAATGTTTATATTGATATTTTCCCTTTAGTAGGTTATCCAAACAAAAAATATCAAAGAGTATTATTCAAAATATCACGAGCATTCATGCATTCAGTAAACATTAACATAATTAATAGTAAATTTTTATATTTTATTTTTAGAATTGTTGTAAAAATTTTTGGCAAGAAAAGAATTTTAAAAATGTCAACAAGATATTGTACTAAATTTCATCCAAACAAATGCGATTATCTTTGTAGTGTATGTGATGGTGATGGTATAGAAAGTAATTTATATAAATCAGAATGGTATTCAAAAATAAAATATGTTAAATTCGAAGATATTAAAGCCCCAGTTCCTTATAATTATGATGAAGTTTTAAAGAAAACATATAATGATTATATGAAACTTCCGCCGATTGAATTAAGATCTAAAGGTCATTGCATAATTGAATTAAATTTAGAAAAAAATGTATTAAAAGAAAGTAGTGAAAATAAGTTATGAAAAAAATAATAATTCCTTTAAGTTACATGGGATCTGGTTCATCAGCCGTAACCGATTTAGTAAGTGAATTTGAAAATGTTAATAATAAATTTGGAAGTTTTGAGTATGTGTTTCTACATTGCCCTAATGGAGTATTTGATTTGGAAGATAAGTTATTAACTGGAAACAATGCTTTAAGAAGTGATGAAGCACTTCATCAGTTTTTAAAAACTATGAAGAACTTATTTGATAAAAAATATTATTGGGTAGGAAATTATAATAAAATAATAAGTCCAAATTTTTATCAAAGATGTATTCAATATGTAGATGAATTAACTGATTTTAAATTAGATAATTATTGGTATATTCAAGAAAATACAAATTTAATAATGGGATTTAAACTTGCTATTAGGAAAGTTTTATATTATATTTCTTTTAAAAAAATTAATTTAAAAAAACCTTTATTATATAAAACAATGTATTTGAGTTATCCAAATGAAATTAAATTCTATCAAATATCTAAAAAATTTATTAATGATGTATTTGCTATGATAGACAATGGCGATGATGATTTGCTTTTGGATCAACTCTTGTTACCTCATAATTTATTTAGGGCTGAAAATTATTTTGATGATAATGTAAAAATGATTGTTGTAGATAGAGATCCTAGGGATGTATTTATTTCCAATAAATACAATTGGGGACTTGAAAATTGCGGAGTTCCATATTCCTATGATGTAAAAACATTTTGCGAACAATATAAAAAAATTCGCTTAACGGAGAAAAAATATAATAATAAAAATGTTTTGAAAATTCATTTTGAAGATTTAATTTATAATTATGAGAAAACATTAAAAAAAATTATAGAATTTTTGGGTTATGAAAATAAGAAACATATTTTGAAAAAACAAAGGTTTAACCCTGATAAATCTATAGTAAATACTCAATTATTTAATAATGAAAAATATTTGGAAGAGTCAAAATATATTGCTAAAGAATTGAAAGAATATTTATATAATTTTCCATATAAATATGAAAAAAGTGATGAAGACAAAATATTTTAATTAGGAGATATCTTAAAGGATTTTCATTAACTATGTATGTGTTGATAAAGTGAAAGGAATGTATGGCTTTTATGAAGAAAAAAATTTTATTTATTATTTGGTCATTTACTTATGGTGGCGGTGCTGAAAAAATACTTGCAAATATTGTCAATAATATGGATTTGGAAAAATATGATATAGATATTTTAGAATATTGGCATGCAGATATTAATGAAGAAAAGGTTAAAAAAGAAATTAATATTTTACCTCCAGTTATTGATTCAACAAGAGATTCGCATATCAAAATGCATTACTATAAATATTTATTAGAACACAATCCAGAAAAATTAAGAAAAAAATATATAAAGAAAGAATATGATTACGAAATATCGTTTAATATTTTAATTCCATCTTTTTTATTAAGTAAAAGTGCTAAAACGATTTCATGGAATCATGGAAGTATAGAGGATTTAAAAAATCGAAAAAAAGATCTTCGCTTGCAAAAAAATGTTTTTGAAAATGTCAATAAAATAGTGGCAATTTCAGAAAAAACATATAATTCAATAATTGATATTTTCCCTGAATATGCTGATAAAACTGTAATAATAAATAACGGTTTTGATTTTTCTGATGTACTTAATAAATCAAAAAGCAAAAGTGGTGAACATAAAAATAGTAACAAATTTAAATTTGTTTTTGCTGGTAGATTTGATAAAAATAAAAATCCTTTATTTTTAATTGAGATTGCAAAAAAATTAAAACAAGATAATATTGATTTTCAATTATTAATGTTAGGTAAAGGAGAATTACAAGAAAAGGTAATAAAGAAAATTAATGAATATGATTTGAATGATTATGTTCAATTATTAGGTTATAAGAAAAATCCATATACGTATTATAAAGAGGCAGATGCTATTTTGTTGTGTTCTTATTCTGAGGGATTTCCTACAGTTTTAGCTGAAGGCTTAATTCTTGGAAAACCTTTTGTTTCAACAAACGTAGGTGGAGTAATCGAACTTTCTGATAACAATACTTGTGGATTCGTTGCTGATAATTTAGATGAATATTATAAATATTGTAAAGAATTAATTTGTAATAAAAATTTATATAATAAAATGTCAATATCAGCAAAAAAGAATATTCAAAAATTTACTATAGAAAAACAAGTTCATAGATTAGAAAACCTTATAAATGAAATAGATAGGGGGGGGGGGCAACAAAATTTAAATAACAGTAATAAACTAATAAGTATAATAGTGCCTGTATATAATGTTGAAAGGTATCTTGATAAATGTTTAAATAGCTTAATAAATCAAACATTAAAAAATATAGAAATAATAATTGTAAATGATGGAAGTCCTGATAATTCACAAGATATAATTGATGAATATGTTAGAAAATATCCTAAAAAAGTAAAATCATTCAAAAAACAAAATGGTGGATTAAGTTCAGCAAGAAATTATGGACTTGAATATGCAACTGGAGAGTATATAAGTTTTGTCGATAGCGATGATTGGTTAGATTTAGATTTACTTGAGAAAATGTATAATAGTGCTATAAAAAATGACAGTGATATAGTTATATGTGATATGAAAGACCATTATACTGATGGAACTTTTATAAATTTAAATTGTACAAAATTTAACAATGTATTTGAAGTAACTGCCTCTGCATGTAACAAATTATTTAAAAAAAAAGCTATAGGTGACATTAGGTTTTTAAATGGTATTTGGTATGAAGATTTAAATTTTACTACAAAAATATTGCTAAATAAATTAAAAATTTCAGAGGTATCAGATGCTTATTACAACTGTAGTTGTAGAGATGACTCTATTATGCATAATAGTAATTCAATAAAAAATTTAGATATTATAATTTCTATAGATGATTTAATAAAGTATGCAAAAAATAATAATTTATATGATAAAAATGTTATATCTTCACTAATATTTAATCATATATTGGTGACAGGAATAAATAGGGTTAATAAAGTTAATGGTAAAGATAATAAAAAAATAATTAAAAATTATATAAAATATTGTCATGATAATATTAGTGATTATAAAAAAATGCCTTTTTATGCAAGTATTTCAGTAAAAAAAAGAATTATCGCAAATTTAAATTATAATTCAATGTATAATTTATCAAAATTCATTCTAGAAATAAAATCAAAAATAAAAAAAGTTAATAATTAAACTGTATTTCATTTTTTCTTTATAATAAATAAGTGGTGATAATATGAAAGTTAGTATAATAGTACCTGTATATAATGTTGAAAAGTATCTTGACAAATGTTTAAATAGTTTGGTAAATCAAACATTAGAAGATATTGAAATAATTGTTATTAATGACGGAAGTACTGATAATTCGCAAAATATAATAGATAAATATGTAAAGAAATATCCAAATAAGATTAAATCTTTTATTAAAGAAAATGGTGGTCAAGGATCAGCAAGAAATTATGGACTTAAATATGCAACAGGAGAGTATATAGGATATGTCGATTCTGACGATTATGTAAATTTCGACATGTTTGAAAAAATGTATAATAAAGCTAAAATAGAAAATAGTGATGTAGTAATTTGTGGAACTAATGTTGTCTCTATTGAAGGTAATCTATTAAAACGTGAACCATCAGTTGTTTATAATAATTTAACGTTAGATCTTTTATTAGGAAAACTTGCTGTTTGGAATAAAATATATAGAAAAGATTTAATTATTAAAAATAATATTTTATTTAGAAGTAAAGTATGGTATGAGGATGTTGATTTTACAGTTAAAGTAATATTTGATAATTTACAAATATCATTTGTAAATGAAGAGTTATATAATTATCTCTTAAGACCAGGATCAACAATGAATAATTCAAATATAAGTAAAAATTTAGAAATAATTGATTCATTTAATGAAGCAATAAAATATTTAAAATCAAATAATTTATATGAAAAAAAATATCAAGAATTGGAATTTATTACAATTTATCATGTTTATATAAGTGCCGTTGTGAGGGTAATAACTACAAAAGCAGATAGAAATTTAAAAAAGAAAGTAATAACAAAATTAATTGATTTTGTTGAAAATAATTATCCTAATTATAACAAAAACAAATATATAAAATTTCTTGATAAAAACAAAAAAATAATTTATAATATAATTAGATTAAAACAATATTGGATTGTTAAATTAATATTTAAAGTAAAAAATATAGGAGTATAATGTGAAAAAAATAATAAAACAAGCTATAAATTTTTTCTGTGTATCAGGTGTTGGATGGATAATAGATTTTTTAATTTTTATTTTACTAACACATATTGGTATATCCGAGGTTATTGCAAATATTGTTAGTTCTTTTTTTGCAATAACATTTGTTTATTTAGTATCAACTAATAAAATCTTTAAAAATATTAATAAAAATTTAAATTTAAAGAAAAAATTTATCTTATATATTTTATATCAAATTATAGTTGTTAGTGTATTTTCAGTATTTATAGGGTTAATAACAAAATATATTAATAACAATATAGATATGGAAATAGTACTTAAATATAGTCAATTAATTGCAAAAATTTTAGTAACGCCAATAACGATGCTCTTAAATTTTGCTTTTATGAAATTTTTAATAGAAAGAGTGTAAATTATGGAAAAAAGATTATTATTTATCCCAATGTATAATTGTGAAAAGCAAATAATTAGAGTTTTGAAACAAATAGATGATAACATACAAAAATATTTTACTTCTATTATTATCGTAAATAATAGAAGTACAGATAACGGTGAAAAAGCAGTAATAGATTATTTAAAATCAAATAACTTTAACATATCTGTTAAAGTTTTGAGAAATAGTGATAATTATGGACTAGGTGGGTCGCATAAAGTTGCATTTGATTATGCAATAGAAAACAATTATGATTATGTTGCTGTTTTTCACGGAGATGATCAAGGACAAATTAGTGATTTAATCCCAGTATTTGATAATAAAACTTATCTTAATTATGATTGTATGCTTGGTTCTAGATTTATGAAAGGTTCAAAATTAAAAGGGTATTCTAAATTTCGTACTTTTGGTAATAAAGTATATAACGTTATTTTTTCTTGCATTCTAGCAAAAAAAATATCTGATTTAGGTTCAGGAATTAATTTATATAAAGTACAAATGCTAAAAAATAAATTTTATTTTAAATATCCAGATAAATTAACATTTAACTGTTATATGTTACTTGCTGCTAAACAATACAAACATAAAATTAATTATTTTCCAATTACGTGGAAAGAGGATGACCAAAAATCAAATGTAAAAATGTTCAGTCAGGCAATAAATACAATGGGATTGTTATTTAGTTTTTTCTTTAAAAGAGATAAATATTTAAAACAAGAATTGAGAGATAAAGTTATTGATAATTATGATTATGAAATTATATTTGAAAATATGAGGTGAAATTGAAGTGAAAAAATTACATTTACTGATGCCAATGGGAGGAGCAGGCTCTAGATTTACAAAAGAAGGTTTTGAATTGCCTAAACCCCTATTAAAAATTAATGATAAACCTTTTTTCTATTGGGCAGTTAAATCAATTACTAAATTTATTGATGTGCTTGATATTACTTTTATTGTACTTAAAGAACATGTAGATAAATTTAATTTAGATGGTGAAATAAAAAAATATTTTCCTCAATCTAAAATAAAAATTATACCTAAAATGTTAAATGGGGCAGTTTTAACTTGTTTAGCTGGTATTGAGAATATAAATGATGATAATCCTATAATATTTAATGATTGTGATCATTTGTTTTGCTCTAACGAATTTAATGATTTCATAAAAAACAGTAATTTAGATTATGATGGAGCTTTGTTAACTTTTAAGTCTGATAGTTCTAAATATAGTTATGTTTTATTGGATGAAGATCAGAATGTAAAAGGTACTGTTGAAAAGAAAGTGGTAAGTAATTACGCTATATGCGGCGCGTATTATTTTAAAAACTCATCATTGTTTAAGAAAATGGTTGATGAATATCTAAGTAAATGTACATATAAAGAATATTTTTTAAGTGGTGTTTATAATGTAATGGCAAGTAAAAATCTTTTAATACGTAAATTTAACGTTGATTTTCATGTTCCTTTTGGAACACCAGAGGAATATAACGAAGCAATAAATTCATCATATTTTAAGGAGTTAGATTAAAATGGTTTGGGTGTTGTTGGTTGTTTCTAGTTTATTACTTTTATTAGGACATTTATTTAAAGTTTATCGTTGGCAACAATTTATTGAAATATATGAAAAGCCAAAAACCAATAATTTGTTGCAATCCTTGTCATTAAGTTATATTATTAATTTTTTTGTTCCATTTAGAATAGGGGATTTATTTCGTATATGGTACTCTGGAAAAAAAATGAAAAATGGAATATCTTTTTCTTTAACAACAGTTATAATTGATAGAATATTAGATGTTTTTTGTGTAGGTATTATTTTTTTCACAATGTATATTTTAGGAGTTAGGCAACCCGTTATAATCAATTCGATGATATTCTATTTATTAGCAATTTTGATAATACTTTTTATAATGGTTATATCCTTATTATTCAATAAGATTATTAAAAATATTATAAGATGGGTGGCTAGTATTTTTAATACTAATATAGAATTAAAAATTTTAAAAATTTCTTATTTTGGAATAACTTCATTCAAAGACATTTCAACTAATTTGAATAAATTCAAATTAGTAATTAATACTGTATTAATTTGGTTTTTTTACTTATCATCTTATTGTTTATTTGCTAAGTCATTAGAATATTTTAATTATAATTATTCATTTGTTGAAGTTATAAGTTCATTATTTTCTAACAATACATTAAATATATCTATATTGGGTATGTTTAAAGGATTAGAAGTTAATATACTTTATCCTATGTTCTTATTTATATCATTACCACTTATTTTTATGTTAGCGCTATCGTTCTTTGTAAAAAGAAATAGTGATATAAAATCAAAAAATGAAAACATCAGATATTTAGAATTACTTCCTCATACAAAACCACAAGATAAACTTACATTTTTAGAAGCTTATTTTAGTGGTAAAAGTAGAGATTTCTTTAAAATATATTTAAAATTAAATCAAGATATATCTATATTACAAGATTATTCTGCTGGGAGTAATGCAACAACACTCCTATGTATTAAAGATAAAGATACATTTTTTAGAAAATATTCGATAGGTAAGGATAGTGAAAAACTTTATGAGCAGGCCAAATGGCTTCAAAATCATCAAGATTTAAACGTTACTAAAGTATTGAACGTAAAAAAAGGAAATAATTATTGTTGCTATGATATGCCTTATTATAACAATGCAATTGGCTATTTTAATTTTGTACATTCTACAACTATTACTACATCTTGGAATTTAATTAAAAAAACTTTGGATGACTTAAATAATAAATTATATACTAAAAATATAAGGAAAGCAGATAAGGAAACAATTGAGAAATATATTGAAGATAAAGTTAATAAAAATTTAAAGAAAATAGAAAATGGAAATTATATAAAACCTTTGTTGAAATATGATATTTTGATAATTAATGGTAAAAAATATAAAAATTTAAAATATTTTAAAAAATTTCTTACGAAAGAATATTTATATGAAATATTTAAAAATGATAAATATTCAGATATTCATGGAGATTTAACAATAGAAAATATAATAAATAAAGGAAAAAGTTATTATATTATTGATCCTAATACAGGAAATTTACATGAATCTTCATTCCTAGATTATAGTAAATTATTGCAGTCTTTGCATGGTAATTATGAATTTTATATGAATACTAAATCAGTAGAAATAAATGGTAATCAAATAAATTATTTATTCACTAAATCATATGTATATCAAGAATTATTTAATGAATATTATGAATATTTAAAGGCAAAATTTTCTGATAAAGAAATAAAAAGCATTTTTTACCATGAAATTGTTCATTGGTTAAGATTGTTACCATATAAAATAGATAAAAATGGGATAAGATCTGTACTATTTTATGCAGGATTAATAATAGTTTTAAACGATGTTATTGAAATGTGTGGTGAATAGATTGAAGAATTTAGCTTTATTTGATTTGGATGGTACGTTATTTGATACTGATGTTGTAAATTTTGAGGCTTATAAAAAAGCACTTGAAGAACACTCTTACACACTAAAGTATGAAGATTACACTAAATATTGTAAAGGTAGACAATTCAATGATTTCATTGTTAAAATTGTCCCTAATCGTGAGGATTTGTATCCAATAATACATAGAAGAAAAAAAGAATTATATCCTAGTTATTTATGTAAGGCTAGAGTTAATATTCACCTTATTAATATGATAAAATTGATGAAAAAAAGTTATGTTGTTGCTGTTGTGACTACTGCATCTAGAAAAAACGTTGAAGATATTTTAGATTATTTTAAACTTAATAATTTATTTGATTTTATTATAACAGGTGATGATGTAAAAAATAATAAACCTGATCCTGAGTGCTATTTGAAAGCTATAGAGAAGTGTGGTACTGAAATTAAAAATGTAATTATTTTTGAAGATTCAAAACCAGGAATAGAGGCAGCAAGAAAAACAGGATCTACAGTGTTTATTATTGATAAATTTTAGGAGGAATTTATGTCAAAGTCGATAAAAAAAGTAAAATTTAAAAATTTAAAAATTATTTTAGTTTGCTTTTTTAGTCTGATATATTATTTAACAACTTTTTTTACTGATAAAATGACAATAAATTTTTCTAATTTTTCTTTAAAAGGTTATATAATAATTAAAATTATTGAATTTTTAATAATATCGTTTTTTGGAATGTGTCTATATAAAATTTTAGCAGCAAAAGATGAAAATTATAGAAAGTATTTTAAATATTTTTTAATATATTTTGTACCTGTTTTTATAATATTAATTTTAATATGGCCTGGAGTATGGTATGGTTATGACCAAATAGATCTTATTGAATTGTCTAAAACTGTAACTTTTGGGACATGGCTTAATTATTTAACTTCAGTATTTTATTCATTAGGATTAACACTATTCCCTGTTACTTCAGGTGCAATTATTTTACAGTTAATATTAATGAGTATAACAGTTGGATATATAGTAAAAAATTCTATGGATATATTTAAAAGTAAAAAATGTTATATACTATATGTACCATTTTTCTTACCTGTAACGATATTTTATACACTTTATGCAAATAGACCTATTACTAATGGCATTTTATATCTTTTGCTGATATCAATATGGATTTTTGATTACTTAAAGAAAAATAAACTAACAAAATCAAAATTTATATTATTATGTTTATTAATAGGTATAGTAGGGAACTGGAGAAGTGAAACAATATATTTAATATTTGCAGGACCATTATTTGTATTTTTAAGTTATAATATCAAAGTAAATATAAAAAATATATTTAAAGTTTGTATACCAGTTATAGTATCATTTATGTTAATAATGTTTCCTCAAAAATATTTAACTAGGAATCAAAGTTTTGTCGAGTCATCATCTAGGAATTTAACAGTATATGTAAATCCATTATCATATATGTTAACTAAAGATCTAAAAGGTAAAAATTTAGATGAAAATTTAGAAAAAATTGATAAAGTATTATCAATTGATATTTTAAAAAAATATCCTAGTTATTCAGGAACACCATGTTTTTTTGCCCCCAATAGTTGTGTAAAAAGCAATTATACTAAAAAAGAATATAAAGAATTTCAAAAAGCATATTTTGTAATAATTAAAGATAACTTTGGACTTTTTTTGAACACTAAATATTTAAATTTTATTGATGCATCAAGAATAAAACAAGATTATTTTACAACATTTAATATTGAGGATAAAACTATCTTTGGCGATGACTTAAGAAAAAACGTTTTGAAAATTATAGAAGGTAGGAGTTCTTCTGATAGTGAAATAAATATATTTAATAGAGCAATAAACAATTTATTTATTCCAATTTTAGGACTTTTAGTAGTATTTGTTATATCGATATTTATAAAGAATTTAAGAATGTTTTTACTATCTGGAATGATAATTGGTAATGCATTAATTGTATTTTTAACAGCTCCTGCAGATTATTTTATGTATTATTACAATGTATTTTTAATTGGTAATTTTTTAATCGTGTTTTATTTGTTAAAAACTTTATTGAATGTTGAAAAAAAGTAGAAAATAATCTATAATATATTTAGTTTTATGTTGTTATTAATTTGTTAAAATAATTTAATAAATAGAGGGAGTTTACAATGAATATTAAGCAGAAGATTATATATTATTATTTTTTGATATTACCATTTATTGATCTTGTTACATCTCTGTTAACTAGATTTACAAATATTCCAATATCTATTGGAATGATTATAAAAGGTTCTATAATGGCATTTAGTGTTATTTACATATTATTTTTTAGTAAATCAAAGTATAGTAAAATTTCAAAATTATACATTTTTGTGCTTATTTTCTTCTTCATATTTTACATTTTATTTAAGCCAGATATTTGGAAAGTAAATTATATATTTAATGAAATTGTATATGCATTTAGGTATTTATATTTTCCAATAATGCTTTTGGGTTCTTTTTGCATATTTGATGATTTTAAAATTAATGGTGAATTAATTAAAAAAGCAATGTTCATAAATTGTATAACATATACGGTTTTATTACTATTGCCTTTTTTCACAGGTACTAGTTTTAATTCATATAATTATAATTTTGTTGATGGTGTTACAGGTTGGTTTTATGCAGCTAATGAGGTAGGCGCAATTGTAATACTACTATTATATAATATTATAAATTTTATGGATAACTCAAAAAAATGGAAAGTAATTTTAATATTGCCAGTATTATTTTCTGTATCAATAATTGGTACCAAAGTTAGTCTTTTAGGGCTTATACTTGTAACAAGTATAGTTTTATTAACGTTTTTATGCAAAAATAAGTTTAAAGGTATATTACTTTCCATAGTTGTGATTTTATTTTTAGGATATGCTTGTTACAATTCTCCTGCATTTAAAAATATTAAAAGTTCTATAAATAATTATGAATTAAGCAATGATCCTAAATGTGAAGATTGTTGCATTGTAAATATTGATGAAATTAATGATGATATTTATGAAAATGAAAATGTTCAAAAATTTTGTAATATAGATGATGAACAAAATATCGTTATAAAGAATAAAATTTTGGATAAATTTTTAACAGTATCCCTAAACGGTAGAGCAAATTTATTTTTAAATAATTATGTGTTTTATAAAAAGGGTGGAGTAAGTAATATATTATTTGGTTTAAGTTTTAGTAATAGGGATAGTATAGGATATAATATAGATAATAAGTTGATTGAAATAGATTATTTAGATATATTTATTCATTATGGTATAATTGGATTTTTAATATATTTTTTACCTCTTATTTTGATATTTTATAATTTTATTAAAAATTATAAAAAAATTGACCTAGATGGTAAATTATATTTAGCAATGTTGTTAATTGGTATTGCAATTTCTTGTTTTGCAGGTCATATATTTTCTGCTCCTGCAGTATCAATGTATTTGATATTGTTTATAATACTTATAAAAAATGGAATAGAGGATTCAATTAAACTTAATCTAGATGAAATAACAATTATGTCTCTTCACTTAAATTATGGTGGCATAGAAAAATATATATCTTCACTTTGTAATATGTTAGATAAAAAATTTAAGATTAATATAATAACTACATATAAAATAAACGAAAAACCTTCATTTGAGTTTAGTGATAATGTCAATATTACATATTTAATTAATAGTGGTCCAAATAGGGAATATTTAAAAAAAGCATTAAAAGATAAAAACATATTTAAAATTATAAAAGAAGGATTGAAAAGTATAAAAATACTTTATTTAAAAAATTATAAAAATATTGAAGCAATTAAAAATATTAAAAGTAAATATATAATTACAACAAGAGAATTTCATAATTCTTTAGTTGGAAAGTATGCAAATAGAAATATAATAACTATTGCAACAGAACACAATTATCATAATAATGATAAAAAATATATAAAGAAAGTCATCTCTTCCCTAAGAGGAATAGATTATCTAGTTACTGTTTCAGAAGAATTAAAAGAATTTTATGAAGATAAATTAAATGGTACAAAATGTATATATATACCAAATGTGTTAGATTCTTTACCTAATAAAGAAACAGATTTAAAAGAAAATATTATTATAAATGTTGGTAGATTAGAGCCTGAAAAAGGTCAAAAAGATTTAATTGATATAGCAAAAAATGTAAAAAAAGAAATTAAAGATTTAAAATTGTATATAATAGGCGATGGTTCGCTAAAATCTGAATTAGAATTAGAAATAAAAAAACAAAATCTTGAAGACACAATAATATTAACAGGATTTTTGGATAAAAAAGAAATGGAAAAATATATCATAAAATCAAAATTATTTGTTATGACATCTTATACAGAATCTTTTGGATTAGTTCTTCTTGAGTCAATGAGTTACAAGGTACCTTGTATTGCTTTTAAAGACGCAAATGGCGCAAAGAATTTGTTAAAAAACGATATAGGAATTTTAATAAATAATAGAGATAAAAAAGCTATGTCAAAGGCAATAATAGAAATTATGAAAAATTCTAAAAAATTAAAAGAGTATTCTATAAAGAGTTATGAAGAATCAAAAAAGTATTTAGCAGATAATGTAAAAAAACAATGGCTTGAATTATTAAAGTAGGTGGATCATGAAAAAAGTTTTGTTTATTGCATCAACGGGAGGGCATTTAAGTGAACTATTGCAACTTAGTCCAATATTTGAAAAATATGATTATCATATAATAACTGAAAAAGATAAATCAACTTTATCTTTAAAAAACAAATATCCAAATAAAGTAAATTACTTAATATACGGTAGTAGAAAACACATATTCGTATATCCATTTAAATTTTTGGCAAATTGTGTTAAATCTTTATATTATTTTATAAAAATAAGACCAAAGGTAGTTGTAACAACAGGTACACATACTGCTGTTCCAATGTGTTATATAGCAAAACTTTTTAGAAGCAAAGTTATATTTATAGAAACTTTTGCGAATAGAAACACTAAAACTTTATCTGGGAAATTGGTTTATCCTATTGCAGATACATTTATAGTACAGTGGGAAGAAATGTTAAAACTATATCCTAAAGCAATATATGGAGGTTGGATTTATTAATGATTTTAGTTACATTAGGAACAGGAGATAAGCCATTTTTAAGATTACTAGAAGTATTGGATAAAGAAATTAAGAATGGAAATATTAAAGATAAAGTGATTGTACAAGCTGGAATAACTAAATTTAAGACTGATAGAATGGAAATATTTGACTTAATACCACTAGACAAATTTAATGAATTAATAGAAAAATGCGATTTATTAATTACGCATGGTGGAGTAGGTAGTATAACGACAGGTTTAAAATATAATAAAAAAATTATAGGTGTTGCAAGATTAAAAAAATATGGTGAAGTTGCAAATGATCATCAATTGCAAATACTTGAAAATTTTGATAAAGAAGGATTAATTATACATTTGAAAAATTTAGAAGATATTTCAAAAAAAATAAAAGAATCCAAAAATTTTAAACCTAAAAAATATAAAAGTAATAATGAAAATTTTATAAAAATATTAGAAAAAGTAATAGGATAAAAAGGTAATGATTTTTAATATAAAGCATATAATATAGTAAAAGTAAATAGGTTTTTACTATATTTTTTTTTGAAAATAACAAATTTGACAAAAAAGTGTAAATATGTTACAATTTGTATGTCGATGGCACATTATTCTAGTCATTTGATTTATTATGAGGACGGGGCTAAAAATCCGTTAAAGAGCATATCTGTGAAACTTTTGGTGCTTGCTTTAATTGCCCAAATTAGGGTGAGTGCTGAAAATGAGGATGTTGGGCATCCATAATGGCATATGAAAATGACCCACCATCCGTGGAGACCTAATATTGTGTTTGGCCTATACGTTTAATTACTGATGGACCTTATACGAATTGGGATTGAACCTACCAAGTGATGAAAGTTGCGGGTAGCGTAGCTTGTCTTGAGTGAATAATAGGGATAATTGAATTACAAACTAGTAAGTTTATAGCTAGAATCTACATAGTTTG
>CANRAT010000032.1 GCA_947628685.1 uncultured Bacilli bacterium
ACCACGCCCCCCCCCCCTACATGTCAAGACTAAAAAAAAATTAGGTTTGCAGTTTCCCTAATTTAATTTATTTAGTAAAGCATCTAAATTTTCACGCTCTTTTTCTAAATTTTTCCTTTCTTGTTCTACTATACTTTCTGGAGCCTTTGATACATAATTAGGATTATTAAGTAGATTTTCTCTTCTTTTTATACTACTTTCTAATCTTTCCTTTTCTTTCCTTAAATTTTCCAATTCCTTTTCTAAATTTTCACTACCATCATATAATACACTTACATCTTTATCTATTACTATTTCTCTTAAATTATTTTTTTCAGTTATAAAGTTAGTATTTGAAAGTTTTAACATGTTAGTTAATATATCTATATTGTCTAAATTTTTATAATATACATAATACTCTTTTATATTATTTTCAAGTTTTACTTTTCTAATTTTTGTAATTAATTCAAGTGTATAGTCTAACTTAACATCAAAAGAATATTTTTTTTCATATATAGGGTATGAACTAATCATTATAGATTCACTATCTTTAATAGGAAGTGCGCTATAAATCTCTTCTGTTACAAAAGGCATAAATGGGTGTATAAGTTTAAGTATGTCAGTTAATACTTTAATAAGTACACTTTTAGTTGTATTATTCATACTGTGTTTAGAAAGTTCTATATACCAATCGCAAAAATCGTTCCAAATAAATGAATAAAGTTCACTTCCTACTACATTAAATTCATATTTTTCCATATGTTTTCTTGATATCTTTATTACATTATTTAATTTATTTAAAATCCATTTATCTATTATACTTAAATTTTCTAATGTATAATTTTCTTTATTTATATCTTCTACATTCATAAGTACAAATCTAGAAGCATTCCATAGTTTATTTATAAAGTTCCAAGAACTCTTAACCTTTTCCTCATCATATCTTAAATCCATACCAGGAGCGCTAGATGTAGTTAGGAAGTATCTAAGGGCATCACAACCGTATTTATCAATAACATCCATAGGATCGACACCATTACCGAGTGACTTACTCATCTTCCTACCCATTTTATCACGTATAAGTCCATGTATTAAACAGTCTTTAAATGGTGCTTTTTTTGTAAATTTTAAGCTCTGGAATGTCATTCTATTTACCCAAAATGGTATAATATCATAACCTGTAACTAATACATCATTTGGATAATATCTTTTATAGTCTTCTGTTTCATCTGGAAATCCTAAGGTTGCAAAAGGCCATAGGGCACTTGAAAACCAAGTATCTAATACATCTTTATCTTGAACCCAACCATCTTCTTTTGGTGGATTTATTCCAACGTATACTTCATCACCTTTATACCAAGCAGGTATCCTGTGTCCCCACCAAAGTTGGCGAGATATACACCAGTCATACGTTATTTCCATCCAATGATTCATAGTTTTTTCAAATCTTGAAGGTACAAAGTTTACTTTTGTATCTTTATTTTTTTGATTTTCTAATACTTTATCTGCTAAAGGCCTCATTTTAACAAACCACTGACGAGAAAGGTAAGGTTCTACTACTGCATCTGTTCTTTCACTATGTCCAACACTATGTGTCATTTTTTCTATTTTGATTAGTATTCCATCTTCTTTTAAATCTTTAACGAGCGCTTCTCTACACTCTTCTCTTGTCATCCCACAGTATTTACCTGCATTTTCATTCATAGTAGCATCTTCATTCATGACAACAATTCTATCTAAATTGTGACGATTTCCTACTTCAAAGTCGTTAGGGTCATGGGCTGGAGTTATTTTAACTACACCCGTTCCAAAAGTCATATCTGCATGAATATCTCCTACGATAGGTATTAATTTGCCTACTACTGGAAGTATAACATTTTTCCCTATTAAATGTTTATATCTTTTATCTTTAGGATTAACCGCTACTGCAGTATCTCCAAAAAGTGTCTCAGGACGAGTTGTCGCTACTTCTAGGTATTCATCACTATTTTCTATAAAATATTTTAAATGATAAAATGCACCCTCATCATCTTTATATATAACCTCTTCGTTAGATAAGGCTGTTTTAGCAACAGGATCCCAGTTTATAATACGTTCTCCTCTATATATTAATCCTTCATTATATAAAGATACAAAAACATGTTTTACTGCTTTAGTTAAGTTGGAATCTAAAGTAAATGCTTCTTTAGTGTAATCTAAGGCAAGGCCTAATTTTGCCCACTGGTCTCTTATATTATTAGAGTACTCTTTAGTCCAATTCCAGCATTCCTCCAAGAATTTCTCACGACCTAATTCATATTTATCAATACCTTTACTTTTTAATTTAGCAACTACTTTTGCTTCAGTTGCAATTGCAGCATGGTCCATTCCTGGAAGCCATAATGTATCATATCCATCCATTTTTTTATAACGTATCATTATATCTTGAAGCGTTGTATCCCATGCATGACCCAGGTGAAGTTTTCCTGTTACATTTGGAGGAGGTATTACTATCGTGTATGGCTTTTTACTTAAATCTCCAGATTCAAAATATCCTTTATTTTTCCAATTTTCATATTTTCCTTTTTCTACTTCTAAATGATTATATTTTTTATCTAACATAATATCATCTTCTTTCTAATTTCTTTTTCTTTTAATAACATCTATTTCTTTATCGAGATAAGTATAACAATTATCAAAAACATTTGATAACTCTTCTAAAGTAAACATTCTACATTCATTTATTTTATTAACTTGTTTATTAATTATAGAATTTATTTTTTCTACTATGAGTTTTATATCTTCTAAAGAGAGTTCATAATTTAACTCTTTTACTAAACTTAATGTATCACTTGTAATTTCAACTTGTTTTCCTAAGTTCTCATTATAAATTAAATAATCTGCAAATTTAGAAAAATCTTCTTGTTTTAATTTCCAGGGAGTTATTCCTTTTAATATAGTTCCATCATTTAATATAGCAACAGTCTCACCATCAATAGTATCAATATGATTTTCCCTAGTATATTTATTAAAATAATTATCAGTCATTATATGTATTAATGAACCAAATATTAATGGATTATTTAATTTATCACCATATACTTCTAAAAATTTATTAATATCATTTTTAGGTGGATGATTTGCACCTTCAAAGTTATAATGTGTTTTAGCATGGCTTATAATATTAGATATATCTTTAATTATTAAACCATTCGTCGCATCAGGTAATACATTCCCTATTATAAAATCATCACCTAAATTTAATTTTTTATTTAATTTGTTAGCTAAAGCTATATGTACTCCCCAAGATGGCATAAAATCCCTCCTTAATATAAAAACTCACAATCCTATAAGGACGTGAGTAATTTACGTGGTACCACCTTAATTTATGCATAATGCACCTTGAAAATATAACGGTTTAACCGGAATGTTCTATTTACTTAAACAATCACTCACTTGCTACCTTCATCTATTTTTTATTAAGAAAAGCTCTCAGCTATTGCTTTTCATCTCTTATAATTACTAAATAGATTACTCCTCAAGTTCAAAGATTTACATAGATAATTATATTATATATTTTAAAATAATTCAAGACTTTAATTTAATTTTATAGAATCTAGTAAACCTTATTTATAATTTTATTATTAATCTATATATTTTAATGTACCTTCTTTTAATCCAAGATCTGTATCAGTTAATGGACATTTATCTCTTGATACTAATATCTCTTTTAAGTTAGAGCAATGACTAAACATTCTACTCATAACATTTATGTTTGATAAATCAAAGGTTCTCAAATCAAGATGGGTTAAATTCGAACAACCTTCAAACATAGTTCCCGTATTTGTTTCATTTGAAGTAACAAAATTTTCTCCAAAATTTATTTCACTTAAACTTGTACAATATTGAAACATTTCGATCATATTTGTTACACTTGATGTATTAAAATTACTTAAATCTAATGTTTCTAAGTTATTACATCCTTGAAACATTCTCCGCATTGAAGTTACTTTTGATGTATCAAAATTTTCACCAAAAATTATCTCTTTTAAATTTTTACAATTTGCAAACATACAAGTCATATCTTTTACATTACTTGTATCAAAGCTTGTTAAATCTAATTTTTCTAAATTTTCACAATTTTCAAACATACCAGTATAAAGTCCTGCCATCATTGTTGCTTTACTTGTATCAAGCAAATTAAATATTATATTGGTTAGTCCTTTAAACAACTTAAACATGGCGTGTGTGATTGTATTTGTTTGTATTAAATTTTCACTATATACATATATAGTATCTTTACCATCATAATACGCTTTTACTTCCTCATCAGAAGATACAGACACACTTTCAAATGACATTAACTCTTCTTTTGTTATTCCTTCTGGTAGTATACCTTCTGGTAAAAATATTATCTCTTTTACAATTGTATCTGCTGTACCATATGTTGCATTATCATTTCCTACTAATTGCTTTATTTTAGCATTAAAGTCTATTCCTCTTAAAAGCATACTTTCTTTTATCTCTTTATATATTTTCATATCTTCATTTTCTATTCTTGCATAATAATCTTTTATTTTTCCTTTTATTATTCTTACTACTTTTCTATTTTCTACTAAAAGTTTCCCACTTTCTATTCTATTACCACTTGTTTCTACTTGTATCTTTTTACCATTTAACTCTATTGCTTTACCATCATCTACTATAGTATAAAGTCCATTAGGTACATTTCTATTTATCTCTTCATTTATAAGAGATGTTTCTACTGCTCTTACATATTCACTTGCGCTTATTTCAAGTGAACTTATTCTTGACTTTTCTATTAAGTGTAATACTTGTGGAATAGCAATAAGTGAGATTATTGCAAGTATTAATAGTACTGCAAGTAGTTCTACTAGTGTAAATCCATTCTTCATACATATCCCTATCCTTACACTTCCATTTTATCACGCCCCCCCCCCTACGTGTCAAGACTAAAAAAAATTAGGTTTCCCTAATTATAAATTTTTAAATGTCTAAATTTTCTAGAACTATGGTTATAATTGATATTAAATCTATTATTTTTAAACGTTTAATTGCTCTTAAAAAGTTAATTTTTTTTCTAAACCAATCGTTTATTTTGATAAAAGCAATCAAATGCATTCTAAGGAATATAGAATTTTTAAGTCTATATTAGTATTATCAACATAAGATAAATAAGAAACAATATTTTTGGTAAAATCATTAAAAATGATTTTACTCATTTTGAATATTAATACTATTTTTCTTCTCTATATAAACTTATATTCTCATTAGTGCCATCTAATTTAAAACTAAATGGATATATTATAATTTTTTCATTAACAAGATCTGATTGTTTAATATCAATTATTCTTTCAATAGTAGGACTTGTATTTATTGTTATTATTTTTGATTTTACTTCTTTTACAAATTTTGATGCATTCTCTGTTGAATTAGTAAATATAGCCGAACTATAACTACTACCATTATAATTGATTTGCGCTATTGCTTCATCAATATCACTTACTATTATAGCTTTAGAATGATTCAATTTAGTATTGTCATTAATATATAGTTGAATATTTAATCCAGTATTTATTATTTTATTTACAAATTCTATATGTGAAGTATCTTCAATATACAAATCAAAGTTTTCATAACCACTAATAATAGTTCTATTTTTTGACTTATTTAAAATGAATTTTTGTAAATTATGATCTCCTATACAAACAACTAAATCAATATTAGCAAAATTTGATAATAACTCATCAAAATTTTCAGATATATATATTTGTATTAAATATTTAGATATATTGAATTGTTCTAAAACACCTTGGATTATTTGTATTAATAATTGATTGGTTCCAAACATAAAACCTTTGTTTGAAAAGATTGTTGTGTTTCCTGCCATTATATTTCTAATTACCATTTCAATTATTGTATATGGATTACCATCGGTAATTACTACTACATTACCATAATCCATTATTTGAGTTCCATATATTATCTTTTTTTCTTCATCTTTTTGTGAAAGCGTTACATCACCATATAATAATTTTTCTTTTTCTAAATTAGAAAATATATTATTAATAATACCAAAATCTAATATAAAACCATTATTATTCTTTTTATCGATTTCATTTGCTTTATTTATTGCTTCTTTATTACCTTCTAAAGCTTTTTTTATTTGATTTATTATAGGTTTTATATTTTTACTTAACATATCTTTATTTACTTGTAAAGAATTTGCTATGATAGCATTAATATTATTATTTTGCATGACCAACACCTCTTTCTATATCCATTTCATCAGTTAATCCAATTACTTTAGTATACATTTCTTTTTGTCTATCGTTTAAATCAGAAATGTCTATTTCTTTATTACTAGCAATTTGATCTAACGCTAATCTCATTTGCATAATAACTTGATTTTCAATATCCATTTGCTGAGTTTCATTATCAATATGAGTATTAAATAACAAATCACCAACCCTTAATTTATTACCATTAATATCATATATAATTGCAAAATTTGGATTCATTATTATTCTTGCAGTTTCTGGATTCAAACCATAGTTTTTAGCTATTTCAGTAACAAGATGCTCAGAATCTGCATAATCACTAATAGAAGTTTCTAAGTTTGTTGAATTTTCTTTAGTAATTATTTCTAATTTTTCTAATGAAAGTAAAGATTTTTTTGAAAAGTTGGAATCATTATATTTTATATAAGTATCGTTATGTACTGGAAGTGTTTCACCATCAAATTCTTTTCTATCATCACGCTCTTCTAAAACATATTGTGTAGTAGAATCATTGGTGTAAAGGCCTCTAGACAATTTTACAGGCTCTTCAAAAGGTAAAGGTCTTGAAACAACTCCTCTATCTACTACTGAGTTTTGTTTTAATGATTCCGCAATATCATTAAAACCTAAACCAACAGTTACTTTTCCTAATCTTAATCCGTCATATTGCTCCTTTGTTATTTTACCACTTTCAAGAAGTTCTTTATATACTTTTTCATCTGCTTCTATTAAATCACGTGCTGCTTGTTTATAAATTTCAAATACTTCATCTGTAAATCCTTTTCTACCTAATTCTGGATGTTCTTTAGTAGATCTTGCAAATGCTTTAGCTGGTATTTCTATATTATCAAAGCATAATACGTCTTTATTTCTCCATACCCAACTTTGAGCCACTATATTTCCTTGTTCATCTTTTATAACAAATACACGGCCATTTTTATCAACCATGCTATGTTCCATACAAACCTCAGCATTATCGTTTAATTCTTGACAACAATCAGTTAAAGTCCCAATTGCCATAGCAAGTGGATCATCTAGTCTTAATATTTCATAAGTATATCTGCCACTTATTTTCTCAGCACTCTGTTCAATTCTAGGAATACTACTAAATGTCCTTTGCTTACCATAATTATATATTTGTTGTAATATATTAAAGTCTGCTTGACTATACCCTGCAATCGCTGATATTTCAGCAACACGTTCATTGCCAACATTAACAGAAGTAAATTTATTTGTCTGAACGTAACTTGCTGCTAATTCTAATGTTAAAACCCTATTACTATTTATGGCCTTAATGTCAGAAAATTGTTTTTGTATACCTGAAATATAACTAACATACTCTGGATTTTCTAAAATCTGATCCATATTCGATAGTAAAAATTCTCTAAAATCAGGATCATATTTTAATTTAAATCCACCAAATAATTGATGAGCTTTATTCGGAGTTAAAAGAGGAGAATCTGGATATACCTCCATTATACTTCTAATTAACTGACTTGATTTTGGATAATTTTGAGGATTAATTGTTAAAGAATAAGTACCATCTATATTTTTTCTATATATTTGACTAAATAATTCTTTCTCAGAATCAAATTGGAAACCTTCCTTAATCAATGTTTCTTCTAATTTTACATATTCATCATATCCCTGTGGTGCACCAAAATGGGTATCAGATAGCATCTGTTCACTATTTTTTAATGATGAAATACTTTCCATTATATGAGAATAATTTGCACTAACATTTCTAGGTAAATCAGTTAATAATTCTTGTAATTTTTTAAAACCTCTTTGATCTTGATCGAAAGCGCCAAAAGAATATGCAAGTTTTAACATAGCATCTCTCGCTTCTGGGGTTTTAGAAAAACTTTGAATCTTCATTAAATTACTCCAATTTGATCCAGAAGCTAAAAATTTATCTGCTTCATCAATATTAAAGTTTTGCATTACCACAAAATCTGGAATAAATTTACCACCTGTTTTATCATACCAATTTTTCATTAAATCAACTTGATGTGCTTTCATCATTTCTATGACCGTTCCAGATTTATTAATTCCAAGTTTTATTGCTTTTTCTTCACCAAATAATTCTATAAATTTTATTAAATCGAGTCTATAACTATAATTTCTGAGTAATGAAGGTTTTATATCTTTATCTTTCAAATATGGTAGCCATTCTTTATGAGTTTGTAATACTGTAAAGGTTAAAGGATAATTATTATTATAATTATAAAAGTATCTTTTTAATTCTTCTGGTGCATCATCACTTAAAAATAGTTCAGGATGACTTTCTTTTAAAAAACTAGGAGCATCATCTGGACGATAATCAATATTACCTAATTTACTTTCTCTAATTATTATATTTTCTATTCTTCTTGATACATCTTCAACTGTTAAACCATCTAAGTTTTCAATATTAAAATCAATATATTTTCCATTATTTATAGTAATGTCTTCAATTAAATGTTCATATACTCCATTCAAATATCTACCATATATAGAACATAATTGTAAAAATTTTTCATTTCCAAACACTTCTAGTAACTCTAAATCACTATATTGTTTGTTACTTGTATAATTAGCATCTAATATTATTCTACCATTATAATGATTACCATCTTTATTACCAAAAGCGATAAATAAGTTCTTATCTTTAAGAATTGGTATTAAGTCTGGATACTTTTTTATATCATCAAAAGTAAATGTTCTAGTATAAAACGCTTTAGTTAGTATTTCTCTTTCATCTTTTGGAACATTTATTAATCCATCAAAATTTACAAAAATTTCTGGATGCTCACTTACCATTTCTGGAATGCTAGATAAATAAGAATAATCCATTTTACCCCTTATTATTTTTGTATAAATAGAATTTCTAAGAGATTTCTCTATAGCTTGCTCATTTTCAATTTCATTATGAATACTAGATATGGTAATATCAGAAAGAGCAGACCCATATTTAGATATTAATTTTAATAACTTTTCATTACCATATCTAGAGGCATATTCATCCATAAAATTTACTGAACTAGGCATTATGTGCCCTTGTCCATCTATTAATCCCGGTATATTTAATTTTATACTTGCCTTTATAGTATTTGATAAATTCTTATTAATTAAATAAGGTATATATTCCTCATGTTGAAATAAAAATTTTGAATCAATTTTATTTTTATAGTAAGCGTCTTTTAATGTATCTGGAGCATTTAAATCAATAAATATCTCAGGATGAGCATTTCTAAATTCACCATAAAGCCAATCATAATTTGGGAAGTCAGTAAAAACATTGTTTTTTCTCATATCGTCTAAACAATTAGCTAATTGATTTAAAAATTCTTCATAAGTTAAGCTTCCATTTTTAAAATCTATTCCTAAAATTGCTAATGAACTCGGACTATGCATATGAAAATACGAACTAAATGCACTAAGCATTTCTAAATCTTTAGACCATTCATAACTTTTATGAGTAAAAAATCCTGTTTCTTGTTCAAATCTTTTAATATTTTCTATATTAAGTGTTTGCAATACTCTCCTTTGATCTGCATCAAGTACAAAAACTGAATCAGTACATTCTAATAATTCTTTTGTTGTGTTTAATTTATCTACAAATTTAAAATTCATAGATGATAACCAATCTGGAACATTATAAGTTGTTTTACCTTCACTTACAATTTTAAAATCATTTGGTATACCATAATTTAAAAAATAATCTTTAACAGCATCACTAAAAGTACTATCTAAATCTCTACCTTTTTTTAGAAATTGGTAAAATGAATAAACCTCGTTTTCTTTTATTATATGTGTGAATATATCAGGATGCTTTTCAAGTAGATCTTGAAATTTTCCCATACCATAATTATCTCTAATAAATTCATGTATATATGTTTCATTTTCCATAAAGTAATCTACTGGAATGTTTTTAAATACGTCAGGATAATCAAGTAAATCCTGCATTTTTAATTGTTTATTAAAATATCTTTCCTTAACTTCATCTGGAATATTAGCATCTACCAAAAATATATCCGGATTTGCTTTTATAAACATTTCAGGATATTTGTCTATTCTTATCGATGATTCAGAATTAGTTATTTGTTTTCTAGCAAAATCAAAGCAAACATTTTTTAATTCTGAAATTTCAACGGTTTTAATTTTTTTTAAAAATTCTTCTATTGATGGTGCATATATACCCTTTTCTCCGTCAAAATTAATACCGCCATACATTGTTATCAGTTTATTAATAGCATCATATTCTTCTAGGGAATATTTATATAATTCAACTACTCTATCAATACCTAGTTTTTCTAATAATAATCCGTTATATTCTTTATAATCTATATGAGATTTAAGATTCATTTTTTTTATTTCATCAAACTGTTGATTAGATAAAGATGCTAAATCTTTAATAGTTAAAACCCCTCTATAATATTTTTCTTTAAATTCTTCACTAAATATATCACTTAAAAATAATGATGGATTTGCTTTAATTGTTTCTTCACCAAATTCTTTAGGATTTAATAATTCTCTAAGTGCTTCTAAATTTCTAACATTACATCCTTGAAAATTTCCATTTCCATCATATTCTATTAACTTAAAATCTATATTAGCTCTAGTCTTAGAAAAATCTGCAATATGATTTTCATCTGAAAATATCATGAAGCCTTCCCACTCTTCAAATGGAATATCGCTTAAATCATAACTCAGCAAACGATTTTGAATAGATAAATATCGTTCAATAAATTTTCCTTCTATTTCATTTTCATTATAATTTTTATCATTTTTATGAAGTTCATCATATTGTTCATATTGCTTAATTAAATCTGATAATTGATTTTTAATTTGCTTAAATTGTTCCAAAGACATTTTTTCTATCATTTATAACACCATCCTAAATCTTTATCCTGTTACTATTTTTAAACTTTACTATATATCTACTATATACAATTATAACACATTTTTTTATAATTTTTAATCATATTATTTGTATGAGTGAAAAATGTTTATAAACTTTTTAATTTAATTGGCAAAAATATTTTTATGAGAAAAGAAATTATAATATGTCCCCCAAAATTTTACTAATGGTACAAATATGAGTAGAAGTTCTTTAAAGATTTAAGTCATATGTGGATAATGTCACTCCTTTTAATACCTTATTTTTTCTAATTCAAAAACACTTTTAATATTAAAAAGTTTTTTGATAATTATGAAAAATAATCATTTTTTATACTAACAATTCTTTTAATATGAAGTTTCAAAATATACTTTGCTAGTTTTTAGATAATCATCATCAAAATCCATTAATCTAGATATTTTTTTTGAAAACAATTCTTACGCTATCTTTTTCTATACAAGTCAATAGGTATTATTACTTTGCATTAAAAAGAGAGTGTAAATGCTATAATTATTAGGGTTGGAGGATATATGTCTACTGAATTTAAATTATATAATGTAAAAAAGGAAGAATTATTTAATCAAAAAAAAAGAAAAGAAAGAGAAATATTACTAGAAGAAATGGTTTTATATGCACTAGAAAACGGAAATAAACCTGCTGCAAGATATTTTAATACATATCCTTCTACAGTTAGAAGATGGGTAAAAATATATAATGAAAAAGGAAAAGAAGGTCTTAAATATAAATGACCTTCTTTTTACTTTATTATAGATCTTATTTTAGATTTTATTCTTTGTATAGCATTATCTATAGATTTTTCATCCTTATCTAATATTTCTGCTATTTCTTTATATTTAAATCCTGCTATTAAAAGTTGAAATACTTGTTCTTCAAATTCTGCTAAAACACTACTTATTCTTTCTATTAAATCTTCTTCTAATTCTATATTTAATATTGTATCTTCTGGACTTGGTTCGTCAGATTTAATAACATTTAAAAGAGGATTTTCGTCATCATCATATGAAATAGATTCATTGAGTGCTTTATTTTTGTTTCTATTTGCAGCAATAACTACACTTATTATTTTTCTTTCTATACACTTTTTTGCATATGTATAAAATAATATATTTTCTTTTTCTTGATATCTATCTATAGCATGGTTTAACCCTATCATACCTTCTTGTATTAAATCACTTTGTTCTAATCCACTTTTTTTACAATAAGGAAGCATTTTATTTGCTATTTTAATTATTAAAGGCTCATATTTTTTTATAATTATATTATTAGCATCTTCATTGCCTTCAGCAATATAATCTAGTAGTTCATAGTCGTTATAATCTTTATAATCCATATAAATCCTTTCTAATTTACAATTCTTTTAAATGTATCTAAACTATACTCATTGTAAATATAAATTCTAGGTATTAAATATAAATTATCTCCTACTTTAGCATTTCCATAATTAGTTGTAAATGCCATAGTAAATCCTGCATCTTTTAACATTTTTATTGAATTATCAGTATATTCTCCAAATGGATATGCTAAATACGTACTACCATTTAAAATTTCTCTAGACTTCTTTAAATCTTCTAATCCTTTTTCATAATCTATACATTTAAAGAGTCCACCTTGTCCACCACTACATTTTCCTGTTTGATGCATATCATCTGTATGTGAATGTATTTCAACATAATTAGTCTCATTATCCATTACATTAGCATTCCAAGATGTTATAGCAAATACTGTTGCATTTACTTTATATTTTTCAATTATTGGATAAGCAAGTGAATATACAGTTTCATTTCCATCATCTATTGTAAGTACTACACTATTTTCTCTTATTTGTACTTTACCTTTTAAATACAACTCTAAATCTTTCATTTTTAATGTCATAAAATCATTATCTGTTAAGTATTTTAATTGAGATTCAAATTTATCAGTCCTTATGGATATTACAGTAGTCATATCTTCAAACCTATTATGAGTATGAAAGAAGTGATACAAAAGCACAGGTATACTTTTTGCATTTTTTAAATCCGTATTATTAGACTCTACTACTTCTACTTCATCTTTTTTAAGATATACTATGCCATCATTAAATTCCACTCCATAATATTCATCTTCTTTTATATATATTGGTAAGTTTACGCTATCACTTACTTGATATAAATAATTAAAATTTGAATCATAAAATGTTGTTTTTCCATTAGTTTTACAATTTTCATTAAACACTATATAATTTTTATAATACGTATCTTTTTCATCTAATGAATCTATTTTTTCTACATCTTTAAAATATATATAATATCCATCAAATAATTCTAATTCAAAATAGTCATCATTTTCATCACGTATTTCTTTATCTTTTAATGAAATTTTAACATCTTTATTTATTTTACCAATCTCTTTATTATTTGAATCGTAAAGAGTAGTTTCTTTATTTGTTATAACATATTTTGAATAACTATTTTTTATGCTTTCTATATATTCTAATCTTTCCTGTTCTTTGATTTTTTTTACTTCTTTATCATGATTTAAGTATAAAAGTGTTACTAATATACAAACTAATACCAAAAATATTGATATAAATATTATAAATTTCTTTTTCATTTTATCACCCTTTATATTCTTTGTTTAATTGCTTCAAATAGAATTATTGCAGTTGCAACAGATGCATTTAAACTATTTACTTCTCCCCTCATAGGTATACTAGCTATAAAATCACAATTTTCTTTAACTAATTTAGACATACCAGATCCTTCATTACCACATATTATTGCTGTTTTACCTTTATAATCTAGTTTAGTATAGTCAGTACCTTCCATATCTGTTCCAAATATCCAATACCCTTTCTCTTTTAAATACTTAATTGTGTTATTTAGATTTGTAACTTTTACTATTTTCATTTTATCTGCTGTTCCAACGCTAGTTTTTATAACAGTAGGATTTACTTCTACTTGTCTATCACAAGGTATAATTATTCCATCAACCTTTGCTGCCTCGCTTGTTCTTATAATCGCGCCAAAATTATGAGGATCTTCGATGTGGTCTAAAATTAAAATAAGAGAATCATCGTCACTAATTATATCTTCTAAACTAGCATATTTGTAATCTTCTACTTTTAATATTATTCCTTGGTGTAATCCTTTAACTTTCTTATCCATATCTATTTTAGATAATGTTTCTAGTTTTATATTTTTACTTTTGATTTTATTTAATATTTCATATTCGTTAAAATTATTCTGAATAAATGCTTTATCTATTTTTTTATTACTTTCTAAATATTCTAGAGCAACATTTCTTCCATATATATACATATTTCCTCCCCAAGTTATATAAAAATTATAACACAAGCATTAAAATTTATAAAGTGATTTGACAAAATAATTATAATATTTTATAATACCATAAAGAAAGAGGTTTTTATGTATAAATTAAAATTAATGAGTAAGGCTAAAACTATTTTAAAAGACAGATTTCAACTCTTAGAAAAAAAGGAAGAATTAATATTACAAAAGCCTATTAGTGGTTTTGAACAAATGAGACAATATATTATTGAAAATATAATAAGGAAATTAGATAAAATTACTAAAAATGAAGATAATAGTTATAGTATTATTGCATCTGAAAAAGTTGGTATAACAGATACTCATTATTATGTTATTTCGTATGAAGATGCAACGTATTATGATTTAGTTGAACTTTTAGAAGAAAAATGTAATAGATATAAAAATTATAAATAAGAATTGCTCTAACAATTCTTATTTTCTATATAATACATTATTTGATTTATTCGATCAAAATTATTGTCATAATATAAATAACCTATAAGCGCTTCTAATCCTGTTGCGTATTTATAAGTTACAATGTCACAATTTTTAGGTCTATGATTATTTTTATGATTTCTTGCAGATATAACAATTTGAATTTCATCTTTAGTTAGAAAATTAGAATCAATCATTGATTTTAAGAATTTGGCTTGTGCTTTTGCACTTACAAATTTTATAGATTCACTTTGTAAATCTTTTACTTTAGATATGCCCTTATCTATTAGATATTTTCTTATATATGCTTCATATATAGAATCACCTAAATATGCAAGTACTAATGCATTCTTATTCATTTTTATCTTTCATATAATTTTCTATAAGTTTTATATCTTTTAAATCTTTTTCTCTATTCAATGATCTTTTTAATTTTAATATTTCATTTGGTGTTTCTACATTGATTCCATCTACATTAATATAATTTTCTGTATAGTAATCTATACCAAAATTAATTACATTATCAATGAAATATACTTCATTATTATACCTATTAATCTTATCAAAAGTTACATTATAATTATTTTTTAAATATTCATAATATTCTTTTGTAACTGATATATCTATATCATTAGTTTTTTCTTTTATTCCTAAAATGACCATTGCAGCCCCTGATATAACTATATATTCTTTAATGTTTAGTTTATATTTTTTTAAAATTTTAATTATTTGTTCTTTATTCATACCTATCAAACGTAATTCCTTTTATCATTCCACTCTTTATATCATTAATAACTACACTATATACTTTATCATAATCTACTTCACCACCACGAACAATACAACCTCTAACTTTACCAATAATATTTAAAGTTTCTTCTATATCGTCACTAATATTTTCTATTCCATATCTGTTTTTAAGTATATCTTTATAGTATTTATTTAAAGTATTTAATATATAAATAACTACTTTATCTATCGGTAATATTTCCTCTTTTATTGCTGTCATGCTTGCAAGATTAAATGATACTGTTTCACTGTCTAATTTAGGCCATAAAATACCTGGAGTATCAAGTAATTCTATATCATTATTTACCCTAATCCAATTTAAATTTTTAGTAATACCTGGTATGTTACCCACGTTAGTAACCTTCTTACCTACTAATCTATTTATTAGTGTACTTTTACCAACATTAGGTATTCCAACTACAAGTACTCTAGTCTTTCTTTTTGTCATACCTTTGTTTATTCTTTTTTTATTTTCTTCTTCCATCAATTTATTAGTTAAATTGATTAGATTTTTTAAATTAATATTATTCTCTAAATCAAGTTTAACTACATTATATCCTTTTGTTTCATAATAATTAACCCATTTATTTGTTTCATCAATGTCGCATAAATCTATTTTAGTCATAACAAGTATTCTTTTTTTATTTTTAAGTAATTCATCTATATCTTTTATTTTAGATGAATATGGCATTCTTGCATCTATCACTTCATATACGACATCTATTAAATTTAAATTTTCACTTATAAGTCTTTTGGTTTTTGCCATATGACCTGGATACCAATTTATATTTGTCTGATTTTGTCGATTTTCCATTTAAATCACTTCCTTTGTAATACTACTTAATTAATCCACCATTACATTTTAACTCGTAAATCTTCTTA
>CANRAT010000033.1 GCA_947628685.1 uncultured Bacilli bacterium
TGATTCTTGAATTTTTATATCACGTTTTTTCTCTTTAGATTCATAAACACTTAATATATCACTTGCTCTTTTAATAACACTATCAGGTAAATTAGCAAGTTTAGCAACGTGTATACCATAACTTTTATCAATACTACCTTTTTTTATTTTGTGTAAGAAAGTTACATTTCCATTTTCTTCATATGCAGATACGTGTACATTCTTTAAGTATTTAAGATTAGACTCTAAATCAGTAAGTTCGTGATAATGCGTTGAAAACATTGTTTTGCACTTTATATTATCGTGAATATACTCAATTATTGATTGTGCGAGTGCCATGCCATCAAATGTTGCGGTTCCACGTCCTAGCTCATCAAATAATATTAATGAATTACTAGTTGCATTTTCTATAGCATTATTTGCTTCATTCATTTCAACCATAAATGTAGATTCACCACTAACTAAATCATCACTTGCGCCAATTCTTGTATATATTGCATCAAATACTTTAAGTGTCGCACTTTTTGCAGGTATAAAACAACCTATTTGAGCCATTATTACTGTTATTGCAAGTTGACGCATATATGTACTTTTTCCTGCCATATTAGGTCCTGTAATAAGTAATATGTTAGTATCTTTATCCATTACTATATCATTAGATACATATTCACCAGTTAATACCTTCTCAACTACAGCATGTCTATTTTCTTTTATATCTACTATATTTTCATCTGTAAGAGTTGGTCTAATATAATTATTTTCTTCTGCTACTGTGGAAAATGATTGTAATACATCTATTTCACTTATTACCTTAGCTATTTCTTGAAGTCTTGGAATATATTCTTTTACTTTATCTTTAATACTTATAAATAAATCATATTCTAAATTAATTATTTTCTCTTCTGCATTTAGAATCATAGATTCTTTTTCTTTTAGTATAGGACTTATATATCTTTCACAGTTACTTAAAGTTTGTTTTCTTTCGTATCCATATTCATCTTTAACTTGATTAGTCATACCTTTTGATACTTCTATATAATATCCAAATACTTTATTATAACCTACTTTTAAAGTTTTAATACCTGTACGATCTTTTTCTTCTTTTTCAAATCTCGCTATAAAATCTTTACCGTTTGTTCTAATATTTTTTAATTCATCAAGTTCACTGTTATATCCTTCTTTTATTAAATAACCTTCTTTAATAGTAGCAGGTGGATTTTCATATATAGATTTATCTAAAAGTTCATATAAATCACTTAAAGTTTCTATATCTTTATATTTAATTGCATTTAATATATTTTTAATATCAGGAAGTACACTTAGAGATGTTTTTAGTTGAAGTAAGTCTCTTGCATTTGCATTTCCAAATGCAATTCTACCACTTAAACGCTCCAAATCATATACTTGATATAGTAAATTTTTTAAATCCTCTTTAAGTATAAATTCTTCAAGTAACACTTCAACTATATCATATCTTTTATTTATTTCATCTTTAGATATTAATGGATTTTCTATATAGTTTTTAAGTAATCTAGAGCCCATTGCTGTTTTAGTTTTATCAAGTAACCATATAAGAGAATATTGTCTTTGTTTTAGTCTAAGCGTTTCTGTTAACTCTAAGTTTCTTTTAGTGTGTATATCCATTTTTAAATAATTAGTATTAACTTTAACTATTGCTTTTTGTAAGTGACTTAAACTAGTCATTTTTATTTTACTTATATAAGTTATTAAATGATTTACTGTCTTAATTAATCTTTCATCTGTTATATCTTCTGTTATATATTTATATTCTTCTAAAGTTTCTATTTCATCTGATATAGAGATATATGTTTTAAATTGATTTTTAAGTATACTAGTTATAGATTTATCAAAACTAGATTCTACTATAACTTCTTTAAGTCCTAAAGATACTATCTCACTTACTAGTGTACTTGGGTTATGGTCTATTAGTGTTACATATATAATACCTGTTGTTATATCAGTATAACAAACTGAGTAAACATGGGTATAATCCATTATATTACCTATATAGTTAAATTCATTTTCTTTTAAAGATTCAGGATTCATAATAGTACCTTTACTTATTATTTGAGTTATACCACGCTCTACTATTCCTGTTGCTGTCTTAGGGTCTTCTAACTGTTCACAAATACCTATTTTATATCCTTTTTCAACCATTTTTTCTATATATATATCAACGGCATGGTAAGGCACTCCACACATTGGAACTTTTTCTGATAATCCTGCATTTCTTCCTGTTAAAGTTAATTCAAGTTCTCTTGATGTAATTATCGCATCTTCAAAGAAAACTTCATAAAAATCTCCTAATCTATAAAATATTATTACATCAGGATATTTATTTTTTACATCTATATAGTGTCTCATCATAGGTGAGACGCGAGTTAAATCTACATCAGACATCTTCATATAACCACCAATTAATATTTTATCATTTAATGAATTTTAAATCTAGTTTTTTGTTTTAAAATAAAGAAAAAAACTATCATTTAGATAGTTTTACTAAATAATTTATTGCTTCATCAAAAGTTGATACTCCAACTATATCTATATTATAATTATACTTATTTTTTAAATCTATTGCCTCTTCATAATTAGTTCCACTTGGTACTATAAATAAATCTGCTTTCTTTTTTACTGCTCCTTTTAATTTATATTCTACTCCACCAATACTACCTACATTACCAAATTCATCAATTGTCCCTGTTCCAACTATTTTAAGTCCTTTTGTTATATCTTCTTTTACTAATGAATTATAAATTGATAATGCGGTTATTAATCCTCCACTTGGTCCTGATTCATTATCATCTATTTTTATATTAATACTAGGATTTGTTTTATATTCATTTACATTACTTATAAGAACTCCTATTTTCTTACCATCTTCATTATTTATATAGGCATATCTCTCATAAATATTTCCATCATTTAATACTTCTATATCTAATTTATCACCTATACTTAAAGTTTCTATTATATTAGTTATTTCATCTTTACTACTTACTTTAATACCATTTACTGATATTATTTCATCACCAACTTTTAATGTAGTATTTGATGATTCTGTTAGATATGTAACAAATAATTTGTTAGATGAAATCTTTATATCTTTATTTGCTTTAGTAAATGCTACATATATTGCATTACTAATCGATTCTTGGATTAGTATTTTATCTCTTCTTTCATATGAATTAAAATCTTCAGTATCAAGCATTACATCATCTTCTTTTAATATTTTATAATCTTTATTAAATAAAGATATTATAAGAGTTGGTATAGTTGCTCTATACTCTTTTACATATGCTAAATTAAAACTTCCACTACTTTCATATCCATTTATTTCAATTCTATCTGATATATTATTTATACCACCTGGTGCGTCTATATAATATGGAAATTTAATAGTTAAAAGTATAAATAATAATATTAAAGTTATTATAAATTTATAATTGTTTTTAATTATATTCTTCACTTTATCACCTATTATATATTTATGATATCATTTAAAGATTTATTTATCAAGAAAAAAGATAGCCTAAACTATCTTTTTAACACTTTTTGATAACCAACATCATTTATATTATTATCTTTTTCCTCTTCAGGAACCATTATTCCATCTTTCTTAATAAATCCTTCATAACCTTGAGCTACCCATTGTTCATATTCTTCTTTACTTCTAAATGTCATATCATATATAGTATAAGTACCATCTGGATTTATTACGCCATCATCTGTTTCTATTTGAGATGGATCGACAATTTCAGATTCAGAATAATGATTATCTGGATTTATTACACCCTCATCTGTTTCTACTTGAGATGGATCATCAATTTCAGGGTCAGAATAATCATTACTTGGATCTTCAGATGATTCTAAATCTGGATTTGTATCCTCACTAGGATTTGATTCAGTTTTATCATCATTGTTTAATTCTTTTGATGAATCATAATATGTAGTAAAGTATTTATCTATATCTTTATAAGATTCAACAGGTACTAATGAGCCCTTTGGAAATGCTAAACCATATTTCATTTCACCATTTTCATCCTCATAATATCCATAATAGTCTTTATCTAAAACTACAAATTTACCACAATTATTTTCTGTAACGTATGCCCCTAATTGTTCATCCCAAACATAGCCACTTGGAATTTCACCTTTTCCTGAATCTACAACTTTTCCTTCTTCATCTTTAACTTCATAGTATTCTTCTTTTTCTTTTACTACTGTTTCACCATCTTCTGTCTTTTCTTCGACTAGTGTTCCATCTTGTAAATCTGTTTTAGTATCTCCTACTTCATCTGATTTATCTGCTGCATCTTGATCTACGTATAATTCTTCATCTTTTTCTACTATTTTATCTTTATCAACTTTTCCTTTAGTAGTATCACCATATTTTTTACTTTCAGTTTTCTTTTTAAATTCTAATTCATCACCTAAATCATTTATGTTAGTATCATAAACTACGTTAGATTGTGTAGATAATGTATCATTAGATGTAGTATTATCGAGTACTGTAGTATTATCGAGTACGTAATCTTGACTTACACTATAATCATTACTTGAAGTATCATTATCTTTCTTATTTCTTTTTGATAATCCCATTGCTGAACAAGCAGTAATAAAAGCAGCAGTCATAAAGGCAACTACAGAAACTGTAACACCTTTTTTGTTTAATTTTTTCTTTTGTTTTTTTGCTTTTACTTTTTTCATCTTTACCTTTTTTGCTTTAGGTTTAGATGTATCAAAACCGAATAACTTATCAAAGTAACGATTTACAGCTTCTCTATCATTTCTATTCATACCAAATCCCTCTTTCTTTAGAAAAAATTTAAATTTTTTCAAATATTGACCTATATATTAGCATATTTACTATGATTTGTCAAATGTTATTTCAAACTTGATTCGTAATCACAATTAATACATTTTATAACTTTTTTCTTCTCAACTAACATGCTATTACAATTTGGGCATGCCTTTCCTGTTGGTTTATCCCAATATGCTTCCTTACATTTAGGATAATTGTTACATCCATAAAAAATTTTACCTTTTTTACTTCTTTTTTCAACTATTTTTCCTCCACATTTAGGACAGTTGCAAACCTCAACTATTTTTCTTTCTTCTTGTTTTATATATTTACACTTAGGATAATTACTACAAGCAGTAAATTCACCATACTTGCCTTTTCTAATTACTAGTGGGCTACCACATTCAGGACAATTTTCTCCTGTTTTTTCTGCTTCTTTTTTAGGCATTGCTTCAAATGCGTTTTTAACACTAGGTTCAAATTCATCATAAAAACTTCTAAGTATTTTTATGTAATCAGCACTTCCTTCTGCTATTTTATCTAAATCATTTTCCATATTAGCAGTATATTCTACATTTATTAAATGACTAAAGAATTCTTGTAATTTATCTGTTATTTCAATACCTGTTGTTGTTGGTACAAATTTCTTTTCAACGAGTGTTGCATAACCTCTTTTTTTAATTATATCCATAGTAGTTGCATATGTACTTGGTCTACCAATACCTAATTCTTCCATTTCTTTAATTAATTTAGCCTCTGTATATCTAGATGGTGGATTTGTGAAATGTTGTTCTTTATTTATACTAGTTGAAACAAGTACTTTTGAATTATATTCATCAAGTGGAGGTAATATAGTATCTTTTGTATCCTCATAATCCTTATAAACTATTAAATATCCATCAAAACTTACTATTTGTCCTGTTGCTTTAAACTGATAGTTATTATTATTAAGAATTACTGTTGTATTAATAGTACCTGCACTCTTCATTAATGAAGCAAGTGCCCTATAGTAAATCATTCTATAAAGTTTATATTCATCATTACTTAAGAATGGTTTTACTTTTTCTGGAGTACGTTCGATACTAGTAGGTCTAATACCTTCATGAGCATCTTGAACGTTTTCTTGCTTTTTAGAGACTTTAACACTCCCAATATATTCTTTACCATATTTTGCTTCTATATATTTATATGTTGCAGATATAAATTCACTTGAAAGTCTAATTGAATCTGTACGCATATAAGTAATTAAACCTACTGTTTCATTTTCAAGTTCTATACCTTCATATAGTTTTTGGGCTATTTGCATAGTCTTTTTTGCATTGAATCCTAGTTTATTTGATGCATCTTGTTCTAGCGTACTAGTTGTAAATGGAGGTTTAGATTGTTTTTCCCTATTTTTTTTATCTACACTTTCTATTTCAAAAGTATTACTTAAATTATTTAAAACTTCATTTGCTTCTACTTCATTTTTTATCTTAAAATCTTTATGGTTGTAATTAAATAGATTCGCACAAAAAGAAGGAAATACAGCCTCAATTGTCCAATATTCTTCAGGAGTGAAAGCATTAATTTCTCTTTCCCTATCTACTATTAATTTTAAAGCAACACTCTGTACTCTTCCTGCTGAAGAACCATCAGTTTTAGATTGAATAAGTCTAGATAGTCTAAATCCTATTATTCTATCTAAGATTCTCCTTGTTTCTTGGCTATTAACTAAATTAGTATCTATTTTTCTTGTATGATTAAATGCATCTACTACTGCATTTTTAGTAATTTCATTAAATACTACTCTATCATAATCTTTATCAGTTAAATCAAGTACTTTTTGTAAATGCCAACTTATTGCCTCTCCTTCTCGGTCAGGGTCTGTTGCAAGATATACATGACTAACATTCTTAGATTCTTTTTTTAGTTCATCTATAACACTTTTTTTACCTTTCATAGTAATATAATCTGGTTTAAAATCATTATCAACATCTACTCCTAGTCCATATTTACCATGAGTTGATAAGTCTCTTACATGACCTTTACTTGATAATACTTTATAATCACTACCTAAATATTTTTCTATTGGTTTTGTTTTACTTGGGGATTCCACTATAACTAAATTTTTAGACATAAATTCCTCCATTTCTATTAATATTTTATACACTATAAAAGTATTTTTGTCAACTATAAATATGAATAAAATTAATATATAAAAATTTCTTCAATATGAAAAAAACAGTTTTTAAAAAACTGTAAAAATATAAGTACATAATATATACATTTATTATCTAGTTATTAGTAATATTTTTTCTTATTATTTTTTTTAATTTTTTCCCTTTGTCATATTTTGTTTGAGGATCTATTTCTGCTTTCTTACTTCCTTTAAAGTCTGTGCCTGTAATCTGTACTCCATCGAAACTACCTATTATTTTTGCATCGCATAACTTTGAATTGCTTAAATCTTTATCACATACTGTTTGAGGATCTATCTTTGCCCCCTTACTTCCTTTAAAGTCTGTGCCTGTAATCTTTGCTCCATCAAAATCGCCTATTATTTCTACATCGCATAACTTTGAATTTTTTAAATCTTGGCTATATACTGTTTGAGGATCTATCTTTGCTCCTTTACTTCCCGTAAAGTCTATTCCTTCAATCATTGCATCATCTAAACTACCTATTATTTCTACATCGCATAACTTTGAATTTCTTAAATCTTGGCTATATACTGTTTGAGGATCTATCTTTGCTCCCTTACTTCCTGTAAAGTCCGTGCCTGTAATCTTTGCTCTATCAAAATCGCCTATTATTTCTACATCACATAACTTTGAATTTCTTAAATCTTTGCTACATACTGTTTGAGGATTTATCTTTGCTCCTTTACTTCCTGTAAAGTCTGTACCAATAATATTTACTCCATCGAAACTGCCTATTATTTCTACGCCACTTAACTTTGTATTATATAAATTTTTTTTAAATACTGTTTGAGGATTTATCTTTGCTCCTTTACTTCCCGTAAAGTCTGTCTCAATAATATTTGCTTCCTTATTTCCCATATAGTCTAATGGTGCAACATATACTCCATCTAAGCTACCTATTATTTCTGCATCACATAACTTTGAACCAATTAAATTTCCATTATATACTTTTTGAGGATCTATCTTTGCTTCCTTACTTCCTGTAAAGTCTGTTCCAATAATACACGCTCCATCGAAACTTCCTATTATTTCTGTATCACATAAATTTGCACTTTCTAAATTTTTGCCAAATACTGTTTGAGGATTTATCTTTGCCCCTTTACTTCCCGTAAAGTCTGTCCAATAGACTTTTGCTCCATCGAAACTTCCTATTATTTCTGCATCACATAACTTTGAACAACTTAAATCTTTGTTCCATACTTTTTGAGGATCTATCTTTTCTCCCCTACTTCCTGTAAAGTCTGTACTATAAACTTTTGCTCCATCGAAACTTCCTATTATTTCTACTCCACATAACTTTGAACAACTTAAAGCTTTATCATATACTTTTTGAGGATTTATCTTTTTTGCTCCCTTACTTCCTGTAAAGTCTGTACCAATAATATTTACTCCATCGAAACTTCCTATTATTTCTGCATCACATAACTTTGAACCAAATAAATTTCTATTATGTACTTTTTGAGGATCTATTTTTGCTCCCTTACTTCCTGTAAAGTCTGTACCCATAATATTTCCTCCATTATTTCTCATATAGTCTAATGGTGCAACATATGCTCCATCTAAGCTACCTATTATTTCTGCATCACATAACTTTGAACCAATTAAATCTTTGTTAATTACTGTTTGAGGATTTATCTTTGCTCCCTTACTTCCTGTAAAGTCTGTACCAAAGACCCATGCTCTATCGAAACTACCTATTATTTCTACTCCACATAACTTTGAATTTCTTAAATCTTGGCCATATACTGTTTGAGGATCTATCTTTGCTCCCCTACTTCCCGTAAAGTCTGTCTCAATAATATATGCTCCATCGAAACTACCTACTATTTCTGTGTCACATAATTTTGAACTTTTTAAATCTTTGTTAAGTACTGTTTGAGGGTCTATCTTTGCTCCTTTACTTCCCGTAAAGTCCGTGCCTTCAATCCGTACTCCAGATAAACTACCTATTATTTCAACGTTACATAACTTTGAACAACTTAAATCTTTGTCACGTATTATTTGAGGATTTATCTTTGCTCCTTTACTTCCCGTAAAATTTGTACTATAAACTTTTGCTCCATCAAAACTGCCTATTATTTCTACTCCACATAACTTTGAATTTCTTAAATCTTTGTAATATACTGTTTGAGGATTTATTTTTATACCAGTTAAACCACTAAAATTTCTATCTTTAACATTTACATTATCAAATGAAATATTGCTGAAATCTATTTTTTTATATATTTTTTTCCAATTATAAATAAACTCATAACAGTACCCCTCATTTGAAAATAAAAGCTCCTTAATTAAATTAGTATCTAATCCTTTAAATGATATCTTTTTTTCTCCATTGTATGCTACTAATTGTTCATAAAAATAATTTTTTACTTTTTTAATAAATTCTTTACTATAATTTTTTTCCATAAAAACCTCCAACTCCAAACTTAATTATTAGTTACTAATCTAACATTAAAATCTTTAAAATCAATACTTATTTACTTTTTCTATTTAAGTTTTAATGCTTTATTATTTTGTATTATAAAAACTAAAAAGAGACGATTGATATAATCAATCTCAAAATATCTTTATTACTATAACTTATAAATTTATATAGAGTTTATTACATTCTCTTAGGAATACTTTTCTTTATTATTTTCTTTGCTTCTTCTACGTAATCAACACCATAAAAATAATATTGATTTTCTGTAAAGACTGTGCTACCAACATGTTCCTCATCTAAACCTCTTACTATTTCTGCATCACATAACTTTGAAGCTCTTAAATTTTTGGCATATATTTTTTGAGGATCTATCTTTGCTCCTTTACTTCCTGTAAAGTCTGTATCATAAGTACCTACACCGTCTAAACTTCCTACTATTTCTGCATCACATAGCTTTGAATGCATTAAACTTTTTTCATATATTTTTTGAGGATTTATCTTTGCTCCTTTACTTCCTGTAAAATCTGTGCTGTAAATCCTTACTCCATTGAAACTACCTATTATTTCTGCATCACATAACTTTGAATTTCTTAAATTTTTGGCATATATTTTTTGAGGATCTATCTTTGCTCCTTTACTTCCCGTAAAGTCTATTCCTTCAATATCTACTTCATCGAAACTTCCTATTATTTCTACATCACATAACTTTGCACCTTTTAAACTTTTGGCATATATTTTTTGAGGATCTATCTTTGCTCCCTTACTTCCCGTAAAGTCAGCTCCTTCAATCTTTACTCCATCTAAGCTACCTATTATTTCTACATCACATAACTTTGAATTTCTTAAATTTTTGGCATATATTTTTTGAGGATTTATCTTTGCTCCTTTACTTCCCGTAAAGTCTGTTTCAACGACACATACTCCATCTAAGCTACCTATTATTTCTGTGTCACATAAATTTGAATATTTTAAATTTTCGTCATATATTTTTTGGGGATTTATCTTTGCTCTCCTACTTCCCGTAAAGTCTGTTCCACCGATCTTTACTCCATCTAAGCTACCTATTATTTCTACATCACATAACTTTGAACGCCTTAAATCCTCATCATACACTTTTTGAGGATTTATCCTTGCTCCTTTACTTCCTGTAAAGTCTGCTCCTTCAATCTTTACTCCATCTAAGCTACCTATTATTTCTACGCCGTATAGCTTTGCATAACTTAAATTTTTTTCACGTATTATTTGGGGATTTATTTTTTCTGCTCCTTTACTTCCTGTAAAGTCTGTACCACTGATCCATACTTCATCTAAGCTACCTATTATTTCTGCATCGCATAACTTTGCACTTTCTAAATTTTTGCCAAATACTGTTTGAGGATTTATCTTTGCCCCTTTACTTCCCGTAAAGTCTGTTCCAGTAATATTTGCTCCATCTAAACTTCCTATTATTTCTGCATCGCATAATTTTGAATTGCTTAAATCTTTGTAATATTTTATATAGGATTTATTTGCATCTTCTTTACATAATGTTTGAGGATTTATCTTTGCTCCTTTACTTCCTGTAAAGTCTGTACCACTAATATTTGCCCCATCTAAACTCCCTATTATTTCTACTCCACATAACTTTGCACCTCCTAAATTTTTGCCATATACTGTTTGAGGATCTATCTTTATACCGCTTAAGCGACTAAAATCAATATCGTTAACAGCTACATGGTCAAATGAAACATTACTAAAATCTATTTTTCTATATATATATTCCTTATCTTTATCAAAAAAATAAACCGGAAGTGCAGTTTCGTCAAATAAAATCTTCTTAATTAAATCAGAATTTAATCCTTTTAATAATATCTTTTTTTCTCCATAGTATGACTCTACTTGTTCATAAAAATAATCTTTTACTTTTTTAATAAATTCTTTACTATAATCTTTTTCCATAAAAATCTCACATTCCTTTCAATTCGTCAAAGGCACACTATAGTCATGAAAAAGGCTATTTTTCAGACTAACACTAACCTTCAAACTTAAGTTACTATTCTAACATTTAAAATCTTTAAAATCAATACTTATTTACTTTTTCTATTTAAGTTTTAATACTTTACTATTAGAACTATTTGTATTAGTTCTATCTTCCTCATTTAATATATTTATAGAATTAATACTTGTATTTTTATATAATTCATACTGTAATTCATTTGTTTTATACATAGAATCATTAATAAAACTATATGTTTCAAAATTAACTAATTTAAAGAATCCATTTATAAATGAAATTTCTGCTTTAATTATTGCAATTTGTCTTATCTTTCCACTACCATTAATACCATTAAATGATGGTAGATAAACCGATAAATTACCATTCATATTATTTATAAATTTCATTTCATGTGTATGACCATATAATCTAAATCTATTGTTTTCTTTAATCTTAACATTTAATTTTGGAATATCATGTATAATCATCATTGAATCATTTTTTATATTCAATATACCATATTTATATCCTATAGGTATCAAATCTGGTCTTTTTCTTTCAAGTGATGATATAACATCTATTCCGTTTGAAGTTAAAATATTATAATCATGATTACCTAGTACTATAAAATTTAAAATATTTTTATCAAATGGATATTTTTTTAATGCATAATCAACTTGAGCCTCGCCTATTACTTTCTTTTCTCCTGAGCCTGATAGTTCTCCATCAAAAAAATCTCCACCATTTATAATTATATTAATTCCTTCTTTAGCGCAAAAATTATAAACACTATCAACTAAATCTAATCTATCGTTATTATTTCCTAGGTGCAAATCAGACATAAAAACAGTTTTAAATGTAATATCTTTTGGACTAGTTATTATTGTACAAGTATTTGGTTCCTTATCAGTTAAATTTATTTCTTTTATTAATTTATAAACTATATCTCCATTATAATAATATTTCTTTTCAAAATTATAACCTTTGTCTTTTAATAAACTTATCCTATAAAGTATTTGTTTATTTGATAATCCTAAGGCCTTTGATATTTCACATACACTAGTGCCTATAGCTGTCATATCTAATATAATTTTATTTATCTCTTGCATTAAACTCACCCTAGTCAGTTATACTATCATATAATCCTTGTTAAGTCAATTAAAATAGAAAAAGTGAGTTATCTCACTTTAAATTACCAAAATATTTAGCAGTTCTTACCATTTGTGCGGAATAACCCATTTCATTATCGTACCAAGCAATTATTTTTACTAATTGCTTTCCATCTACTTCAACTACTTTAGTAAGTTCTCCATCTACAAGTCCTCCAAGATAAGAACCTTTAATATCACTTGATACAATAGGGTCCATAGTAAGTTTAATTGTTTCATTAGAATTATCTATGAAAAGTTTATTGATTTCTTCTTCTGTAGTATTTCTTTTAAGTTCAAGAGTTAAATCTATTACAGAACCTGTTGTAACAGGAACTCTTAATGCCCCACCATCTAGTTTACCTTTTAATGATGGTATTACAAGTCCTATCGCACTTGCCGCACCTGTTGATGTTGGAACTATATTTGATGCGCATGCTCTACCACGGCGTGCTTTTATACCTTTTTTATGGGCAATATCAAGTGTTGCTTGATCATTTGTATATGCGTGTACAGTAGTCATAAATCCTTTTTCTATTCCTATATTTTTTTCTATTATATTAAGTACAGGAGCTAGGCAATTTGTTGTACAAGATGCTGTACTTATAACTTGCTCACTTCCATCTAGTGTATTTTCATTAACATTATATACAATTGTTTTTAAATCACCTTTAGCAGGCGCACTTATTATAACTTTTTTGGCTCCTGCATTTATATGAGCATAAGCCTTATCTTTATCTGTAAAATGTCCTGTACATTCAAATACTTCATCTATATTAAGTTCACCCCATGGTAAATTATTTGGGTCAGTCTCGCTATATACTCTAATTTTTCTTCCATCAACTATTATAGAATTTTCATCAGAACTTATAGAATCTAATTTATAATTACCATGACTTGTATCATATTTAAGTAAATATGCGAGTTGTTCTGCATCCGTTAAATCATTAATTGCTACTACTTCAAAAGTAGGATCTTCCTCCATTATTCTAAATATTAACCTTCCTATTCTTCCAAATCCATTAATTGCTACTCTTATCATTATAATTCCTCCTTAATATTTAAAGCAACTTCCCCCTATAAATTCTCTTAATACTGAATCTGCTGGAACATCATCACTTGGTATAGGTAAAAAATTTCTTAAGAAATTTATAAGTCTTAAAGCCTCTGGATATTCTTTATCATCTTCATTAACTTTAAATAGTAATGGTTCTACATAAGTCTTTAAAACTCCAATTTCATATATAAGTGATGAGTTTATAACTGTATCTACATCATCTTGAAATTTATATATATTATTTCTTTCTCCTTCGACAACACTAGGCCACATTCTTAATGTATCTATTGCTTCATGGCCTCTTGTTTTACTATCTCTACAAATTCTTCTCAATTTTCTAATATCACTCGTATGTATGTGATTATGTCTATCTATGTTAAGTTGAGTTAAAGGACTTATATATATCTTATATTTTCTATCTTTACTAATAGATTTTGTAAGTTCATCATTTAGTGCGTGAAGTCCTTCTACTATTATTATATCTTTTTCACCTAATTGTAAAAAGTTATTGTTATATTCTCTTTTTGCTAAAAGAAAATTATATGTTGGAAGATTTACTTTTTTTCCATCTAGTAAATCTGTCAAATTTTTATTAAATAATTCTATATCAAGTGCATTTACTGATTCAAAATCAGGTTTACCATCTTTATCTAAATCTCTTTTATCTAGTTCTATAAAATAGTTATCTAATGCGATTGGGTGTGTGATAAAACCTTTACTTCTTAAATAAATATCTAACTTTTTAGATGTTGTTGTTTTACCACTTGATGATGGTCCTGCTATTAAAACTATTTTTATATCTTTTTTACTATTATATATTTCATCTGATATATGAGCAAGTTGTGAATTATAGTGTGCTTCTGCAAGATTTACAAGTTCTCCTATTTTTGCTTCAGATACAACTCTATTTAAATCTGCAGCATTTTCAATTCCAAGTGTTCTTCCCCAATTAGTATATTCTAAAAATTTATTAAATACTTTTTCGTGGTGGATATAATCAGGTGTAGATTCTGGAGTTACTATATCAGGTAATTGAATAACAAATCCGTTATTTTCAATATATGTTAATTTATAATCATTAATTTGTTTAGTACTATATGGCATTTTACTATAAAAGTAATCATATATATCACTTATTCTATATAGATTTATATAAGTATTAGAGATATATTTTAATACATTTACTTTATCAATTTTATTCATCTTTTTAAAGTATTTAATCGCATCAAGTCTAGATACACTAAGTTTAGTAAATATATAATCACTTTCCGTTATTGAACGCATTTCTTTATATATTTTATTTATTATATCTTTATTTACTTTAGCATTTTCAATTGTACAATATATACCTCTATCTATAGAGTGTTCAGTAACAAGTTCTGCAAGAGGACCTAATACATTTTTAACTGCTAATATAAGTATAAATATGGCTCCTCTGTTATATATTGCATTTCCAACCGATGAACTTCTATCAAAAAAATCCACACTACATTTCTTTTTTAAAGTATCAGATAGATCTACTAAATCATTATCAACTTTAGCAACCAACACATCATAGTTAAAATTATGTTTAAAATGGTCAGCTATAGTTTTAAATGTTGTACCTTCATCAAATTCAATTATTTCGTTCCCCCTAAATGTAACTTTAAATCTTTTACTCATGTTATCCTCTACTTTCATATTTATTTTACCAAAAAAAAAATACTTTGTCGACTAATTTTTAGAATAAATATTATATTTATTACTATTATATACATAGGAGATGAATTTATGATTATACCAACAGTTATAGACAAAATAAATAATAGTGAAAGAGTTTATGATATTTATTCAAGGCTTTTAAAAGATAGAATTATTATAATTAATGGTGAGATTGATAATAACCTTGCTAATAGTGTTGTCGCACAACTTCTATATTTAGATTCACTAAATCATGAAGATATTAATATTTATATAAACTCACCAGGTGGGAGTGTCACTGATGGAATGGCAATATATGATACTATGAATTATATTAGTAGCAGTGTTAGTACTATAGGAATGGGAATTTGTGCATCTATGGCAGCATTCTTACTTTCTAGTGGAACAAAGGGAAAAAGATTTATATTACCTAATGGTGAAGTTATGATACATCAACCCCTTGGTGGAGCAGAAGGACAGGCTACTGAAATTAAAATAGCCGCTGAACATATACTTAAAACTAAAGATAAATTAAATAAAATATTATCTATTAATACAGGTAAAGATTTAGATATAATTGAAAAAGATACTGATAGAGATAACTTTATGAATTCAAAAGAAGCATTAGAATATGGTATTGTAGATAAAATTATTGAAAGCAAAAAAGAATAGTCACATATAACTATTCTTTTTATTAGCCTATTCTAAATGCTGGAGCTGCCCCACTAGCAGAATAAGCGGTAGTGCTGCTAATACTACCTGTAGTATTAACGTTGTGGAAAGTACTAGTATTTCCAGAGCTAGCCGAGCGAAGCCACCATTCTTTTGCAACACTTTGATATTTTTTAATAGCACCCTCATAACTATCTGTTGTTACATTTTGCCATTTATAATAATCTAATTGTCTTGTTTTATCCCATGCTGTGTCATATTTACTTGTCTTTTTTGAAGTTTCATCTTCATATACTTCATGTAATGACAATAAATATATCTTATCAGTTGTTATATAATTTGTACTCACCCATTTTTCATGTCCTGATATTACTTTTGTTTCTTTTATACCATCTTTTATTTCATCTGGTAATGCATTATATATTGTTCCACTACCCTCTTTTCCATCTATGACATTTAGGTACTCTCTCATCACGCTATTTTTCCATCCTCCCCAAGTTGATAAAGTTTCATTCATGACATAAAGATTTATTATATCTACAAATTCTACTACAAATCCACATGCTGTTTCAGAAAAATCATCTCTTTCGCATCCTTCTTTTCCA
>CANRAT010000034.1 GCA_947628685.1 uncultured Bacilli bacterium
TTTAAGAATAAGAAAGTGGGAATGTCCAAACTGTTTAAACTTAAATGAAAGAGATTTGAGTGCAAGTATAAAATAAATGCTTAAAGGTTTAAAGATATATATGAAGAATGGCTTAGAACTGCAAGTCAAGTAAAATTTTGACTAATTAAAAATGTATTATGGTAGCGACTATCCGAAGTTGGTCTATGGAGAGGCAAAGTCTCAATGAAGTAGAAAAAAATGCCAGTGATGGCATTTAGGTCAAAATTTATTTTGACTTTTGTTCATTTAGATGACGTTAAACAATTAAAGCCTACAATAGCGATTTATGTAAAAATAATCGTTGATAAAAGCGAGTTAAAAAAATACTATAGTGAAATATTGAATCATGACTAAAAAAGAGGTGTAATTAATGAAAAAAAAGATAAGTGATGAATGGATTTATGATACTGCTTTACTTTTTTATCAAATTTTTTCAGTAGAATATGAGGATGCAAATTTTAATGCTACACTTATGGCTGGCGGTGGTGGTAATTCCACTTTATGCTCAACTTGGACAAAATTGAGTGATGGCTTTTTAAATTATAGAATAAGCAAAAAAGCATATAAATTACTTCTTAATTTAATATCAGAAGAAGATAAAAAGAATATAATTAAAAATAAAAAAGATATTACAATACCTAGGAAGATTATACAGGATAAGTATCGTGGTTTATTTTTTAATAATGCAAAAGGTGTTGTAAATAGAAAAAATAGTGGAAAATATTTTCACTTTGATCATAATCCATCAAATAAAAAAGTTTTATCATTGTTGAAAAGTAAGGTGAAAGAAGGAAAAGATAATCCAGATTTTTTAATTGAATTAATAAATTATGTTAAACATGTTCAAACTGTTGATCTTGTTACAGTAGAGGAAGATGAAATAAGGACAAGTGCAGATTTAAAATTAAAAGACGATAAAATGGATGCTTTACAACGTGATAGACTTATAAATACTGAGTTTTATAATTTGCATATAATATAAAAAAACACAAAATTTTGATGCATTTGAAGGTGCTTTAAATACTCATTTTTGTTCTGAGAGAAAATATAGATTTTAGGTAATAAATGTAAGAAAAAAGTTGTTATAAGCATATAACAAAAGTAATGTTAAAAATTTTGTAGTATAATACTATTGAAATAAGTATTGATTTTTAGGAGGACTTTATGAAAAAAATTGGTATGCTATTTTTAAGTTTATTTATTATTGTTTTAGTTGTTGGTTGTGGAACTACTAAAGAGGTAAAGGAACAAACTTTAACCTGTACAACCACTGAAGAAGATGAGGATATGAGCATAGAACAAGTAATTTCTATGACTTATAAAAATGATAAGTTAAAACATATGACAATGGCAGTTAATACAACACTCACTAATCCATCTTTAATAGAGAATTGGGAAGATTATAAAAAGTTTATGGATGAAGATAATAAAGCATTTGATAAAGATGGAGTTAGTTTAAATGTCGTTGTAGATGATCAAAATTATAAGTACAATACAATTTTAGATATTGATGTTGAAAATGCTACTTATGAAGCACTAAAAGAACAAGGATTTGAAGGAATAAAAAATGATACTAGTACTTTAGAAGATAGTAAAAAAGAAGCTGAGAAAGATGGCGCAACTTGTATAGTAAAATAAAGAATATAGTACTTGAAAAAGTACTTTTTATTTTATATAATTAAGGAGGTGACGTAAATGAAGCAAGAAAACATAAGAAATTTTTCAATAATTGCTCACATAGACCATGGTAAGAGTACTCTAGCAGATAGGATACTTGATATAACAGGAGCAATTAAAGAAAGAGAAAGACAAGAACAACTTTTAGATAGTATGGATATCGAAAGAGAAAGAGGAATTACAATAAAATTAAACACAGTACAACTTAATTATAATTATTTAGGTGAAGATTATATATTACACCTAATAGATACACCAGGACACGTAGATTTCACATACGAAGTATCAAGAAGTTTAGCAGCCTGTGAAGGTGCAATACTTGTTGTAGATGCAGCCCAAGGTGTGGAAGCACAAACACTAGCCAATCTTTATTTAGCAATGGAAAATGACCTAACAATAATTCCTGTTATAAATAAAATAGACCTTCCAAATGCAGATATTGAAAAAGTAAAAGGGGAACTGATAAATAATTTAGGATTTAAAGAAGAAGAAATAATACTTTGTAGTGCGAAAAATGGAATAGGAATAAAAGAATTAATAGAAGAAATAATAAAAAAAGTTCCATCTCCAAAAGGTAATAAGGATGAAAAACTTCAGGCACTAATATTTGATAGTTTTTTTGATTCATATAGAGGGATAGTAACTTTAATAAGAATTATAAATGGAACAATTAAAGTAGGAGATAAAATAAAAATGCTTGCAACAGGCGCTACATACGATGTTGTTGAACTAGGCGTACACACACCACATAGAAAAGAAAAACGTGAATTAGTGACAGGTGAAGTTGGATATATGTGTGCAAGTATTAAAAAAATAGAAGATGTTAAGGTAGGCGATACAATAACACACGAGTCTGATAATGCTTTAGCACTTCCAGGATATAAGCCTATGAAACCAATGGTATTTTGTGGTATATATCCACTAGAATCAAATAAATTTCCACAACTTAAAGAGGCTTTGGAAAAATTAAAACTAAACGATGCATCACTTGAGTTTGAACCTGAAACATCTTCAGCCTTAGGCTTTGGTTTTAGGTGTGGCTTTTTAGGATTACTTCATATGGAAATAATAGAAGAAAGAATAGAAAGAGAATTCAATATAGATTTAATTGCTACATCACCTTCAGTAGTATACGAAGTAGAATTAACAGATAAAAATATTATATATGTAGATAGTCCTGCTAAAATGCCAGAAAGGCAAAAAATTAAAGAAATAAAAGAACCTTATATAAGGACTAATATATTTGTACCAAGTGAATATATTGGACCAATTATGGAGTTGTGTCAAAATAAGCGTGGCAGTTATATATCAATGGAATATATAGATTTAACTCGTGTTAATATACATTATGAAATTCCACTTTCTGAAATAGTATATGATTTTTTTGATAAATTAAAGAGTTATACAAAAGGTTATGCTTCATTTGATTATGAATTAATTGGTTATAAAGTAAGTAATTTAGTTAAAATGGATATTTTACTTAATGGCGATGTAGTAGATGCATTAAGTCTGATAGTTCATAAAGATTTTGCATATGATAGAGGTAAAAAAATAGTAGAAAGTTTAAGAAAGTTAATCCCACGTCAGCAATTTGAAATACCAATACAAGCAGTAATAGGAACAAAGGCAATAGCAAGAAGTGATATAAAAGCAGTAAGAAAAAATGTACTCGCTAAGTGCTACGGAGGAGATGTATCACGTAAAAGAAAATTATTAGAAAAGCAAAAAGAAGGAAAAAAGAGAATGAAAATGGTAGGAAGTGTTGAAGTGCCACAAGAGGCGTTTTTAGCAGTACTTTCTATGGATGAGGAGTAAAATATGAATGCAAAAGAAAAAGTTATTTATTATTTTTTAGATAATCCAACATCAACTATAATAGAGATAAGTAATGCAACAGGAATACCTGCATCAACTTGTCAAAGATACTTAAATCTTAAAGAATATTCAAATATATTGATAAAAAAGACAAATAGAACTGTACAAGAACAACTACATTTTAACCGCTTAAAAGGTAATCAAAAAGGTGGCAGAACTACTTTTGAAAAATATGAAAGTAAAAAATCTGAAGATGGAAAATTTATAGGATTAGAAAAAACAGATAAAGATGACAAAGAGCAAAAAAAGAGAAAAGAAATAAAAATGTTTGTAAACTATTTTAGTAAAAATCCCCATGCAACACTAGATGAAATGGCAGAGGCATTTGATAATTTATATACAACAGATTATATTTATGATTGTTTAAATGATCCTAGAGTCGAGGAAATATTTGGGAAAATAATATCGAATGCGATAGTACTAGAGTTACAAAACAATAAATATAGTTTTCTAAAAAAATATGATGGTAAATTAACTGAAGATATTTTTAAAGAATCAGGATTATCACCACTCGAAATTCAAGTCTTAAATTATAGATTTAATTCAGGTGAAATACGTTCACAAGAAGAAGTTGCACTTTTCTTTAATGTATCTAAAACAACTATAGAAAAAATAGAAAATAGTGCGATTGATAAAATTGAAAATTATAATAAAAGAAAAAAGGAAATATGATAAAGTCAGTATATATACATATTCCTTTTTGTGATACTATATGTTCTTATTGTGACTTTTGTAAATATATTAAAAACAGTAAATGGATAGATTCTTACTTAAATGAGTTAGAGTGTGAGATAAAAAGTAAATATAAAGGTGAAGTAATAGAAACTTTATATATTGGAGGAGGTACTCCAAGTTCATTAAATTTAGATGAATTAAAAAAATTATTTAGTATAATAAAAACATTTAATTTAGATAAAAATATAGAATTTACTTTTGAATGTAATATAGAAAGTCTAGATTATGATAAATTGAAATTTTTATATGAAAATAATGTAAATAGACTTAGTATAGGAATACAAACATTTAATAATAAATTTTTAAAATATCTAAATAGAAATCATAATGAAGACATGATAAAAGATAAAATAAGTATGATTAAAAGTATAGGATTTACAAATATAAATATAGATTTAATGTATGGCTATAAAAATCAAACATTAAATGATTTAAATGAAGATTTAAATAAATTCTTAAGTCTTAATATACCGCATATATCAACTTATTCACTTATATTAGAACCTAATACTAAACTTTATATAGAAAAAGAAGAAAACATAGATGAAGATTTAGACTTTGAAATGTATGAACTTATATGTAAAAGATTGAAAGAAAATGGATATAAACATTATGAGATAAGTAATTTTTCAAAAGAAGGATATCAGTCGAAGCACAATTTAACATATTGGAATAATTTAGAATATTATGGATTTGGTGTAGGTGCTTCTGGGTATATAGATAGTATCAGATATGATAATACAAGAGGATTAAACAACTATTTAAATAAAAAATATATAATCGAGTCTCATAAATTAGAAGAAAAAGAAAAAATAGAAAACGAATTTATATTAGGACTTAGAAAAATTGAAGGTATAAATAAAGATAATTTTAAATTGAAGTATGGCATTAGTATTAAAAGTATAGATGTAGTTAATAAATTACTTAAATGTGGAAAATTATTAGAAGATGATAACAATATATATATAAATCCAAAATATATATATACATCAAATGATATATTAATAAATTTTATAAATTAAAGGAGAATTTATGGAATATTTAAATTTATATGATGAAAATAAAAAATTTACAAATGAACAACTTTTAAGGAATGATAATATAAACCCACCACTAGATAGGTACATAAATGTAGTAATTGTATTTATAGAAAATAGCAAGGGAGAATTTTTAATACAAAAGACATCTAAACAAAAGGGTAGTATATTTGCAACAACAGGAGGTTTAGTAAAATATGGAAGTAATAATGATAAAACTATAGTTGAAGAAATAAAAGAAGAACTTGGTATTGATATAGATATAAATGAATTAAAACTTGTATACACTATTAAATATGAACATGCATTTCAAGACACTTATTATGTAAAAAAAGACATAAACACTCAAAATTTAACACTTCAAAAAGAAGAAGTTGAATATGTTGAATGGATGAGCGTTCAAAAAATAAATAAATTAATAGAAAATGGAGAGTTTAGAAAAAGTAATATAAAACCATTTAAATATATAATAGATAATAATTAATTATATGAAATATGTTTTACAATTTACTTACGAAAAAAATAAAAATGTGCTACAATAAAGTTGTAAATAAAAACGACATATAGTTATTAATCATATGTTTTTTCTATTTATAACGGAGGCAAAAATGTATAAAAAAGATGATTATGTAGTTTATAAGAGAGATGTTTGTAAAATAAGAGAAATAAAGAATAATAAATTAAATGGAAATGATTATTATATTTTAGTTCCAATTGATGATGCTTCTTTAATTATAGATGTTCCAACAGATAATAAAATGGGATATTTAAGAGATATAATAACTAAGGATAGGGCAAATGAACTTATAAATAACATACCTAATATAAATCCAATAGAAAATATTGAAGATAAATATTTAGAGAGAAAATACAAAGAATTATTGTATACCGGAACTTTAGAGGATTTAATTAGAATCATTAAAACTACATATTTAAGAAATGATGATAGATCAAAAAATCACAAAAAAATAAGCGAAAAAGATATAAATTATTTTAATCATGCAGAAAGGTACTTATATAATGAACTTTCTATTTCTCTTAATATGAGTTTTGATGAGACAAAAAATTACATAATTAACAAAGTTCAAGAATTAATGAAATAAGTTATAAAATATATGAATCAATTTTATAACTTTTATTATACATATAAAAAATAAATGTAAAAAAATACTAAAAGATGATATAATTATATAGGAGATGATTTAATGGAAAAAGCAAAAGTTTATTTTGTAAGTGAAATAACAGAAGAAAATGTTGTTAAAGTTTTTAAAGCGCTACATAAAGATTTACCAGGAAAAGTAGCAGTTAAAGTTCATTCAGGTGAAAAAGGTAATCAAAATTATCTTAAACCACTTTTTATGAAACCAATAGTAGATTATGTAAATGGTACTATTGTAGAATGTAATACTGCTTATGATGGAGCACGTGATACAACTAAGAAGCATGAAAAATTGATGCAGGAGCATGAATGGAGTAAATATTTTAATGTAGATATTATGGATAGCCATGAAGATATCATATTAGAAATACCAAACGGTAAAGTGATAAAGAAAAATTATGTTGGTAAAAATATAGAAAATTATGATTCTATGTTAGTAGTATCACATTTCAAGGGACATCCTATGGGAGGATATGGAGGCGCACTAAAACAACTTTCAATTGGAGTTGCATCTAGTAAAGGTAAAAGATACATCCACTGTGTCGGTAAAGAGAATGGAACATATGATGATATGTTTAAAGTTAATCAGGATAGTTTCTTAGAGGCTATGGCTGATGCAGCATCATCTGTAGTAAAATATTTTAATGGAAATATTGCTTATATAAATGTAATGTGCAATATGTCTGTAGATTGTGATTGCTGTAATGTTGCAGAGGATCCATGCATGAAAGATATTGGAATACTTGCAAGTTTAGACCCAGTTGCAATAGATAAAGCATGTATAGATTTAGTAAAAAATTCTAACGACGAAGGTCGTGATCATTTACTAGAAAGAATTAATTCAAGACATGGTACACATACAATAGATGCAGCAGCATCTTTAGGATTTGGAAGTAAAGAGTACGAATTAATAAAATTAGATTAAGGAATTTAAAAAATGAATAAGAATTCAAAAAGAATTAAAAACTTAAAAGGTATAGAACAAATACTTATAGATTTAAAACCAAATAGATGTGATAGTGACGTTTATATAAATCAAAAAATGGATTTAACTAATTTAGTTAAATATGTTAGCGATAAAGATAATATAACCTATTTTGATGCATTTACAACTGCAATTGCAAAAACTATATATAATAGACCTAAACTAAACAGATATATAAAAAATAGACATGTTTTTGAACACACCGATATAGTTATATCTTTTGTAGCAAAAGTATCATTTGATGATAAAAGTGAAGAACTTATGATAGTAATAAAAATCGATGATAGTGATAACATCTATACCATAAGTAAAAAAATAAAAGATAAAGTTGGTTCTATTAGAAACAAAACATCTGTAAAAGTTGGCGCAAATAGTGCGATAGATGTACTAGGTAAATTACCTAATATAATTAGAGTACCTATAATAGGATTACTTAAATGGTTTGATAAAAAGGGAATACTTCCAAGTAGTTTAGTTAAAGATAATCTATATTATAGTAGTATAATATTATCAAATTTAGGCTCTATTAAATGTGGCGCTATATACCATAATATTACTGATTTTGGGACTTGCTCTTCTTTAGCTACAATGGGTGAAATAAAGTTAGAAGAAGTATTTATAGATGGTAAAAAGGAAAAAAGAAATATATGTGAATTTGGTATTAATTTAGATGAAAGAATTGCAGATGGATATTACTTTGCTAAATCAGTTAAATTATTACAATATATATTTGATAATCCAGAAATGTTAAATGATAGAATAGATAAAAAAATAAATTTTGAAGAAATAAGATAACTATTTAAAATATATTTTTCTTCTAGATGTTAGTGAGGATAAAAAATGGCATTAATAAAATGTAGAGAATGTGGAAAAAAGATAAGCGATAAAACAAATATTTGTCCAAATTGTGGATATAAAAACAAAAGTGTATCAAAATTAATAATAATTATTTTATCTGTAATAATTGTTATACTGTTATTTTTACTTTCTATACTTTATATTAAAGATGAACTAAATGATGAACGTGAAGATAAATACAACATAGATAATAATTATATAACTAATAATGATGCACTAGATATCGCATTAAAAGACTTAAATGTAAATATAGACGATATATATGATTTAAGTAGTGAATTAGAATCTAAATTTGGTAAGACGGTCTACGATATAGATTTTAAGTACAATAGATTCGAATATGAATATTATATTGACGCTAAAAGTGGTGAAATAATTAAATCATTTAGGCAGTTGGATTAGATTTATTAGAAAATTAAAAGAATTTACTATAATAAAGATGAGTAAATTCTTTTTCTAATAATTATAATATTTTTAATTTTATTGAAAATAATAATAAAGATGAATATGAAAAAAATGTTATACGTATCTTTATTATTATCAATTATACTTATGTTTTATAGTTTAATATACATATTTTTATGGGCTTTAGATAAAAATAAAACAGATAGACTTAATGAAAAATTAAAAGAATTATCTAATATAACAGATATCGTATTTGAAAATTATACACTAGTAAATCCACCCAAAGATAAAAATGATATATATTATGAATATATAGATACTAATTTTTTAAAAGTAAATTTTGATGAAATACTTAAGGAAAATAATGATACAGTTGGTTGGATTTTATTTGATGGTACTAAAATAAATTATCCAATAGTTAAATATAGTGATAATAATTTTTACCTAGATCATTCATTTGATAAATCTCAAAATAAAGTAGGGTGGATATTTTTAGATTATAGAAATAATTTAGATAATTTAGGGAATAATACAATAATATATGGGCATGGAAGAAAAGATTATACAATGTTTGGTAGCCTAAGAGAAGTTTTAAAAGATGATTTTATAAACGATAAGAAAAATCATATAATCAAATTATCTACTATTAGTAATTATTATATATGGCAAATATTTAGCGTATACGAAATACAAAAAGAAACATACTATATAACTACATATTTTAAAAGCGAAGATGAATACCAAAAATTTTTAGATACAATAAAATACAGAAGTAAATTTAATTTTAATACAAGTTTAAACATAAATGATAAGGTATTAACACTTTCAACATGTAAAGATATATATGGAAATAGAATTGTAGTACATGCTAAATTAATAAAAAAAGGAAATATTAATTAGTTCCTTTTATATTTTTAATTTTTTTAAAGCAGATTACAAATGATAATACTCCTAGTATATTTAATATAATATATAAATATATTAAGTCTAATGTTTCTGGGTTACTTGTCATTTGTTTTATTTCTTTAAGTTCTAATTCCATACCAGATTCTATTGTAACAGTTTCTCCGTTTATTTCGAGTTTAGCCTCTTCAGAATCTTCTGGTACCCAAAGAGTAGGTTTAGAATCAGAATCAGTAGTATTTACAAGTTTAGCATCATCTACTAAAGAAAGTTTAACCTTTTCAGTAACATTTGCTCCTTGACCAAGTTCAATACCACCAAAGCCATTACCAGATACGTCAATAGTACCTCTAAGAGTAACATTTGAACCATTTACAAGTAATCCTGCATTACCGCCTGTAAGTTTAATATCTTTTATAGTTGCATTTGTCTTATATACTTGAAGTACATATTTTCCATCCCAAACAGTATTGTCAGATCCACCTTTGAATGTTCCTGTATACTTTAAAGTGTGACCTTTACCATCTAAATAAATAGGTCTTGTAATGTTTATTTTTTCAGTAGTATCTATATTACTATTTAAAACTATAGTATCAACGTCATTATCATTTAATGCATTTTTAAATTCTTCTTCGTCATTAACACTCATAGTTTTCGCACTAACAAAAGTTGGCATTATAGTTAAAAATAGAAATAGAAGTGTAAAGGATGTAATATTTTTAAAGATCTTATTAAACATAAATTCCTCCTTTCATAATTAGTTTGAATAGAGTATAACTATTTATACTTGTAAAAAAGATGGTAATTTTTAAAAAAATGGAGAAACTATTAATAGTTATATGGTATAATAAAATAGATGATTATGAAGAAGATATTTTATTTATTATTTTTAATTTTATTACCAATAAGTGTAAGTGCAATAAATTTACCTAAATTACATTCACCTAAAGCAGTTTTATATGATTTAGAAGATAAAGAGATAATTTATGATTTAAATGGTAGTGATGTTACTAGCATTGCAAGTTTAACTAAAATTATGACTACTATAGTTGCTATTGAAAATATAACTAATTTAGATGAAAAAATAACTATTACAAAAGAAATGTTATCTGAGGTTCCATATGATGCATCAATTGCAGGATTGAAAGTTAATGATAAAGTTACATATGAAGATTTACTTTATGCAGTAATGCTTCCATCTGGTGCGGATGCTGCAGTCGCACTTGGAACATCTATTAGTGGATCTACAGATGAATTTGTTAAATTAATGAATGAAAAAGTTAAAGAGTTAGGTCTTAATAATACGCACTTTAAAAATGTTACAGGATATGATATAGACAATCACTATAGTACAGCAGAAGAAGTTTTAGATATACTAATTTATGCTTTAGATAATGACTTGTTTAGAAAAATATATAAGACCAATACTTATACACTTTCAAATGGACTTAAAATAGAAAGTACATTAAATAAATATAATAGAACAACTAGACTTGATTTATCGAATATAACAGGTAGTAAAACAGGATTTACGGGAGATGCTGGATTATGTATGGCATCATTGATTGAAATACAAGATAAAAACTTTATTTTAATAACTTTAAATGCAGATTATAAAAATAACAATTCTTATCACTTACAAGATGCAGTAACTGTAATAAATTATTTAAAAGATAATTATGAAAATAAAACTATATATAAAAAAGGAGATATACTTTTAAGTATACCTGTTAAAAACTCTCTTATTGATAATTACGATATAATATGTGGTGAAGACATAGAAAAATATATTTATAAAGATATAGATATATCTAGTTTTAGATTTGAATATGAAGGATTAGATGAATTAAGTTATAAAAATAAAAAAGGAGAAAAAATAGGAAATATTAAATATTATTACAAAGATGAATTAATTAGTGAAGATACAATTTATTTAGATAAAGATATTAAAATTTCTTATATAAAATATTTTGAATCAAACTTACCATTTTTGTTATTTCTAATATTATTAATAGTATTTATAATAACTTTTATTTCTATAGTACATCAAAATAAATTAAAAAAATAATTTACAAACTAACTAATATAGTATATAATTAAATTTATGTGTGTTGGTGGTAATATGGCAATATATTTAAATTTAAAAAATGGATACGATAAAAATCTTTTAAAAGAAGCATCTAACTATATAAAAGAAGGAAAACTTGTATTGTTTCCAACAGAGACAGTATATGGTATAGGTGCAGATGGATTAAATGAGATAGCAGTAAGAAATATTTTTGTAGCAAAAAATAGAGCAGCAGATAATCCACTTATATTACATGTTTCAAGTATGGATATGATAAAAAGAATTGTAGAAGATATAAACCCTTTAGAAAGAACACTTATAAATTCTTTTTTTCCTGGACCTTTAACTCTTATTTTAAAAAGGAAAAATATTGTTCCAAACGTAGTAACTGCTAATTTAGATACAGTTGGAGTTAGAATGCCAGAAAATCAAATAGCCAGAGATTTAATAGAATTATCAGATACACCTATTGCTGCTCCAAGTGCGAATATATCAGGTAGACCAAGTGGTACAAATATCGAAGATATATTTGAAGAATTGAAAGATAAAGTTGACTATATAATTGATGGAGGAGATACTAAAATAGGATTAGAATCAACAGTTGTAAGAGTTATAAATGATGAAATACATATCTTAAGACCTGGTAAAATAACTTATGACGAGTTGAGGAAATATGGTAAAGTAGTAGTGTCAAATCATATTTTAAAAGAAGTAGAAAAAAATGATGTGGTTTTATCACCCGGTATGAAGTATAAACACTACGCACCAAATAGTAAATGTGTTTTGATATATAGTGACGATAAAACTAAAATGATAAATAAAATGAAAGAGTTAGAAGATGAAAACACACTTGTTATAACTAACGATAATAATGTAAAAGAATTTAAAAATGCGACTGGCTATGGTAAGACATTAGAAGAGATATCTCACAATATCTTTAGAATACTTAGAAGTGTTGATAAACAAAATAAAAAATTAATAATAATTGAGGGAGTAAAAACAAGCGGTTTAGGATTAGCAATTATGAATAGATTAATCAGAGCATGTTCCCATAATTACATTGAATTATAGAAAGGATATATATGACAGAATTTAAAGTAGTAAAACAAATAACATTAGAAAATAAAAAAGTAATATTAAAAAGGATACTAGAAACAAGTGATTGTGGAAGGTGTTATGATTATGATAGAATAATTTTACCTCATTTAACTGATGAGGAATTAAAACAAAGATATAGAAAGATAAAACCAATTGTAATTATAGATAATAATTTTTATCTTATAAAAAGATATAATCTGAATTCAATTAGAAATAAAACATTTATACATAGTAAATATAGTGACTTAAGAGAAAAAGTTGAACATGATAATATAAAAGTTTCAGGTGAGTTTGCTTGTTATCATGAAAACTTTAACCCTAGAACATTTAATCCAACTATTGCTGATATTTTAGAACAGTTCCCTGATGAATTGCTAGAAGTATCAAATGGATTTTATATAGAAAGTCCTAGGGAAGATGAACAACCTGAAATAATTAATTATTTTTATCATAAATCTAAAGTAAAAGCATTGACTTTAAAAAAATAAAATATTATAAAAGTGTTAACTAATAATTTTAAAATAACCTTTTATTTTTTTCTTAATTTTTTAGCACAAACCACTTGACAGTGCTAAAAAGTAGTGCTATACTTATTTTAGCACTCCAAGAAAAGTAGTGCTAAAATTTAAAAAAACTTATATAATGTATAGAGGTGATATAGTGGTATCAAAAAGGCAAGAAAATTTACTTAAATTAATTGTAGAAGATTACATAAAAAATGCACATCCAGTAAGTTCTAAGGCTCTATCTAGCAAGATGAAATGTTCTAGTGCTACAATTAGAGCAGAGATGAATTATCTAGAAGAAATAGGACTTTTAGAAAAAACACATATATCATCTGGTAGAGTTCCAAGTGAAAAGGGATATAGATATTATGTCGATAATATAATGAAGCCAAAAGAGTTAAACGGCGAAGATATGTTAAAGTTAAAGACTATAGTCGACAATAAATCCCTAGTCGTTAATGATATAATTTTAAAAAGTATGGAGATTATATCAGAATTAACTCACTATACTACAATAGTTTTAGGAAAACAATCTAGTGAAAATTTAGTTGAAAAAGTAGAAGTTATTCCTATAGATAAAAATAATTTAGTCGCTATAGTAGTAACAAATAAAGGTCATGTGGAACACAAATCAATATATATTCCAGGAGATGTTGATTCTATAGAAATAAAACAAACTGTAGATTTAATAAACAAACTAATAATTGGAACAAGTATTGATAGTGTAAGTGAGGTTTTGGAATATCAAGTAAAACCTATAATAGGAAGATATGTGAAACAACACGAAGTTCTCTACAACGCATTTTATACTGCATTTAGTGATTTCGCAACAGAATCAGTAAAAATGAGTGGTACTAGAAATATATTAATGCAGCCAGAATTTAATAGTGCAGATAAAATAAGAGAAATAATAAGTAAATTTGAAGATAAGGATATCGTAGAAAGTATCAAAGAAGAAGATAACGGAATTAATATTTATATAGGTAGTGAAAATAATTTTGATGATGATGTTACAATTATTAAAACTAAATATAATATTGATGGAGAAGAAGGAACTATTGCTTTAATTGGTCCAAAAAGAATGGAATATGAAAGAGTAATAACGCTTCTTAATTATATAAAAGAAAATATAGAAAATAAATAGAAAAGAGGTAAGCATGGAAGAAAAAAATAAAGCTCAAGAATGCACTTGTAAAGACTCTAAATGTGATGATGAGTGTTGCAAAGAAGAATGTGAATGCAGTTGTGAGAAAGAAAAGTGTAAATGTAGTGACACATGTAAAGAAGATAAAAAGAAGAAAAAAGAGGATAAGCACAAATATAAAGAAGAAATAGAAAAATTGAAACTAGAAAACAAGAAAAAAGATGAAGAAATTTTAATTGCTAAAGCAGACCTCATTAATTATCGTAAAAGAAAAGATGAAGAGGTCACTAGATTACTTAAATTCTGTAATGAAGATTTGATTAAACAAATCCTTCCAATACTTGATAATTTTGAAAGAGCAATAAAATTAGATGATGATAACTTAGAAGATGAAGTTTCAAAATTTCTAGAAGGATTTAAAATGATTTATTGTAATATGGAACAAGTAATGGAAAACTTTGAAGTTAAACCAATTGACGGTGCAAATAAACCATTTGATCCTGTTTACCACAATGCTATTATGGTAGAAAAGCGCGATGGCATAGAACCTGGTGAGGTACTAGAAGTATTACAAAAAGGTTATATCTATAAAGATAAAGTTATAAGACCAGCAATGGTTAAAGTCAGTGAATAGGAAAGGTGATAAATATGAGTAAAACAATAGGTATAGACTTAGGTACAACAAATAGTTGTGTAAGTATTTATGAAGGTGGAGAGGCTAAAGTTATAGTTAATGCTGATGGAGATAGAACTACTCCTTCAGTAGTAGCCTTCAAAAAAGGTGATATTTTAGTAGGTAAAACTGCTAAGCATCAATCAGTTACAAACCCTGATACAATTAGTTCAATTAAAAGATTAATGGGTACAAATAAAAAAGTAAAAGCAAATGGAAAAGAATATTCTCCAGAAGAGATAAGTGCTATGATACTTGGAGATTTAAAGAAAACTGCTGAGGCTTATTTAGGTGAAAAAGTTACAAGCGCTGTTATAACAGTTCCTGCATACTTTAATGACTCACAAAGACAAGCAACTAAAAATGCAGGTAAAATTGCAGGACTTAATGTAGAGAGAATTATAAACGAGCCAACTGCTGCCGCACTTGCATATGGTCTTGATAAACAAGATGAATCTCAAACAATTTTAGTATATGACCTTGGTGGTGGTACATTCGATGTATCTATACTAGAACTTGGAGATGGAGTATTTGAAGTTAAATCTACAAGTGGTAATAATAGACTTGGTGGAGATGACTTCGATCAAAGAATTATAGATTACATAATAGATGATATTAAGAGTGAACACGATGTAGACTTAAGCGATAATAAAATGGCTTTACAAAGAATTAAAGAAGAAGCTGAAAAAGCTAAGAAAACACTTTCAAATGTTACATCTACAGAAATTAG
>CANRAT010000035.1 GCA_947628685.1 uncultured Bacilli bacterium
TCATGAGTTCCACCATCTATTGTTTTTACATTGTTTACAAATGATATTATATTTTCTGAATATGAATCCGTATATTGAAATGCAACCTTAACCTCTATTTTATCTTTTATTCCAGACAATACTGTTGTTTTATGTAATTCAGTTTTATCTTCATTTAAATATTCTACAAATGATTTAAGACCGTCTTCATAGCAAAAACTCTCATGCTTACTGTCTTCTTCATCCGTTACATCTACTGTAAGGCCTTCAAGTAAGAATGCACTTTCTTGCATTCTTTCACATATTGTTGTAAATGAAAAGTTAGTAGTTGAAAAAATTGAATCATCAGGCATAAATCTTACTTTAGTACCTGTTTTATTTGTTTTATCTCTTTTAGTTAGCGGTATATCGACTTTTCCACCATCTTTAAATCTAATAAAATATTCATATCCATCTCTTTTTATTGTTACTTCCATCCATTTAGATAATGCATTAACTACACTAGCACCTACACCGTGAAGACCACCTGATACTGTATAACCACTAGTTTCAAATTTACCTCCTGCGTGAAGCACTGTATATATAACTTCTGGTGTGGTTACACCTGATGAATGCATTCCAACAGGCACACCACGTCCCTCATCTTCTACACTAACACTGTGGTCTGAATGCAATATTATTTTTATTTTTTTACCATATCCATTGATAACCTCATCAATAGAATTATCAACTATTTCCCAAACTAAATGATGAAGTCCTCTTTTATCAGTTGAACCAATATACATACCTGGTCTTTTTCTAACTGCTTCAAGTCCTTCTAATATTTTAATTGAGCTTTCATCATATTTTACCATATCTTTTCACCTTAATCATTATAACATATTTCTAAAAGCAAAGTCAAAGAAAAAAATTAGCGAAAGGCTAATTTAAGTACATAAATTGGTGACCCGTAAGGGATTCGGACCCTTGTATGTAGCCTTGAGAGGGCTATGTGTTAAGCCACTTCACCAACGGGCCAAAGCGACATATTAATATTAACACAAATATATTTTTTTTACAATAGCATATAATTATTTATTTACAAAATGTTAATTATTTAATTTACAAGTATAATATTTTCATATAAAATTACGAAAAGTTGTGATTTTTTTCAAAAAAAGTATTGTCAAAATTCGAAAATTAGTATATACTTATATAGTCATATCTTTTGACGGGCTTGTAGCTCAGCTGGTTAGAGCGTTCGCCTGATAAGCGAGAGGTCGATGGTTCAAGTCCATTCAGGCCCACCATTTTTTTATTAGACGGCCGGTTGGTGAAGTGGCTTAACACACATGCCTTTCACGCATGCATTCACGGGTCCGAATCCCGTACCGGTCACCATTTAATGACTTTAAAAACCATTTAATATGGTTTTTTTGTTTATAACTGTGAATGATGCGTGAAATTTAAAATTTACCAAAAAAAGAACAATTACTTGTTCTTTAACGATTTAAAAATTTTTTTCCATATTCCATTAGATGAATAATTAAGTATTCCTACTTTATAAATTCTTAGTCCATATTTAACTAGAAAATATATTGTAAATATCATAAGAATTATTGAAATTATTATTTCGATTATACCAATTTGTCCTAAAACAAGTAATGATGGCGAAAGTACCGCTGATATTAAAGGAACAAAAGATAAAATTTTTATAAATAAAGAGCCTTTAAATATTCCTGCCATTATGGCTAAATAATATCCCAATAATAATACTATCATAATTGGTGCTTGAACCTGCTGATAATCCTCTGTATTAGTAGTCATAGAAGCAAGAATACCTGCAATTAAAGAATAAGCGATAAACGTTAAAATCATAAGAATTGCAGTAAAGATAATTACATAAACTAGTTTATCTGCCATCGCACCAGTTGTTAAAGTTTTAAAAGTATCACTAACAGCTTGTGCGACTCCATTTACTATAGCCTCTCCACCTACAAATTTTCTAATAATCAACCCTAAACTAGCATAAACTATCATCAATATAACTTGCATTATAATAAATAAATTATTTGATATTATTTTAGCAGCAAAGTGTGTTTTAGGTGATACATTAGATATAATTATTTCCATACTTTTAGTAGATTTTTCATCATTAACCTCTGAACCGATAAATTGAATTAAAAATATAGTTAACATAAAAAATGGAAGTATCAATATTGGAAATACAGAAGTCATAATCATCTCTACATCTTCATCTTCACTTGTAATATTTTCATCAAGTATTTCCCTTTCAATTTCAAGTGTACTAGTAAGTTTACTATATTCCTCCTCAGTAAGATTTATAGAATTTAAATTATACATACTAAAAGTCGTTTGAAGCGCACTAGTTATTAACTGATAATCATATGAATCAATTGTAGATAATGAAATTAATTTAGCAGATATATCATCATCATTATAATAAATATCTATTATTAAAGATGTATCTTCCTCTTTTAATAATTCTTTTAATTCATCAATAGGTCTATCTGCTAAAGAAACATTATATATTGAACTTTCATCGCCATAAATACTATCTTCATAATACTTTAAATTTTCCTTAAATCCTTCATAAATTGAATTTGTTTCATCGATAACATAAATATTATTGTTATTATTAAAGTCTCCACCGAATAAAGTTATTATACTATCTATATTAATCACAGCAACAATTAATAAAGCAACAATAATATTTGCAATCAAAAACCATTTTGATTTTACCTTCTTTTTCAAACTGACATTGATTAAAAAATTAAGTTTACTTCTCATATGCCTCTCCTACTTTTGAAATAAATATTTCATTTAGACTTGGTTCTTCTACTATAAACTTAGTTATGTTAGAACACTTCGATATAAAATTAAATACATCTTTGATAATTTCTTTGGAAGATATTATTACTTCATATTCATCTGATTTTTCTATGACTTTTTCAACACCTTTAATTTTCTTTAATTTTTCTAAATCAATATCTCCTTTTACAATTATATTTTTCTTCATGAAACTTTCTTTTATATCCTTAATATTACCTGATAAAACTGTTTTACCATTTACAAGTATTACTAACTTTTTACAAAATAATTCTACGTGTTCCATCCTGTGAGATGAAAAAATTATAATACTACCCTTTTTTGATAGTTCAATTATTTCAGATTTAAATAATTCTATATTGAAAGGATCTAATCCTGCAAAAGGTTCATCAAGTATCAATAATTTTGGTTCATTTAATATAGCAGTTATAAATTGTATTTTTTGCTGATTACCTTTAGATAATTCTTTAATTTTTTTATCCTTATATTCACTTATTCCAAATTTATCTAATAAATAATCTAATCTTTCTAAAATTTTATCATTACTCATTGATTTTAAAGCACCAAAATATATTGCCTGTTCCCTAACAGTAAGTTTAGTGAGTAAACTTCTTTCTTCAGTTAAAAATCCAATATCATCTGTAACTGAATAATCTATATCTTTACCATTTAATGTTATTTTGCCACTAGACTTATCTAAAAGACCCATTATCATTCTAAATGTAGTCGTTTTCCCTGCTCCATTTACTCCTAGTAGGCCAAATATTTCACCCTTATCTACTTCAAATGATAAATCATCTACTGCTTTAAAATCACCATAATATTTACTTACGTGTTCTACTTTTAACATACGCACCTCTAAAATAATTTAATTATATCGTTATAAGTTACTAAAACCATTAATAACATAAGTAGTATAAATCCTATATTATGAATTGTATTTTCTACTTTAGGATCTACCCTACTACCCTTCATTTTTTCTATGATTATGAATAATATATGCCCACCATCAAATGCTGGGAGTGGAAGTATATTTATAAATCCAACATTAATACAAATGAGCGCAAGAAGGGCTACTATATTTGCGATTCCATAATGAGAATAAACGCTAACTACATTAAATATTCCAACAGGACCAGATAGCATACTTAAACTAATTTTTCCTGTTATTAGGTAGAAAACTGTAAATATCATTTGTTCTATCGTACTAAAGAATTTTGAAAATGCATATTTTATCGCTGATATAAATCCTTTACCTTCTTTTCCTTTAATATAAAATCCATAACTATAACCTTGAAGTTTATCATCTTTATTTTCACTAACAGTAACTATTACATCCCTTGTCTCAACATTTTCATCATCTACATCACTTGATGATTGTAGTGTTAAAGAAAAATCTTTACCATCAATTAGTGATAATTCTCGGATTAAGGAAAAATGATCACTTACATCTACACCATTTACTTTAATAATTTTATCTCCGACTTTGATATCATCTCTTGTTGAATCACTAATTTCAGTATCGCTTACAGAAAATCCATAATCTTTACCATATAATAATCCTTGTGAACCTATTTTATATGGTGTGACATCAATATTTTTCTTCTTCCCTTCAGGTGTTTTTACCTGCATTGTAAATTTTTGTTCATCTGCTATAGTTAACTCAAGCGCTAACTTATCATAATTATTTACAAATTTATTATTAATTGCAACAATTTTATCATTATCATTAAGATTATCTATAGTGCTTCCATCTACGTATACATTATCAAGTGATACTGTATTAAATAGTCCAATAAAGAAATATAAAACTATTCCAAGTAAGAAGTTCATCATTACACCTGCAATCATTATCATAAATCTTTTAAATGCACTTTTAGATTGTAGTCTCATATTTTCAGGTATTTTCTCATCAACTTCTACTTCTTCTCCAGCCATTTGGACAAATCCACCTATTGGAAGAAGTCTAATACAATATTCAGTTTCATCATTCTTTCTTTTAAATTTGAATAATTTTGGACCCATTCCAATTGAAAATTCATATACATAAACTCCATATTTTTTAGCAAACATAAAGTGTCCTAATTCGTGTATAAACACTGTAATTCCAAGTATTAATATAAAATATATAATTGTCATTATATCACCTCTCAAATTAATTTTAAGAAAAACGTAAAAGCCAACATCACAAATATTATACTATCAAGTCTATCCAATATTCCACCGTGTCCTGGCATTATATTAGAAAAATCCTTAATTTTAAAGAACCTTTTAATCGCTGAAAAAAGTAAATCTCCAAATTGTCCTATGAGGCTTAAAAAAAGCGTTATTAAAGAGATTTCAATCAATGATATATTAGGATTTATAACTGTTATATAATATACTGTACAAACAAAAGTTCCAACTAAACTTCCCCCTATTGTACCTTCCCATGTTTTCTTGGGTGAAACTACCTCTAATAGTTTGTTTTTTCCTATTAAACTTCCAATAAAATAAGCATATGAATCTGTTAGTATTGTTATTAAAAATAGATATATTATAAGTTCTATACTTATATTTCTATATAGGTAGAACAAAGACATTGAATAACCTAGGAAAAATACTCCTCCAAGTAAATAAAACGCATCTTTAACACTATATACTTTTTCATTGTGATAAACAATTACAGGTAGCAATATTGTTAAAAATAAACCTGATATTAATCTATAATCAAGGGAAAAAGAAAGATTATTATTAATGGTTGTAGAAAAATACAAAAATGTTATCATAATATAAGAAATCATTCTAATAAAATCTGGAAATTTTTTCTCTTTTTCTTTCGCACTCATAAATTCTTTAAGTCCCAATAATGTCAAAATATAAAATGCAAAATTAAATAAACTACCACCTATTATAAATATTGGTATAAATATTATAAATGCTAAAATGGCGCTTATTACTCGTTGTTTCATAGAATCACACCCTATATATAATTATAATATATTAATTGATTAATTACAACCATTATCCAAATTTGAAACAAATTTTTCAAGATAAAATATGATTTAATAATTTTATCTGACTAAAACATTATATCATATGAACAAATGTTTGTAAATATATTTTATTTACTTTTTATCAAGCGCTTTCTAATAAACAAAAAATTGGATTACTCCAATTAATTACAATCAATATTTACTCTTACTCTACCTAATTTTTTAGTATAAGCCTTTGCTTGAACAATAGTGCGTATTGAATTTGCAATAGCGCCACCTTTTCCAATTATAGCACTCATATATTCTTCTGGAACTACTACTTTTATAACTATATCACCATCTGATTCAACATTTGTTACACTTATATTTTCTACATTAGGTAATAATTCTTTAACTAAATATTCTGTTAAACTAACTAACTCCATATATTATACCAACTTTCTTTAGTTTGATTTTTTAGTATTTTTTTCTTCGTGTAGTTCTTTTAATATTCCTTCTTTACTTAGAATATCTCTAACTGTATCAGTAGGAGTCGCACCATTATTTAACCATTTTTTTGCTAATTGTTTATCAACTTTAACAACTGTTGGATTTTCAATTGGATTATAGTATCCTATCTCTTCTATGAATCTTCCATCTCTTGGATATCTAGAATCAGCAACTACTATACGATAAAAAGGTCTTTTTTTTGCTCCCATTCTTTTTAATCTAATTTTAACTGCCATAATGCACCTCCATTCACATATATAATACTATCAGATTTTTTTTGCTTTGTCAACCTTTTTTGGTTAACATTAAAAATTGATATTTACAAAAGAAAAAAGTACAAAAGTACTATTTAATGAAATCATCTTTTACATTATCTATTTCTTCTATATCTTTTTGTGTCAATTCATCTTCTATTTCATCCCATGGCTCTTCATCTTCTTCAACTAATATTTTAACTTTCGTTTCACCTACTACTTCTACACCTAATTCTTTTTCTATGTCAAATGTTATACTTTTTCCATTTATATTTACTCCAGAACAACTTGGTTGTTTAAGTGTTCTAACAATTATGTCAGTATCACTTGAAAGATCTGCATTATCTTTTAATTTAACGTTGAATAAATCGTTATATGATATATTTTTATTTACTACAGTAGTTTTAGAATCGTTATCATATGAATACCATATATTTACATCATATGATCCACTAACGCCTATTTTATCATTAGTCTTATATCCTTTAAATTTATGATTTATTACCCAACAACCTAGTATCGTAGTTGGAGTATTTTCTACACTTATACTATAATTATCTTTAAAATATTTTTTACCCTTACCTATTACTGCTTTTGTAACTATTTCTTTATATAATGACATAAAATCACTCCTCAATTTAATATATGAATAAGTTAGGTAAAAATTCACAAAAAAAAGGTATTTAACCTTTAATCTTGATTTGTATCTGAATTATCTTCATTAAAAATTGCATAAGTTTCTAAATATTCGTTTAGACTCATACTATCATTTAATAAAATTTCATCTGGAATATTTACTACTGTAGAATTAAGATCAGTAAACTCTAAATTTAAAGATATTTTAGAAATTTCTAAATCAGGATCGAAATCATTTAATTCCATTTTTATTTTTGTTATTTCATTCAAATCATTTATATAAAAATCTATTACATATTTTTCTATTCCTTCTCCAAATAAAGAATTTAATGAATCCATTTGATCTTGCGTTAATTTTTCATTATTCATCAATTCTTTATCTAAAATTAATTGATAATGGTTTCCATTAGCATCTTTACCAACAAATACAAAATGTTTTTCATCTATTATTGATAAATCTTCTTCGCTATATATGCTTTCAATATTAACGCTTGAATCTAATTTATAATTTACCCAAATATCTTCTTGTGAACTTGTTACGCCAAGTAGGTCTATGACACTAGATTTTAAATAAAGATCCATACCCTTATTATTAATTATAGAATATAAATTATATTCGTTATTTGATTCTTCATCTTTTACTGTAAGTAATAAATTATGGTCATTAACATTATTTTGATATTTAACAGTAAAAGCCAATTTATATGAATCATTATTGCCTTCAACTAATACATTCCCATTTAGTGTAGCGCTTGTATTTGCTTTTTGTCCAAAATTTCCTAAAGATTTCTTTAAAACTGTAAGTGGTGGTTCCATCTTACTTTTGTTATCACCCAACATCATCGTTACTAATACTATTCCTAAAACAACTACAACACATACAAGAGCAATTGCTACCCCTTTTAAAGGAAGTTTATTTTGTTTTTTTGGGGGTACCTGAGGATTAACTTGTTCTTGAATTTTAGTAGGTTGTAAATTCTCATTAATTGATTGATTTTGAGTTAATGTACTAGGTTGTACTTGTACTCCTTCGTTTTCTAATTGTGTATTAGGATTAACAGTTGCAGTATTTGAAACTAATGACTCATTAACTTGATTTAAGTCAACATTATTTTGAGCATCCGAACTTAATATAGTACCTTGAATAGAAGCCATAGTTGGCATTTCAACTGTTTGATTAGTTACATTTGGACTTGCTTGTGTAGTTGGTGTTACTTGAGTTCCAAATATAGGATCAACTACTGGTACATCATTTGTAGCACTTTGAACAGGCTCTTGTTGAGGTGTCACTCCACTTGCAACATTTTGAATAGGTTGCTCTGTTACTACTTCATTTGTAACGCTTTGAATAGGTTCAACCGGAACTACACTTGGTATTGGATTAATTTGTACTTCAGTTGGATTTTGAACAGGCTCTTGTTGAGATGCCATTTTACCTGCAACATTTTGAATAGGTTGCTCTGTTACTACTTCATTTGTAGCGCTTTGAATAGGCTCAACTGGTACTACACTTGGTATTGGATTAACTTGTACTTCAGTTGAATTTTGAACAGGCTCCTCTACGTTTGGTACTGAACTTTCAAAAATATTTTGAACAGATTCAACTGTTTTTGTTTCTTCTACAGGGGCGCCACAATACCCGCAGAATTTTGACGTGTCTGCTATATTAGAGCCACATTTTTTACATATCATATTTTCAACTCCTCTATTTTTACTATTCAATTATAACATAAATATGAAAAAAAGTATATTTTTTTTATACTTTTTCATAAATTTCGCCATCCATACTCCATGTTTTTATATCAGTTATTTTAACATCGACTATTTTACCTAAGTATTCTTTTGGCGCTTTTACGTTTACAAGTTTCATTGTATCTGTATATCCCATAAGATTTCCATCTTTTTCGCTAAAATCTTCTAAAAGAACAGAAACTATTTTACCTAAATATTCTTGATTCTTTAAAAGAGCATATTTATTTACTAATTCATTTAATTTATAAAGTCTATCATTTTTTTCTTTTTCAGTTAAATCATTTTTCATTTTTGCAGCAGGAGTGCCTACACGAGGTGAGAATATAAATGTAAATGCTGAGTCAAATTTACAAGTATTTACTACATCTAATGTATCATTAAAATCTTCATCTGTTTCACCTGGGAAAGCAACTATTATATCAGTTGTTATTGATACATTTGGAATACTCATTCTTATCTTATTAAATAAATCAATATATTCTTCTTTAGTATAACGTCTACCCATAAGTTTTAATATTTTATTTGAACCTGATTGCAAAGGTAAATGAATATAAGGCATTATGTTTGGATACTTTGCAATCACTTTTATCATTTCATCATTAAAATCCCATGGATGTGATGTTACAAAACGAATTCTCTTAATTCCTGTTTTTGCGACATCCTCAAGTAAATTACTCATTGTATAATTAAGTTTTAAATCTTTACCATATGCATTGACATTTTGACCTAAGAGTGTTACTTCACTATATCCATCTTTAACCAAATTTTCTACTTCTTTTATTATATCTAAAGGGCGTCTACTTCTTTGTTTTCCCCTTGTATATGGAACTATACAGTATGTACAAAATTTATCACATCCGTACATTATATTTACCCAAGCCTTATATTTTGAATCTCTTTTTACAGGAATATTTTCATATACATCCCCTTCTATGCTAAAGACTTCTATTTCCTGTTTTTTTTCATTTAAAGATTCTTCTAATATAAATGGAAGTTTGTGCAAATTATGAGTACCAAATACTATATCTACCCATTTATATTTACTTTTTATATCATCTACTACACTTTCTTCTTGTGCCATACATCCACATATACCACATATAATATCAGGTTTAGATTCTTTTAAATGTTTAACTCTGCCTAAAAATCCAAACATTTTATTATGAGCATTTTCTCTTATTGCGCATGTATTAAGAAGTATTATATCCGCACTTTCCATATCAAGAGTCTCAGTAAAACTCATATCTTCTAATATTGCTTTTATATTTTCTGTGTCGTGTACATTCATCTGACAACCATAAGTCTTTATATAATACTTTTTATTTTTACCTATAGTTTTCATAGAACTCGGCACTTTATAGTCATCACTAATTATCTTAATATCCTTATTAGTTCTAACTTTTGCTTCTTTTAAATTTGGCAAATTCATTCTATCACGTCTTTCCTAAAATATAATAGCACATTTAATTATATTAGGCAATAATAAAGCTTTACTATTAGTAAAGCTATCTTACATTAACCATTTTATTCACTATGTTTTTTACATTGTCAGCTGAAAAAGGTTTATTTAACATATCAACTATGTCATATGCAAATGCCCTATCTATAGTATCTTTAGTATCATCTCCAGATATTATAGATACTGGATACTTATTAAATAAATTATTATTTTTAAAATAATTTAGTACCATAAACCCATCATATTCAGGCATATTTAAGTCTAAAAGAATACCTACTATATTGTGCTGTTTCTTAGTTATATAATCTATTGCTTCTTTTCCATTATTTGCTTTTAATACTATATATTCATCACTAAGTGCTTTTTCTACAATATTTTTAATTATCATAGAATCATCCGCTACTATAATTGCTTTATTCATAAATTCTCCTTTTCTAAATATTTTTTAACTACTTCTATTACTCTATTTACTTCATTATTTAGTTCATTAAAGTGTTCTTTAATATAGTCTAAATTATTTTCTTTACCTTTTAATTCATGGTCTAAAGAAAGTTCCGCTAATTTTTTAAATCCTAAATATTTACTATCACTTTTCATAGCATGGGCTAATATTGCATAATTAGCGGCATCTTGAGTTTTTAAATACTCTTCCATCTTAGGTAATCTTTTATCTGTTTCACTTAAGAAATCTTTAAGTGTTTCATTATACATATCGATATCACCAAGTAATTCTATTGACGCATCAACATCTATATCGTTTTCTTTTAAATAATCAATATTGTTACTAAGTTTTTTATCTTCACTAACCTTTTTTTCTTTTGTACTTATACTTCCTTTTAAATATTTAGAAAGTACTTTTTTTAGTTCATCTTCATTTATAGGTTTAGATAAATAACCATTAAATCCTACATCTAAATATTTATTTGATTTACCTTGAATTGCATCTGCAGTAAGAGCAATTACTGGAGTATTAAAATTATTTATTTCTTTTAATCTTTTTAAGGTTTCAACACCACCCATTTTAGGCATCATTATATCCATAAGTATAATATCATAAGTATTGCCTGCTTTTATTTTATCAAGTACGTCATATCCACTATCACTACAAGTAATATCTAAATCATAATCTTTTAATATTTTAACTCCTACTTTTAAGTTAAGATTATTATCATCTACAAGTAATACTTTCTTACCAGTAAACTTAATTATTTCATCATTATTAGTTACTTCTTTTTTATATATTCCTTCTTTAATTTCTTGGGCTAAATAGATAGTAAATGTAGAACCTTTACCATATTCACTTGTAACAACTATTTTACCACCCATCATTTCAACAAGTCTTTTAGTTATAGCAAGTCCAAGACCAGTTCCCTCTACTGTTGTATTTTTATCTTCATCCAACCTAGAAAATTTAGTAAATAACTTATCTATTTGTTCTTTTTTTATTCCTCTTCCTGTATCACTTACAGATATTACAAGGTTACATTTACCCTTTTCATTTACGCAGTTAACACTAAAATTAATTTCTCCTTCAGTTGTATATTTAGCAGCATTAGTAAGTATGTTAGTTATAACCTGTTTTACTTTACCACTATCTCCATATAATATATCTGGTATATCAGGTGCGAAATGTGTTTTTAGTTCTATATTTTTTTCTCCAATTCTTGGAATAATTAATTTTGTTAGATTTTCAAGTATTTCTCTTAAATTATAATCGGTATTTACAATCTCCATTTTATCTGCTTCTATTTTACTAATATCTAATATTCCATTTACTATTTCAAGTAAGTTTTGTGAAGCCATTACTATATCTTTAGCATCTTCTTTTGCTTCTTCTAGAGTTTCTGCTTTATCTATACATTCACTAAATCCAACTATAGCATTAAGTGGAGTTCTTATTTCATGAGACATACTACTTAAAAAATCTGTTTTAGCATGATTTGCTTTTTCTGCTTGATCTTTAGCAAGTTCTAGTTGATTGATTAATTTAACATCTGGATTTTCAATTGTGTGGTACATCAAATAACTTATTAGAGTCTCAGCTAAAGAATTTAATATTATATTAGGATAAAAAGAATTTATAATACTAAAAATTATCTCTAGAGCTAAAAATACAAATATAGGAATAATCTTTTTTTTGTTCAATGTTTTTCTATTAACTATTACTGATAATATACAAACGGCTATCATTACCATAGCAACTAATCCCATAAAATTAACCGCTGCACCATATGCATATAAAATAAATCCATCACTATAACTATGTTCTGACGGTAGAAAAGACATAACAATTCCTATTAATATAAATATTGTACCCAATATACAAATATTAGCTTTTTTATTTTTATTTATTATTGAATTTGATTTTTCATTTGATATTTTTACTATATAATATGTAAAATCTAAAATCCATGCAAGTATATACATAAAATAAATTCTCTCTAGTATTATTACTATAAGTAAATTACTATATAAATGATAATTAATAACTAAAGCGAGTAATAATTCAGCTAATAAGACTAGAAAATTATTAAAAAGAATCCATTTATAAATTCTATTTTCTTCATTATTTATTTTTTTCTTTGTTGAATATATCACTATTAAAAACAATAAAAATAGAAAACAACAAATATTTAAGGTTAGAGTTATTACATTCATATTATTTATCCTCCATTTTCTTAATTTTAACATTTTTTTTAAACATTGTAAAGTGGTTGAAATTTAATTGATGATATGTTTCATAATAAAATTTAAGATGATTTTAACAAAAAAATTGATAGATAGAAAATATATTCTAAATATCAATTTTTATTTAACATATTTATATAAGATTATATTTTTTTTGAAGTGCTTTTTTGTCGACTTTAAACTTACTCATAGGTTTTTCATCTATTACAAAAAGTTCCTTTGGCTTTTGTTCTAATAAAAGTTCTGTATTAATTAAATCATTTATTTTAACTAATAATTCACCAATTGAGATATTTTTTTCAGGGACAATAAATAAATATGGTACTTTAAGTTTTGCATCATAATTATTTTTTCCAGAAACAACAATAGCATCTTTTACTCCATCAACTGAAACTATTTTATTTTCTATATCTAAAGGAAATATAAATTTATTTGGATATACTTCTATTCTCTCCCTACCAAGTACAAACAATAATCCTTCTTCTGTCATATATCCAAAATCTCCTGTGTGTAGCCACAACTTACCATCTTGGTGAATTTTCAATACTTGATCGGTTAAACTTTTATCAGTATATCCTATCATTATTCCAGGTCCGGTTTTACATATCTCACCTATTTCATTATATTTTAGTTCATTAGTTGTATTAGGTTCAAATATTGAAATCGTAGTATCTATATATGGGATACCATAACTTCCTGAGAAAACCATTTCTTTGTTAAAGGTAGTTGTAAAACCTGTACCACCCTCAGTTTGACCATAACTCGTACTAAATTGAGTTTTACAATTGTGTTCATCTAAAAATTTTTGAACATTTAAAGCGAATTTTTTTGTTATTGGTTCAGCACCAAATCCAATTAATTTAAAATAACTCATGTCGTAATCTTTAGGTATCCTACTACTTTCAAGCAAAGTATTAAAACAAACAGGAGGGCCTCCCCAACATGTAGGCTCATAGTGCATCATTTCTATATCAATATCTTCTATTTTACAATAAGGATCTAATATCAATTTTTTACCATCAACAAGCGGATAACACATCATGGAAATTATAACGGTTGCATGAATTGGAGGAGCTATTGTATCAAGCCAAGTATCTTTACATTTTTGGTGAAAAGGAAATAAAGTTAATTGATTGACAATACCTAAAACGGTTTTCGATGAATGCATTACTTCTTTAGGTTCTCCCACAGAACCACTTGTAAATGTTGAAAAAAGTTTAATAGAATTATCACTATTTTCTTCAAAATGTTCTACATTTTTACCCTTAGATAAAAATTCACTCCATGATATATTTCTGTCATCTTTAGTTACTGTAGTTGAATATTTTGAATTAATTACTTCAGCAATATTACTTCTTAACTCATTTTTATTTTTAACAGAATACAAAGGATCTATTGTAATAATATTTTTTATATTTGTATTATTATATATTTTAATTGCATCTACATCACTTAAATAATCTGGAGCAATATAACAATGAACTGTTTCATCTTCATTAATTAGGTCGATTATGCTATTCACATCTCCTAAATAGTCCTTTATTGAACAGCCTATTAGTTCTGATGCTAATAATAATTCTATATATTCTGGAACGGATTCTAGTGATGCAACTATTGTATCACCTTTTTTTATTCCTAGTGCTACTAAAGATTTAGCAACCTCATATACTCTATTAAAGAAATCTCCTGCTTTTATTTCAGTATCATAATAATTAATTATTGCTTCTTCTGGATTTGTCCAAGCATCTTTTATTTTATCTATTATTCTATTATATTTTTTAGAATATTTTTCTCTAGCTAAAATTAATTCTTTAGGATAATATTTCATCCATGGCTTATCTATACTAGGATAACCAGTTAACTCACCTTCCATTATTGGTTCTTTTTGTAATGATATATTTTTTAATTTTTCTTCCATTTTTATTCCCCCAATCAAAATTGATTTTATAATATCACTACATATACTATTTGTCAATATACAGTGTGATACCATTTATTACAACTACATTGTAACACATTTAAAATATAATTTTCAAGTAAATACCATAAAATTAACAAATAAAAATGATAAATATTTAGTATTTACCATTTTAGTATTAGATAGGTTAAATATAATGAAAATTATATTGATTATAAATTACTACTTATAGTCCATTTATTCAAGTGAAAATGTATGAAATAGCCAAATATATGTATTAAATATTAATTTTGTATAAAAGATTACCTAGATAATCATATTTTTTATATTTCTATTTTTTCTTTCTTACCATTATTTTATCAATTTATAAATTTTAATTACTATTTATCAATTGGACTCTCAACTAATGTAATTTTCTTGTTATCAAAGTCTACTTCTACAT
>CANRAT010000036.1 GCA_947628685.1 uncultured Bacilli bacterium
ATACTGTCTTAAACTCTCAATCAGGTCCTTTTATACAAACCTTTTATTTTGAAGGTTCTGGTCTTATGATTGGTTTCTTACATAAAGACAAAACTTCAGAATCAATGTCTAAATCTTTAGATTCTATTGAAGATAAACTTGGTCATGATTTATATAGAGAACTTTTCTGTTTAATTCTTACTGACAGAGGTGTTGAGTTTGAAAAGGTTAATCTATTTGAATTCAATCAACAAACTGGTGAATTTAGAACAAATATTTTTTATTGTGATGCCTATCAATCTTCTCAAAAACCTCATGTTGAAAATACTCATAATTATATTAGAGATATTATACCTAATGAGATTGATATATCAAATATTACTCAAGAAGACCTAGATTTAATGTTTTCACATATCAATTCTACTCCTAGAAAATCTTTAAAGGATAAAACTCCTTATGAAGTATTTTGCTTTATTATGAGTACTCCTGAAAATAAAGATAGAGGTAAAGAAATCTTAAACTTATTAAATATTAATGAAATTAAAAGAGATGAGGTCACCCTAAAACCTTATCTCATAAAGCATAATAAGAAAAATTAGTTCTTATTGTGTATTTTAGAAACACCCATATTTTACAAATTTATCCTACTATTTAGCAAAAGGAATTTAGTCTTACATTTTTAAAAATTCTATAGCCTTTTGTCTTTTCGTCGTGGCAAAATTTCTAAATACATTTAGTATTCTATCATATTTTTTATATTTTTTCAATTTATCCTCATACAAAAACCTCTTTAAAATAGAGGTTTCTCTTACATTCCTTTTACATTTTTTGAAACTGGAATTTACTTTTTCATTTCACGGTTTTTTACAACTCTAATTTATAGCTAAAATTTTAACGTCATATTTTCCATTTGGACTATCAACTGAAACTACACTTCCTACTTTAAGCCCCATTATAGCCTTAGCAATTGGAGATTCATTTGATATCTTATTTTCAAATGGATCTGCCTCACTACTACCTACTATAGAATACTCTTCAGTATCATCATCACCTACGTATTCAAGAGTTACTTTAGTTCCAATTGATACCACATCTGTATCTATTTTTGTGATAACTTTTGCTCTTTCAATCATAGCCTCTAACTCTTTAATCCTAGATTCAACTATAGCTTGTTCAGTTCTAGCCGCATCATATTCAGCATTCTCACTTAAATCACCTTGAGAACGTGCATCTTTAAGTGCATTTATAACCTCTGGACGCTTAACTTGTATTAACTCATCCAATTCTTTCTTTAATTCATCTAAACCTTCTTGGGTTAAAAATAATTCTTTCTGCTCTGACATAACGATCACCTCAAATTTTCATAAGCAAACAAAATAATACTATATATTTTTTGTTTTGTCAACTATTTTCATTAACTTTTCACTTTGATCATATCAAACTCATCAATAGTATCATTTATTTTTATTTTAACTATTTGTTTAGGATGTCTTACAACATCTATCAAATTATTGTCCGTATCATAAATTTCTTCTATTTTTTTAGTAATTATATCGTGATTAGGACCAAATATTTCTACAATATCACCTTTTTTAAAATAATTTCTCTCTTCTATAGTAGCTATGTGAGTATTTTTATCGTAATCAAGTACCATTCCTAAGAAATCTTGATTAGATACTTCTACTCTTCCATTATAATAACTACAAGTAGAGTCATATATACCATTAAAGAACTGAGGTACTGAGTCACGATTTGCGCATCTTCTAAGTATTTTCTCGTACTCTTTATTATATGTATAATTTTTTTTATCGTTACAATAGTTATCAATTACTTTTCTATAAATCGATACTACTGTAGCAATATAATAACTAGAACGCATTCTACCTTCTATTTTAAATGATGTAATACCCATATCTATCATATCTGGTATAAATTTTAACATAGATAAATCTTTGGAACAAAATGTAAATGGCATATCTCCCTTTATTTCTTTCATATCTTCACTATACAAGTCAAAATCCCATCTACATATTTGACTACATCCACCACGATTGGCATCTCTATTAGTTAGAAAATTAGACATTACACATCTTCCACTATATCCTGCACACATAGCGCCGTGTATGAAGCATTCAAGTTCAATATCTACGTTATCTATAATCTCTTTTATTTCTTCTTTAGTACACTCTCTTCCAAGTACAATACGCTTTACACCTTTATCTTTAAAAAATTTACATGCTTCTATATTAAGCGTACTTGCTTGAGTAGACAAATGAACATCTAAACTAGTATTTTCTAAGGCTTCTTTCATAACTATAGGATCGCTTACTATTATTGCATCTACTTTACACTCCTCAAGGTTCTTTAAATAATCAGTAACATCTCTTAATTCTTCATTATGAAGGGCTATATTAACAGTGACATAAACTTTTTTATTTAAATCGTGTGCGAATTTTACACCTTCTTTTATATCATCTAAAGTAAAATTTACAGCATTCGCTCTTAAGTTAAGGCTAGGTCCTCCTATATATACAGCATCCGCACCATACTTAAGCGCTATTTTAAGTCTTTCTAAATCTCCTGCTGGAGCAAGTAATTCCACATTCTTCATTTTTTCACCCTATATATCGTTTTAGTATTTAAAAATCCATTATCTATATTAGAAAACATACTGTTTAATTTATCATTATATTCTTTAAAATTATCCTTAGTTACACTTTTAAACATTTTAATTACTTCTATAAACTTATCTTCATCAATATTAAAACTATTAAGCACAATATAATCTATATTAAGTCTTATAACTCCCATAAGTCCATTTAATATATTATTAGAATAAACACTTGTGCCTATATCACTATCAATTATAGGATATGTCTTACCTTCTTTTTTTATGTAATTTATTTTAGAATTATCTTCAAGATTAAAATATTCTAAATAATTTTTAACTATATGTCTTTTAGATACAAACATAGGTAAATATCCAAATAAAGTTACCATAAGTTTTGATTTTGATTTTTTTATTATAGTATCTATCTCATCTATTGTTATATCGCTTGATATATATGCATATCTAGCGCCACAAGAATTATAATAGTTAATTGTATTATAATTTGTTGAGAGGTGTTCCTGATTCCAAACTAAATCATAATTCAAATTTAGTCTTTTATATATATTAAGTACTCCTATATCGTAAAATAATACACCTTTTATATTATAGTTGTTTAATTTTTTTAAAATATCTTCTACTAAAGGTAAATCTTTATTATGCATATTTTTATTTAAACTAATAAATATATCTTTATCTTTTATAGTATTTAATATATCTAAATTTTCAACATCGATATTAAAATTAGTATTGACACTTAAATTTTTAATACCTATTATAAATCCATCTACAATATCTTTTGTTTTATTTATTTCATCAATATTATTTGGAATTGTTAATATAGACATAGTCACCCTCCTATAAAAAAAGACGTCCCAAGACGCCTTAATATTATCACATTTATTCTTCATTGTCAAACTATTTGCTATCCTCACATATTCCAGTTTTTTCTTTATCGGTATTACTTCCAACGACATATGTGCAATAGTTTACACCACCAATATTTGTTTTATAATAGATATTTTCTGTACAATCACCTGTTAAGAAACAATCAAGACACTTTGTAACACTACCTTTTTCAGCAGTATCAGCAACAATTGAAATAACAAACTGAACTATTGTTATTACAAAGAATACTATTGCAGCTATAATTATTTTTTTGATTAAAGATTGTTGTGCCTTTTTAATTTCATCATCTTTTGATGCTGCTAAAGCCTTAAGAAGGGTTATTATACTAATTATTATCAATATAATAGGTGTAGCAATTTTAAGTATATTAACTGCAGTCTTTGTTATTTTTGGAACATTGAGTGGTATATCAAATGCATCTCCACAAGATACATATAAAAGTTTATCTACATTACAATACCCATATTTTTCATTCCAAATACAAGCAAAATAATTATTGTGCTCACAAGTCGTTTCATCAAACTCCATGCAAGAGCCAGGTGTTTGTTCTGGATCTTCTTCAGGATCCTCTCCAGGATCTTCTTCTGGGCTTACTAGTGTTAATATTGCATAGCCTTGCTTTTGTTTACCATATTCTATAAATTGATCTATAGTAGCATCAGTTGCAACAGCTAAATCCTGATTACCAGTTCTATCTACCCAAACCGCATATGGATTACAAGCATTGTGAAGTACAAAATAATCCTGACCTTTCTCATGAATTGTCATTCCACCAAGAATTGGTGAAAAATATGTATCCCAATTTTCTATTTTATGTGATTCATCATACTCTGTTACATCACTTGATTTCATTGTTCCTTTTACTTTTGCAGATGAAACTTTTTCTTTAGTTGTAATTTCAAATTCTATCTCTAAATGATAACCATCTTCGTTATATTCATATTTACAAGTAAGCGCTAAAGCACTTCCACTCATAAAGAAGAATAATCCAATAATAAATAATAAATATTTAATTTTTTTAACTTTCATAAAATCTCTCCTATATCACCATTTTTAACTAAATGTGCATTCGCATCATCAGTATCTAAATGGAGTTCAAAATATGCTTCATCACTTACTTTAAGATACACATTTGTTATTATTCCACCTTTTTCTCCACTAAGTTTAACATTAACTTTTTCCTTACCTTCCAAATTATACATTTTAACTTGGCTAGGTAAAATATGAATGTGTCTAGTCGCTATGATACAACCTTCAGTTATATCTACACTTCCATTTGGACCTACAATCGTAATAGGACTACTACCCGTTAAATCTCCTGAATTTCTAATAGGTGGGTTAAGTCCTAATTTATAAGCATCTGTTTTACTTATTTCTACTTGAGTGTAATTTCTTAAAGGCCCCAAGACTCTAACGTTATTAATTTCATCTTTTTCTGTTTTTAATGTTACAGTTAAATCAGATGCATATTGTGAAGGTTGGTTTAAATCATTCTTTTTTGTAAGTTTTGCATCTTCACCAAATAATATAAAAAAGTGTTTCTCATTTAAATGTACATGTCTATTTGATACTCCTATACTAACTTTCATCATATCACCAAGTAAATTATATCATATTTTTTATATTTTTTAAATATATTTTATGGAAAGGATGATTTTATGAATAATAATTACGTTAATAGTACTTCTAAATTCCCAGGTGCGCCTATTTATTCAGGGAATATGGTAACTCCAAATCAAAGTACCGCACAAAGTAGTATGCAAGAATATATTCCTAACGAACAATCATATATTGAAAATATTTTAAGGGTTAATAGAGGTAAAAGAGTATCAATCTATCAATCATTTACAGATTCAAATGAGTGGAGAGATAAAGTATTCACAGGTATAATAGAACAATCCGGTAGAGATCATATTATTTTAAGTGATCCTACTACTGGTAATTGGTATTTACTTTTAATGATATATGTTGATTATATTAAATTTGATGAAGAGATTAATACAGTACCACAGTTCTACCCACAATCAGGTCAAAACTTATAAAAAGTATTGATTGATTAAAAGAAATTTGCTATAATTACTTTAGGTGATAGTTATGAATTTAATTATAGTAACATTATCTATAGTAATTGTCATCTGCTTGATTTTAATTTTTTTAGTTGCAACATATAATCACTTTCAAGATTATATAATTAGAATAAACGAAGCAGATGTGAATATAGATGCAGTTTTAAGGAAAAGATTTGATTTACTTAATAAGTCTATTGGAATTATAAAAGCAAATATAGACACTGATGAAGAAATTTTAGAGGGAATAGTAAAATTAAGATCTAAAAAATTAAATAATTTTGAATTAGATAGAAGTTTATATGACGCAATTAACGAATTTCATGCTATCAAAGAAAAGTATGCCGAATTACAAAGTAATGAAGAATTTATGAAAATTGATATTAATTTAATAGAATCAGAATCAGAAATAGTTGGACTTAGAAAATATTATAATGATATTATTACTGATTATAATAAATTAGTTAAATCTTGCCCATCTAATATAATAGCTATTATAAAAGGTTATAAAGCAAAAGATTATTTTGATGGAAATAATGTTGATACTAAAAAAGGAACTGTAAAATTATAGTTCCTATTTTTTTCTTGTTTTCTTTTTTCCTTTTTTTAGTATATATACAAATATTAAAATCATTAAAACACTAAGGGCTAATATTACATAATTTTTATTTATTGTATTTTGTATAGTATCAACATCTTCTTCTACACTATCTAAATCAAACTCAATTTTATATTCTCCACCTGTTGTATATCCATAGTGTTCTCTAGCATAATTTGCTAAATATTCGCTATCGCTTAGTTTTTCAATATATATTTTAATATCTTCTGCATTTTCTTGTAACTGAACATATAAGTCTTCTAACTCGTTTTTTTGATTTGTTAAATTATATATATTATATGCATTATAAAATAGACTAAAACAAAAATATAATATTGCAATTAAACTGATTGGTCCTAAAATTGTAAGCCTTCGTTTAGAAACTTTAGGAATTCTTCTTTTAGCCATATTATCACCTTAATAAGTATATCATTTTTTAGGTGTATTTGCAATTGCTTTAATAATTACATCATATAAAATAAAACCAACTACTATACTAATTATGGAATATATATGAAATATAGCATTACCTATTTTTTGGATTCCTACAAAATATATTACGGTCATAAAAACTATTAATAAAAATGAAAGTATTATCTCTATATATTTAGGATATTTTTTTATTATTTTATTAAATGTATCCAAAATTATTGAAAACATAAATCCAAATATAAAAGAAAAGATTATTAATTTAAATTGAAGAGATAAATCTATCATTTAAATAACTTTGAAAATACACTTTCTTGTTTTTCTTGTTTTTTACCTTCTTCTAAATAATTTAAACTATTTACTTTTCCTTTTATCGATACATCACCTTGATATGTATCAAGTTTAATAATTTCTAAATTAGTTCCCTTTATCATCAAATATCCCATATTAGTTTCAAGTAAGAACTCAGATTCATCAAAATTTTCTATCTTTTTAACACCACTTATATTTATATTTCTTCTTCCTGTTATTGAAATATTATGATTACTAGTTACTATATCCTTGTCCATATTATCACCCATTAGAGTATATGTACAAAATGAATTTATAGAACTGGATGTTACTTTTGTAAATTTAGAGTTTCTTCTCCTGTTTCATATGCTTTAATTAAATCATAAGTAATTATACCATTTGATATATTTATGAGTTTTTCTGCATATTCATTATAGTTTTCTATGTAATCCATATCTATAGATGATTCTAAATCTAATTGTCTAAACTTTCCTTTAGCGCTGTTATAATAAAGCATATTAGATATCCAATTACCACTTGGAAATACAACTACATTATTCTTTACACTAAACATATCGTGTCCAAGTGCATATTTAGGTGTTACACCTAACATATTAGCCAGTGTAGGCATTACATCTATCATGCCCATAACTTTTGTTATCTCCCTGTTACGTTTTGTTTTAGTCATATCTTTAGTCCATATTATAAACGGAACTTCCCTATTTATTTCATATGTGAAGTCGTCTATAATTCCTACTGTATTTTCTTTATCTATTAATACATCTTGATAATATTCGCTTTCATATAATTTTTTTAACTCAGATTGTTTTAATTTAGCATCATGATCCCCATATATAACTATTACTGTATCATCAAGTAATCCTTCGCTATCTAACATTTCGATTAACTCTCCAATAGCAGAATCAGCATAATTAACTGATTTTAAATAATTACCTATTTTCGTATCGGAAAGCCAAGGAATTATTTCTTCTTCGTTAGTTTCTTCATTTATTTTTTTATAATCAACTAAATAATCAAAATTTTCTACATCACTAAATGGAGTATGATTTGTAAGCATTATAAGGGTTCCATACCATTTATCTTTTTCACTATTTATATTTTTTAATATATTTACAGATTGTCTAAAGAATGATTTATCAGATAAACCTAAACCTATTATCTCATCCATTTCGTAATCTTTAGTATAATAATAAAAATCATCATACCCTAAATATTTATAAGTTATATTTCTATTCCAAGCGCTTCCTATATTAGCATGCATAGAAAATGTATAATATTCCTTTTCCTTAAGTAATTTAAGTAATGTTTCATAATCTCTATCAAAATAATTCATAAATACAGTTCCGCTACTAGATGGTAAAAGTGAAGTTAAGAATGTAAATTCACTATCACTACTATTACCTACACTCTCTTGCGCATAAAAGTTTGAAAAATATATACCACTTTTTGCAAGTTTATTTAAATTTGGAGTAAGTTCTTCACCATTAAACTTAAGATTCATAGTAAATCCTTGAAGGCTTTCTGCATGTATTACTAATACATTTTTACCATTAAATATATCTGTATATTCGTTTTTATCACTCTTTTTTGTAGGTTCATCATAATATTCCCTAAATGTTTTATATGCTTCATCATATCCAAACATCTCATTTACTGTAGTTTTAATAGATGTAAATAAATCATTTATTTGATATACATATATTCCAAATTCCATGACTACATAGGAACGGTTCCACTGTTTTTTTAATCTTCCTAAATCTGTAGATGTTAAGGTAGATACAAAAAATCCAAGTACTATTAATGACGCTACTATTGTATTTAAAAATCTTATTTTTCCATTTTCTATTTCTTTTACTTTTTGATAATATTTTTTTCTTTTTAATTGAAAGTGTACAAAGCAAAGTATGAATATTTGAAATAAAAATACAAAATCTTTTATCTCTAATATATTTTCAAATACAGCATCTGTATATCCAGTTAATTCTGTTGCTGTTTTTAATAATGAAAATGAAGCAAATGATAAATAATTACTATAATATACTGAATTTATTATACAAATAATAGATAATATAAAACTCCAAGTTATAAGATACTTAAATTGGTGTTTAGGTTTTATAAAATATCCAAATGATACTATTATTAAAAGTACACAAAGATCTGCTAAAATTGGTTTAATTGCAAATATATTTTCTACTGTAAAATATCTAACTAAAATTCCATTTATAATTGAAGTAATTATAAATGTAGCCATCAATATATTAGTTTTAAAGTATTTTATTATTTTATTAAATATTACTTTCATTTTTTTATTCATTATAACACCTTCTAAATTAGATATTATTATAATTCTGATATTATATAATCATATAATTCTTTATTTATATCTTCTATTTTTTTAGGGTTTTGTCCTTCATTACACTCTATTATTTTAAAGTTATATATTTTAGCAACTTCTTTATAAGACTTTTCTGCTAACAATAAATAATCCTTATCTTTTTCATTTTCATCTAATTTTTCTATTCTATTTTGTTTTAATTTTAAAGAGACATTATATGGCATGTGTAAAAAAATTTTTATATCGGCTTTTGGAAGTCCTAATAGTTCAAATTCTAGTTTTTCTAACCAATTATACATTTCTAATCTCTTATTTTTATCTTTTATTTTTCCACCTTGATGAGCAAAATTAGAATAGATATATCTATCTAATATAACATTAACTCCATTTTTTAATTCATCTTCTATTTTACTTATATTATATTTCCTATCAGCAGCATATAAAAGAGATGATACTTTAGGGTCGACATTAGGGGCACCTTCTTTAAACCAACCATTGCATATATATTCTTTTCCAAGATAAGGTCCGCCTATTATTTTACCTGTTGGAGTGTCATACATAGGGAAACTAAATCTTTTACATTTTATCTTATTGTTTTCTAATTTTTCTAATAATATTTTTGATTGAGTCTCTTTACCACTACAATCTGTTCCCTCTATTACTATTAACTTACCTCTCATCTTACCACCACTATTATTATACTATGAATAAAAATAAAAGTAAATTAAAAAGAACTTATTATTGAATCGATATTTTTACCGTGAAAAAAATTAGGTCTCCCTAATTTTTTACTTTTTCTACATCTATATAAGTAGTATGACCATTTAAATCCACTTCTTCTTTTAGATTAAATTTTACAACTATATCTACAGATAAAGTTTCATTTTTGATAAATTCATCAAACTTAGTAACTGCTTCAGTTACTTCATCATCACCGTTATAGTAGAGTGTTATTCTATCTGCTATATCGAAGTCTTTAGCTTTTCTTAAGTTTTGAACTTTAGATATAAGTTCTCTTGCAATACCTTCCATAACTAAATCATTTGTAAGTTCTGTATTTAATATTATAAAGTTATCTGTATCTGTTGCAACATCAAATCCTTCTTTAGAATTTGTTTTAATTTCAACCATGTTAGAATCTATATCAAATTCCTTATCTCCAATAGTCATTTTTAATACTTCACCATTTTTTAGACTATTTATATCTTTTATAGATAATGAAAGTAATTTATCACTATACTCTTTCATAAGAGGTCCAAATACTTTACCTACTTCTTTAAAGTTTGGTTTAACAGTAAAGTTCATATAGTTTTCAACATCATTAATAAATTTAACTTCTTTTACATTTAATTCTTCTTTAATTAAAGGCGTTAAATCACTAATTAAACTTTCACATTTTGCATCTAGTAATGCTTCACTTAAAGGTTGTCTTACCTTTATTTTTACATCTTCTCTTATATTTCTACCAAGACTTATTAAATCTCTTACTAAATCCATTCTTGCTTCTATTTTTTCATTTATTAGTTTTTCATCAAATGTTGGATAGTCTGCTAGATGTACTGACTTTTTACCTGTTAATTTAGTATAAATTTCTTCACTTGTAAATGGTGCGATTGGTGCGATAAGTTTACATATACCCACTAACACATCATAAGTTACTTTATATACTGCAAGTTTAGAATTATCATTCTCACTTGCCCAGAATCTTCTTCTATTACGTCTTATATACCAATTAGATAAATCTTCTGATACAAAGTTTTGTATTTCTCTTGTAGAAGTAGTAAGGTCATATTTATCCATAGCAACTGTTACATTTTTAACAAGTTTATTATACTTAGATATTAACCATTTATCTATTTCTTCTAAAGAATTATAATCTATTTCATATTCTTTAGGATCTATAGAATCAATATTTGCATACATCATAAAGAATGTATAAGTATTTTTTAAAGTACTAAAGAATTTAGAATCAACTTCTTTAATTCCATCTTCATCAAATCTTAGTGGTGTCCAAACAGGAGATGCATATAACATATACCATCTAATAGCATCCGCGCCATATTTATTTAATACTGTAAATGGTTCAACTGAATTACCTTTACTTTTATGCATTTTTTGTCCGTATTTATCAGTTATTAAATCGTTTACAAGTACGTTTTTATATGGACTTTTTCCTGTTAAAAATGTTGATATTACAAGTAGTGAATAAAACCATCCTCTTGTTTGGTCAATTCCCTCACTTATAAAATCAGCAGGAAATTGACTTTCAAAAAGTTCTTTATTTTCAAATGGATAGTGATACTGAGCAAAAGGCATAGCACCTGAATCAAACCAACAATCCATTACTTCTTTAACACGTGTCATAGGTTTACCACACTTAGGGCACTTAATGTGTACATCATCTACATATGGTCTATGAAGTTCAATAGACTCATCTATATCTTCTATTGCTTTTTTAACAAGTTCTTCTCTTGAACCTATCATCTCTTGATAGCCACATTCACATTCCCAAAGAGGAATTGGAGTACCCCAGTATCTATTTCTAGATATTGCCCAGTCGTTTAAGTTTAAAAGCCAATTACCGAATCTTTTCTCTCCCACATAATCAGGATACCAATTAACTGTTTTATTAGCCTCAATTATTTTATCTTTAAAGTCAGTTACTTTTATATATAAACTAGGTTTAGAATAATATACTAGTGGTGTTTTACACCTCCAACAATGTGGATAGTTGTGTACCATCTTTTGCTTTTTAAATATTTTATCTTGACTAGATAAATATTTTATTATTTCTATTTCAAGTTCGCTATCAACAACGAGTCTACCCTTCCAAGGTCCCTCTTTATAACAACCATTTTCATCTACAGGGTTAAGTACAGGTAAATCATATTTAAGTCCTACTTCATAGTCATCTTGACCAAAAGCAGGGGCTATATGTACTATACCTGTTCCATCTTCCATTGTTACGTAATCATCACATACTACATAGAATGCTTTTTTATTTACCTTTAAAATATCCATATATTGTTCATATTCAAGATACTCTAAATCTTTACCCATATATTCTTCTACAACTTCAAATTCATCACCTAATACTTTATGGGCTAATTTTTCTGCTACTATGAAATTGTATCCTTTTGATAAACACTTTACATATTTTTCATTTGGGTTTACACATGCAGCAACATTAGACATAAGTGTCCAAGGTGTTGTTGTCCAAATGAGTAAGTATGTATTATCCTCCCCTTTAACTTTAAATGGTACTGTTACTGTATTAACAGTAATTTCTTTATATCCTTGAGCAACCTCATGGCTTGCAAGTCCAGTACCGCATCTAGGACAGTATGGTAATATTTTAAGTCCATTATAGATTAATCCTTCGTCAAAGAATTTTTTAAGTATCCACCATTCTGTTTCTATATAATTATTATCATAAGTTATATATGGATTTTTTAAATCTATAAACTGTCCCATTTTATTTGTAAAGTCTTTAAATGCTGCTTCGTTTTTCCATACACTTTCTTTACACTTTTTGTTAAATTCTTTTATACCATATTTTTCAATATCGCCTTTACCACTAAATCCAAGTTCTTTTTCAACTTGTACCTCAACAGGAAGTCCATGTGTATCCCAACCTACTTTTCTTAAAACACGATATCCTTTCATAGTTTTATATTTACAAAAAGTATCTTTTAAAAGTTTAGCAAGCATGTGGTGAATTCCTGGCATTCCGTTTGCAGTTGCAGGTCCGTCATAAAATACAAAGTTTTCACTATCTTTTCTATTCTCTATTGTTTCTTCAAGTAGATCTTCTTTTAAAAATTTTTCTGTTAAATCACTTTCTACTTCACTCGTTTTTCTTTTATCTAATTCTTCAAATTTCATTATATTATTTCCTCCTTTTAACTTTGTTTTTTTCTAATTTTGATACATTATATTTTTTATTTGTACCAAATACTACACTTAAATTTTTTTCAACTATTTTAAATGATAAAAAATCAACATTATATCCACTTTTAGCAAGTTCTATTTCAAGCATTTTGCTAATATCTATTCCATCAATAGATATAGTCTTTAACGCATTAAATGTGCCTACTTTAGGACTACTTAATACATCAATTTTAACATAATCATCTAATTTATAATCTGGTATATTATCCACCTTTGTTTGTGTATTTTTATATGTATACTCTAATTTAATTTTTTCATCATTAAAATATCTCTTATAATAATCTAATAATAATTCTTTAAGATCATTACTATTTAATTCTATTTTTATTGTCTCTTTCATAAAATCCCCCTAACTATATAAGTAAATATTAATAACATAACCCTTTTATTCTTTAAGAAGAATAGATAAAATAAAAAACTCGAATCCATTAAGGACGAGTTTTACCCGCGGTACCACCTTATTTTATTAATAATACACTCAAAACTATATCGCGTTACCGAGAATATTTTCATATCTGCATCAAGAGTGATTTATATATAACTTTGTATCCGTTTCCATCAACCACGAACTTTCTATTAACTTCCATTATATACCGTCTCTATCGTTTGTTTTAAAAATCTACTTTTTCTATATCATCAACCATTTCAAGTTGAGATTCTATTAAACCTTTTAATTTGCGTTTGAATATGTTTATATTGCGTCTAAGCATATCTGCTTCCATTTCTGTTTTTTCTGCTTTAAGTAAAGACTCATTTACAATACGACTTGCATTTCTTTTTGCATCTTCTATTATTATTTCACTTTCTTTATGAGCAGATGATTTAATCTGATCACTAGCCTTTTGAGCAAGAAGAAGCGCTCTATTAAGAGTACCCTCCATACGTTCATATTGGGCAAGTTTTTCCTCTTTACTGCGCATAATCGCTATAGTCTTTTCTAATTCTTCTATTTTCTTGTCTTTCAAAATTAATTCTCTATTTTTAAACTTATTATCTTCTATCATTCTTTCTACTTGCTTGATAATTTGGTTTAAAAAATTATTAACTTCTTCTTTACTATAATTTTTAAACGTTTTACTATCCATATCCATAAGCATCTCAACCTCAAACGTTGTGCTTTATATTGTAGCACAATTAAATTTCTTTTTCAAGTATTTTTTTACCACTCGTAATTTATACTATCTTCATCATTTTCTTTTTCTTTGTCTTTATCTGAATCATCAGATATCTTACCTTGTACATTTATATTATTAGGTGTACAAAGAAATATACCACTACCTATTTTTTGAATATTTCCTTTAATAGCATATATTGTACCACTTAAAAAATCCATGATACGCTTTGCCTGTTCACTTGTAACCCTTTTAAGATTTACGACTACCGTATTTCTCTTTTTTAGATGATCTGCTATTTGTTGTGCTTCAGAATATGCACGAGGTTCTAACAAAATCATTTTTGCTCCACCATCTTCTGTATATGCATCTTCTGGCTTTATATCATAGTATTCATTACCATTTCCAGATTGTGATTCTTCTTTTTCATTAAATAAACCTTTGATAAATCCCATGGTTATTCCTCCAATTCTAACGTCTACTATAGATATTTTAACACATAATTAATAAAAAAGAAATATGTTTTAATAATTTTTTTTTGACATTATTAGCATTTATTATTTTTAATATTAAAATAATTAATTATAGGTTGATAAAGTGTTTTTAAATAAAAACTACATTTTTGTTATGGTTCTTCCGAAAGTTTCCGGAAAAAGTAGAAAGTGGATAGAAATATCTGCTTTTTATAATCAATAAAAATTGATAT
>CANRAT010000037.1 GCA_947628685.1 uncultured Bacilli bacterium
AAACATATTTTATAGAATACGTTTTATCATCCTTAACTTCATTCTTTATATAGTTATAAAACTCTTTTTGTAAACTTGATAGATAATCTAATTCATCAATATCTATTTCTAAATACGAATTATATGCATTATAAGCATTCTCTAAATCTGTTACACTCAAATTTGTTTTTTTCGCTAGAATCTCAAAAAAAGATTTTTGAATTTGCGTATAATTTTTCATAAAATCACTTATGATACTTGCATACCCTGTTGTTGCATACCATGTTTGTCTATTTAAAACACTTTCAAATACACTTATTAATTCAAATATTTCACATATTTTTACATCTTTATCTTTTATTTTATTAGCTAAATTTTTATAAAAAAGTTTAGTTAATGTTTGTCCTATGCTTCCTTTAAGCTGTTTTTCAAATAAACTTTCTGTTTTATAATCAATTTCACCGTTCAACTTTTCATATGCTTTATAAAATTCTTCTCTTGATGAATCACCCGATGTTTTAGAAATAATTTCATATGAAAACATTAAGTTCAATATCTCTTCCTTATTATTTTCATTTTTGCAATCAAAATAATGAAATAAATTGTCTAAATTAAAATCAAGTGATAGTGACTCTAAATCATTTGTTTTATTATTATCATTTAATAGAGTTGCAGCTTTTATTATATCTATATGTTTAGTATAATTGCCATACGTTAAAGGCTCTTTTATATTATTTTGATTCATAACAAGCATGTCAGCAGAACCTTCAGTGAACCATTTCAAATATAAAGAATTTACAGTACTATCGTTAAACTTATAACAAAAACCTAATCTTAAATCTAAATTGGAATTATTTATTTCTCCTAAGCTATTAGATTGAATTAAATGATATGTTTCATGTTCTACAACTTTTTTCAATAAATCTTTATCAGAATTTAGTTTGTTAATATCAAATCCCATTATACAAGTTTTTGAATCATAAGATCCATTAGAAAATCCCTCAAACTTTTTAATCTTCAATTGAAATATTTTTTCCGATAAAAGATTATAATCACTTATTAAATTATTTTTTAAACAGTAATTTAATGTTTCTGCTATAATGCTACAAATTTGTTTTATATCAGAATCTTGCATTATAGCAGTTTTACTAAAATTTTCTTGCTCATTATTTTTTAAAACAATATTATAGATATATTGATCTGTTATATAACCGTTTTTAAATATATTATCGCTTGTACTTCTATATTTATCTAAAGACTTATATTTTGAAAAATTCTCTAAAGTGTTAAATAAATCGCTATTAGGGTAATCGACTTTTATTGTATCAACATAATTTATAAATTCTATAATATCACTAGAATTTAATTTTATATCAGAATCTATAATTGCTTTAGATAATTCATCAAGAACAATTTTTTCATTTAAACTATCATAGAACTCGTTATCATTAGATTCTGCATAAGACTCATTATCATTAAATTCTAAATGAGAATCTATTTCTGATTGAGTATATTGTGAATATGTATTATTTGACAAACCTTTGTTTTTTTTGAAATTTATGCTACATCCAGTTAAATTTGCAATTAATAATGTCCCAGCTAACACTCTAGATAATCCTTTTACTATTTTATATTTTTTATTTGAGTTAATATTATATTTTTTTAAATTTTTCATTAATACATTCTCTCCTATAACATCTATCTTTATTTAATAATACCATCTATATATATATTTGTCAATAAATCAGATTCCCCAAAAAAATAGCCATAATGACTATTTTTCACATAAGTATTAACTTAGATCCATTCCTTATATTTGTATTTCTTACTAGCTCATCAACCGAATACTTAACTCCAGTACTCATATCATATAAAGAAGTTTTATTACTTCCAGAATAAATTCCTTTAGAAAGTTCTAAAATAGATTTGTTTAACAAAACAATTATATTGCCTATTTTTTTATTAATAGGTATAAATACATTATATCTTTCTTCAATATCTGGAATTATAAGTTCTATTAATACTTTATTTTTCATGAGATTCCTCCTCATCTATAACGTATTTTATTATATCAAACTCATTATTCTCTATGGCAAATCCCATTTCTGGGAAATCTAAGTTTCTAATATCCATATTTATATTAGGAATATTAAATACCATTTGATTTGCTATATTAGGTCCAAGCCAAATACCATTACTAGTATCCACTTGTGATTTATACCACTGATATAACTCTAAGCGTTTAAATGAACTATAATTATCTACAAGAATAAAGTAACTCTTTTGCAAAATAGAAGGCGTCATCATTATAGTATTTAAAATTTGCTTACCTTTATCAGATAATTCAGTATCTATCTCACCTATTCCTATAAATATATAATAAGTTAAAGTTTGAGATGATTTTTCATTTGCAATTGCATTATTTATTAAAATTATTGAATTTTCAAAATCCTTATCATAAACTGTTATATCTTTAAATCTGTCTTTACAAACGTTTACAAAATCAACTATTTTAACTTCCACTTTAGGTATAGTTTTTAATTGTTTTATTATAGCCCATATAAAATTCAATCTAGATGGCATATTTTCACTTATTATACTTAAAATCTTTTTTTCAAATAAATTGTAAGTATAAATTTGTTTTTTTATAATACCATATCCTATTGGAAACTCAGTTAAACTAGGTATACAATCTTTTAACGTGTCAAGAGTTACAACTTTAGGTACAGTTGGAACTTTTTTAGCACGAGTAATATATCCATCACATAATTGCTTAGAAACACTTTTTACTACATTATTTAAATCTTTATTATCACAAATAAGTGCGGTTTGAAATTCAAAAGTTCTAGAATTAACATTAATTAAACCTCTTCCAAAATAGTTGGATGGTATAAGGTTTTTAGGACATGATAGTATACTTCTATAATCATCTGGATTAGGCATTTGAAGAGTAATTTTTTCTTGAAAGAACTGTTGCATCTTTCCTCTTATAGCGCTTGCTGATATACAACTTATTATAAATGTTATACCATATTTTTGACCATCTCTATATAATGTTTGTATTTGTTCAGATAATTTACCATAAGTCTCAGAAAAAACATCATAGTTATTTATTATAGTTACTATTAAAGGATCCCTATTTCCACTATTTTCATTATAATTTTGAAAACTTCCAACATAATCTGAATAGGCTTCTTTTCTTCTTTCTAACTCTTCTAAAATCATATTAAATGTATCAATTATTTTATCAGAATCATCTTGTACAGATATTTCTCCAACATGTGGCATTTTATTAAACATTTTAAGTGATTCCGCACCACAATCTATTATATAAAAATTAACCTCTTCTGGTGTGTGCTCCAACATTGATGCCCATAAAATTATTTGAAGCAAATTTTCTTTACCACTACCACTTTTACCATATATTAAAACATTATTTTGTATATTTAAATTAAGTAACCCTTGTGATTGCGCACTTGGATTATCAAATTCACCTATCACTGGATTTATAACATAAGGTATAGGTTTATAAGAATACTTGGTTCTTAAATTATTGTAAAATATTATTGGCGGTATATTATCTAACCACATTTTTCTAGTAACTATATTTTCTTTTTTACCTAAATTATATATATATTTTACTATATTTGTAAGTTGTTCTCCTAAATCTTCAGTCGTTTCTTTTTTTGCAATATCATTAATTGTTTTAATGATTTCACCCGTATTATTTACAAAGCATATAGAGTCATCTACTTTTTTGATAATTTTATCAGTTGGAACGTATTTTACTCCTCCATATCCTGATTGACCTATATCAAAGTAATCATCATATCCAACTTGAAGATAAAATCTTCCTGCTTCTTTTATAGAAGCTGCCTCTGGACGTTTTAACATCTCCATAGAATCCGATCTATCCTGAACTTTTAAACATACCTTAAATTTTGAGTTTGACCATATTTGATCATTAACTACTCCACTTGGCTTTTGTGTTGCAAGTATTAAATGAACACCTAAAGAACGTCCTATACGTGCGGTAGAAACAAGTTCACTCAAAAATTCTGGTTGCTGACTTTTAAGTTCTGCAAACTCATCACTTATTATAAATAAGTGAGCCATAGGTTCATCTATTAAACCTTCACGATATAATTTCTGATATTTATATATATCCATTGTACTTTCGTTTAACTTATCTTTAACCTCATTAAATTTTCTTTGTCTTCTTTTAAGTTCACTTGAAATAGATACTAAAGTTCTATTCATTTCTGCGGTATCAAGATTAGTAATAGTTCCAACTAAATGAGGAATTTTAACGCCCGTTTCTTTATTTTCAAATGCTCCTGCAAGTCCTCCACCTTTATAATCTATAAGAACAAACTGTACTTCATAGGGATGATAATTAACACACATTGAAAGTATATATGTTATTATAAATTCTGATTTACCACTTCCTGTTGAACCTGCTATAAGTCCGTGTGGTCCGTGGAATTTTTCATGTAAATCTAGTTTAAACTCTTCCCCATCTGCATGAACTCCTATTGGGGTTGATAGACTAGTAACAGGATTATTTGTTTGCCATCTATTTAATATATTTAACTGTTCTATTTTTCCAACACCATACATATCTAGAAATGATAAACTTGTTGGCAGAACTGATAATCCATCTTTTGTCAACATAGGTACATTTGCAAGTTTTATACTTATTAAATTCATATCTAAATTTTTTTCATATTCTGGTGTGAAAATTACTTGAGATTGAGAACTTATTTTTCTTTCTAAAATACAGCCCTCTTTTTCTCCAAACTCAATAAATTTTTCACATTTATTGGGCAAACTTCTTATACTATTACTTATTATTAACATAGAAAATCCATAATTAACTTTAGTATCCTGCAACATTGTTATTAAAGGTAGATTTTTTATAGATTTATAATCATCTGTTATTATCAAATAATATGGTGGGCAAAGTCTGTATTTTAAATTTCTATTAGTTCGCTGATTTGATTCATCAGTTGGTTCACTAGAATTAACCTTTTCTAAAGCAACGGTCCTATTTTTAAATTCATCTTCTAAATATGATGAAACTACTTTATATTCATTTGAGTTTGTTGCAAAAAACCTGGCTTGCTTATCGTCACTCCAAATATGTGGTAAATATTTCACATACTCCCACCTTTTTTCTTTTTGTTCATTTGTTAAAATGACTAACTTCAAATCTACTGAACTATTAAGTGAAACTATTTGAGTTATTAAACTATTTATATAGTCATCTTTATAACTACAATTAAAGATTAAAGATAATATATTTTGATTTGGAATGTTTATTGTTATTGGAACATTTTCAAGCTTTTTAGAATCTTTACCGACTTTAAAAACCTCCTCTTGTAAATCATCAGTACTTATTGAAAAATGTTCTTCAGGCACACTGACATTAACAAATGAATCTATATTGCCTATTCCAAGTCTAACTCTTAAAAAATCCTCATCAGTTATTTCCCTAGACCAAAAATTTCTATTCTTATTTAATATAGCATTATAGCAATTTTTTGTTGATAAATTTATTTCATTTAATATTTGGCTTTGAGCTTTTAAGGCATATTGTATTTTTTGATTTTCTTTTGATAAGTATTCTTTATACTTAGTCCTATATTCTTTTAATTTTTTCTTATGCCTTCTTTTTTGATATGCTCTTAATATTCTAGGCATTATTAAACTTCCTATTAAAATAGATATACACATAATCATTTGTGGAATCATAGTTGTTATACTTCTTCCATTATTTATAGAATTAATTATATTGTATATCATAACGCCTGATGATGCTACCATAGTAAAACTAGTTCCTATTGTAAGTAAAAAGGGTACTTCTTCCTCTTGTTGAGAAACAACTGGAGGATCTATGTTAAAATTTTCTGGTGTTATTACAGGAACTAATCTAGGCATATGATAAAAATACTCATCTTCATCATACAAATCGACATTTGCCTCTTCATCAGTAACAGGTGTATACTTTGTATTATCTACAATATCTAATTCTTGTAAAGCACTTAATCCGCTAACAGTTACGCATCCTTTAGGGTTATTTATTTTTATAAACGTCTTCATCCATATTATTTTTAGCCCGTTTATAAATATTACATCACCTATATTAAGTTTGGCAGTAAGAATTCTATCTCCATTTATATAAGTTCTGTATGAATCATCTGTACTTCCTGCTATATACCAATCATTATTAACAAATTTTATTTCTGCATGGAGTTTTGCAGTTAAATTATTTCTATATGTTATATTTGCATTTGAAGAGCCTATTGTTATACTTGTTAAATTTTTTATTTCTAACTTATATGTTTCTTCATCTTTACTTGGAAGAGCAAATAAAGTTGCATATTCTTGTTGCCCTAATATTTTTAAAGAATAACAGCTATAATTATCTATTAATACAGAATCTAATATATTTGTACCATCTATTATATTAACAGTTCCATTACTTTTTAATTGCCATTTATCATTATTTGCTTCCACTGTTACAAAATCATCGTTTTTACCATCATATCCAATATAAGGTACAAGAAAAGAATCATCAACCTTTTCTGGAAGATTAAATTTTGTTATTTTAAATTTATCAAGTATAAATATTTTCATAATAGTACTCCTTTAGTATTCTTTATTTAATTATACAAAAAAACTATTTTTTTTACAATAGTTTTTCTAAAAATGCAGTTTGTTAATAGTCTGAAATAATCTATTACTAAATTATCTTTAAACTTAATATTAAAATAATTTGACTAAATTTATGTTTTTCTCATTTAACTGGCGAAAAAACTACACGGAATGAACGTTTGCCGACATCACCATTGCTATAGCCAAACATAAACACGCCACCCGAAATTTCAGCCTCATGGACACCCCCTCGGACATACCACAGATAGCCTTCAACAAGAAATTTTGCAGTATCTCCATACCATCCTGCTGTTTCTTCTAAGGCATGTCCTTTACATTCTCCATTAGTACAACGCCCTATTGTATACTTATCATAATATTTTGAATTTCCTTCTGTATTAAAGAAGTCTTCCTGAAAACCTGATACGTTTACTTTATTATTGTAATTCCCCATTACTAATTCATATGCTCCTCCCCTCATATCATACACCCCATATATGTTTCTAGTTGTTGATGATTTTACTCCATTTTCACCATTATACTTATTCTTTGAATTTGTGCATGTCAAACTAGATGAATCGTCACTTACACTATCTGACCCTATCCCTGTTATATATTTATTACAATTATTATTATACACTTCTTCTCTATATTTACCAGATTTTCCATATTTGCTTTGTGAAAGATATGCCACTGCTCCCCATTCACTATTCTTCATCATATGCGTATCTGTTAAACTTGAGTTTATTCCAAATGGATTACCATCTCTTTCAATTGACCTTGATGCAAAGAAAAAATTTGATACATCATTATATCTTAATGATTGTACATTTGGAAGTATTCTTATTCCATCTGCATTTTCACAAAGTTCATTTGTACAAGATAAATTGTTTGATTGTGTACTATTATAAAAAGTTTCATGACTTGTCTCAAACTTTCCTACCCATATTCCAGAGAGTTCTTCTTCACCAAATGTAAATGCTGGATGTGTATACCACTCACTTGGTGTATCTCCTTCATATGTTGCTAATCCATTCTCTTTTATACTATCTACTCCTACAAATTTTATATCTATTGCTCCTGGTGTTTCTTTTGTCGGCTCTAAATCACTTTCACTTAATTTTCTTCCATACTCACTTTTTATTGTATATGAATATCTTGGTATCCATACAAACATCGCTAGTACATCTGAAGAGTTAAAATCATTATTTTCTGTTGGGACACTTATTAAATCTCCTATATTCTTTTCTTCTCTTAAATCTTCTCTTAGTATTACTGCATTTGCCCACCACTGATTATCATAGTCATACCACTCTTCTGTTGGATCTATAATTTTCCATGATGATTTTTCTTCATCATAAACTACAGGTACTAATCCTCTTAAACTTGGTATGTTTGCTTTACTTTCATCTTTATATAAATCTTTTACTCCATTACTACATCCTGCTGTTGCTCCATTTACTTTATATTCTAATTTTTCTTTTCCATTTTCATTTAATTTGTTTTTTATTCTTACAATAATATTATCATCTAACTTTTCACTATTATCTAGTAATCCTTCATTTTTTAAATCTGATACTTTTAAATAAATACATTCATCTATATCTGGTAATTTTCCTAAATTATCTGCTCCCCACATTTCTGCTGATGATTTTATTAATTCTTTTTGTACATTTGATATTTCTTCTTTTGAATCTTTTACTAATTTTGTTACTACCACGCTTGTAAGAAGTGCAAGTAACGATATAATTATTATTACTCCAAGTAGTTCTACTAGTGTAAATCCCTTCTTCATACATATCCCTATCCTATACTTCTATTCTACCACGCCCCCCCCCCCTACATGTCAAGAGTAAAAAAAAATTAGGTCTCCCTAATTTATCTAATTTTAATATGTACCTCTCTTAATTGTTTCTCATCTACTTCACTTGGGCATCCCATCATAGCATCATATCCTGAAACACTCATTGGGAATGCTTGAACTTCTCTTAAATTTGGTTCATCTTTTAAAAGCATTATTATCCTATCTATTCCAGGTGCCATTCCTGCATGAGGAGGTACACCATATTTAAACGCATTATATAAAGAACTAAACTTAGTTTCTAATACGTCTTTAGAATATCCTACAATACTAAATGCTTTCTTTAAAGATTCTAAATCATGGTTCCTTACTGCTCCTGATGCCATTTCATTACCATTACATACAAAGTCAAATTGATGAGCAAGAACATCTTCTATATTAGAAGAAAGTGCATCTATACCACCTTTTGGCATAGAAAACGGATTATGACAAAATTCATACTTTTCTTCTTCCTCATTATATTCAAACATAGGAAAATCATTTATTATGCAAAATTCAAATTTATTTGGATCAATTAAATCTAACTTTCTTCCAAGTTCAGTTCTAATCATTCCTGCATATTTACTTGCTACCCTTACATTTTTATCTGCTATAAAGAATAATACTCCATTTGTTTTTAGATTAGACATTTTTATTAAATTTTCTCTATCTTCATCTGTTAAAAATTTATCTATTGGGCCTTTAAATGTTCCATCAAGGAGTGTTAAATAACCTATACCTGGCATACCAATACTATTTGCATAATCTACAAGTTCATTAAACCAACTGTTGGGTTTATCACCTATATCGTCTACTTTAATTGCTCTAACACATGCGCCTTTAAATGGTTTAAAATCTGACTTGATAAATATATTGCTTACATCTATTATTTCAAGTGGATTTCTAAGGTCTGGTTTATCTGTTCCATATTTTAGCATAGAATCTTTATATGATATTCTTCTAAATGGTTTAGGTGAAACTAATTTATTTGAAAATGTAGTAAATGTATCATAGAAAATATCCTCTCCTACTTTATATACATCCTCTTCATCAACAAAAGACATCTCAAAATCTAATTGATAAAATTCAAGCGTTCTATCACTCCTTTGATCTTCATCTCTAAAACATGGCGCAATCTGATAATATTTATCAAATCCTGATACCATTAATATTTCTTTAAATACTTGTGGGGCTTGTGGGAGTGCATAAAATTTACCATGAAATTTTCTAGATGGAATAATAAAATCTCTAGCACCTTCTGGTGATGATGCAGTTATAATAGGTGTTTGTACTTCTGTAAAGTCAAGCGAGTCCATTTTATTTCTTAAAAATTTTAATACTTTAGCACGTAGATTAATATTACTTCTAACTTTATCATTTCTAAGATCTAAATATCTATATTTAAGTCTTATATCTTCACTTACATTAGTACTTGTAACTACTTCAAATGGAAGTTCATTAGGTGCTTTTCCTAATACGTCTATAGAGTCTACTAATATTTCAATAGTTCCTGTAGATATATGGTCATTATAATCGTCTATAGATCTTTTTCTTACTGTTCCTTTTACAGTTACACTCGATTCTTTAGTAAGACCATCAAACATTTTACTATCATTACTAACTATTTGTACTACTCCTTTTTCATCTCTAATATCTAGGAATATTACTCCTCCGTGGTCACGGATATTAGCAATCCATCCAGCTATTTTAACCTCACTACCTATATATGATTCATCTACTAAGCCACAATATACTGTTCTATATTTGTTCATTTTTCCTCCTAATAATCGCAATTTCCAGGCGTTCTATAATATGGAATTACATCTCTTATATTATCTACACCAGTTAAGTATATGAGTAATCTTTCAAATCCCATACCAAATCCTGAATGGATACATCCACCATATTTTCTTAAATTCAAGTACCAATCTAGTGAATCTTTATCCATTTTAAGTTCATCCATGCGCTTAACTAACTTATCATAATCTTCTTCTCTTTGAGATCCACCCATAAGTTCTCCTGCGCCAGGTACTTCGAGGTCAACTGCAGCAACAGTTTTACCATCAGCATTTTGTTTCATATAAAATGCTTTAATATCTTTAGGCCAGTTTTTAATAAATACAGGGCCGTTAAAATATTCTGTTATATATTTTTCATGTTCTTTTGCGATATCTTCACCATATTCTGGTTCAAATTCCCATTTAACATCTGCTTCTTTTAATATTTTTATTACATCTTCATGGTCAATACGAGTAAATTTGCTACTAACAAGTTTAGTTAGTTTATCGATTAATCCTTTTTCTATAAAACTATCAAATAATTTCATCTCTTCTTTAGCATTATCAAGTACATACTTAACCACATATTTAAGCATGTCTTCCATAATATCCATATCGCCCTCAAGATCGCAGAAAGCTATTTCAGGTTCTATCATCCAAAATTCTGAAGCATGCGTTTTTGTATTTGAATTTTCTGCTCTAAATGTAGGACCAAATGTATATGCTTTTTTGTATGCTAGTGCGAATGTTTCTGCTTCTAATTGACCACTTACTGTCAAAGCAGTTTGTTTAGAAAAGAAATCTTTTGAATAATCAACCTTACCACTTTTAGCAATTTTTTCTAAATCTAGTGTGGTTACTTGAAACATCTCACCTGCTCCTTCGCAGTCACTTGATGTAATAAGTGGTGCATGGAAATAAACATATCCATTTTCTTGAAAGTATTTATGTATTGCGTATGCTGCAACGCTTCTTACACGAAATACTGCATTAAAAAGATTTGTTCTTGGACGAAGATATGCAATTTCTCTTAAATATTCACGAGTTGGTCTACCCTTTGATTGAAGTGGGTAATCATCTTGGCAATCACCTAGAAGTGTTATGTCACTTGCTTTAAGTTCAAAATCTTGATTACCATTTGATTTTATCAAAGTTCCCTTTACTTTTATTGCAGAACCTAATTTTAGTTTACTAATACTTTCAAATGAAGATAATTTGTTATCATAAACTACTTGTAAATTTTTAAGATATGTTCCATCGTTAAAATCTATGAATCCAAACTCTTTTTGCTTTCTATGACTTTTAATCCAACCACTTAAAGTAATTTCCTTATCTAAATATTTTTCATAATCTTTATATATATCTTTTAAATCTAGCATATTATCACCTTTTATCCATTTCTTCATTTATTATATCTCTAGTAAGTGTTGGATTTGCCTTACCACGAGTTTCTTTCATTACTTGACCCACAAAGTAGTCAAATGTATTTTTACCTTTTCTATGATCTATTATTAAATCTGGTCTTTCATCTAATAATCTAACTACTATATCACGTATAGTTTTATCATCTGTTATTTGTGTGAGTCCTAATATTTTTACAACCTCTTCTGGTTCTTTTTTATCTTCTACACATTTAAAGAATACTTCTTTACTTTGTTTAGATGAAATTTTACCTTTATCAACCATATTTATTAAATCTACAAGCATTTTTGGAGTTAAATAAAAATCATCAATACCAATTTCATATTTATTTAAGTATCCTAAAATTATACTTGTTATAAAGTTAGAACTACTTTTAGGATTAGCACCTAGTTTAATTGTTTCTTCAAAGTAATCTGATACTTTTTTATCTTTTACAAGTATATCTGAATCATATCTAGAAAGGTTATATTCACCTATGTATTTTTCTACTCTTTCAAATTGTAACATAGGTATTTCACTTTTTATTTCTTCTATAAAATCATCTGTTATTTTTATAGGAGGTATATTAGGTTCTATATAATATTTATAATCTACCGCATCTACTTTAGAACGCATTGGGTATGTTTTTAAATCTTCATCGTCAAAACGTCTAGTTTCTTGCGTGATTTTCCCACCGCTTTCAAGTATTTCAGTTTGTCTTTTTATTTCATATTCTATTGCAAGACGTACGTTGTTGAAACTATTTATATTTTTCATCTCTACTTTAGTTCCTAACTCTTTAGCGCCTTCTTCCATAAGTGAAACGTTAACATCACATCTCATCTGTCCTCTATCTGTACGCGCTTCTGATACTCCTGTATAAAGAAATATTCCTTTTAATGCCTCAAGAAAAGTTAGTGCTTCATCTACTGAATAAAGGCAAGGCTCTGTAACAGTTTCTAAAAGAGGTACTCCTGCTCTATTATAGTCAATTAAAGAATAAGTACCGAAGTGGTCTAATGAAGCAGTATCTTCTTCAAGATGGATATTATTTATATATACTTTCTTATCAGTACCATTTACATTAATCATTACATATCCATTAACTCCAACAGGTTTTGTTTCCTGAGTTATTTGATATCCTTTAGGCAAGTCTGGATAGTAATAATTTTTTCTATCAAACATTACTACATCAGGTGTTTTGCAGTTAAGTGCGAGTGCCATCATAAGGGATTTTCTAAATGCTTCTTTATTTGCAACAGGAAGTATACCAGGAAGTCCTAAATCTACAGTATCTACATTTTCATTAGGATATTCTGAATACGAGTTTAAAGCACTCGAAAAGTTTTTAGAGTTTGTTTTAACCTCACAGTGTACTTCAAGTCCAATAACTACTTTATACATCGTATTCCTCCTTTATAAGGTCTTTGTATCCTAAAGACTCTTCTATTTTATTTGCTATATTGAGTGTAAGTGCATCATCAAAAGCCTTACCTGTTATATTTATTCCAACAGGCATATTATTTACAAATCCATTTGGTATTGTTATACTTGGAAAACCTCCAAAATTAGCAATTGCCATATGATTTTCTAAAATTAAATATCTACCACTCATTCTATCTATTTCACTATCAAATTTTGGTGCGATACCACCACTAGCAGGTAAAATCATCGCATCATATTTTTCAAATAATTCATTCATTTTATCTACTATTAAATGTCTTAATCTTTGAGCATTTTTAAATAATCTTTCTTGATTTTCTCTTTGAAGTATATAGCTTCCTAGTATAAATCTTCTTTTTATAAGTTCACTAAATCCTTTAGTTCTAGCATCAAACATAATATCGTTTATATTATCCCCCTCACCTCGTGGTCCAAAAGGGATACCAGTAAGGTTTGAATTGTTGCTTGTTGCTTCAGCAGAACTTATAGTCATATATGCTGGATATATAGCTTTCAGTAATTTTTCATCTATTGATACTTCTTCTACTTCAAATCCAATACTCTTACAAATTTTTATAGTTTCTTTAAACTTATTTAATATTTCTAGAGTTTCCATCCCTGCATCTTTATAAAGATTAGGATCTGTTATCTCTTTAACATAAAATAATTTTTTACCTTTTATATCATTATCTATAACATCTATATATTTTATATCTTCATCAGGAAGTGACGTCATATCTCTTTCGTCAAATCCTTTTAGGATATCTGTAACAATACTAGCATCTCTAACACATCTTGTAAAACATCCGACATGGTCTAGGCTAGATGCAAATGGAAATAGTCCGTATCTAGAAATTCTACCATATGTAGGTTTAAATCCAACAACTCCTCCAAATGCAGCAGGTTTTCTTATTGAATCTCCTGTATCAGAGCCTATTGAAAATGGAACTATACCAAGAGCAACACTTGCAGCAGATCCAGCACTAGATCCACCTATTTCACGAGTATCATCCCATGGATTTTTAACTATTCCCGTATGTCCTGTTGTTCCAGTACCACCCATAGCAAGTTCATCAAGTACTGTTTTTCCAACAAGTACTGCACCAGCAGCCTGTAATTTTTTATATACAGTTGCTGAATATACAGGAACATAATTTTTAAGTATGTTAGATGATGCAGTAGAAAGTATACCTTTAGTTGAAAAATTATCTTTGAGTGCATATGGAATCCCACTTAAAAGCGAGTTAGATAAAGCTTCTTCTTTTTTATCTATTATTGTTACAAACGAATTAAATTTTTCTTGATATTTATGAGCTTTTAAGTTAGATTCATTAAATAACTCTAAACTAGTTACTTTACCACTATCAAGATCACTTCTTAAATCTAATATAGTTTTCATTCTCCCACCACCTTTGGAACTTTAACTTGATTTGCCTTAGTTGATGAAGCATTTGCTAAAACTTCTTCATTAGTTAAACATGGCCTAGCAATATCTTCTCTAAGGTGAGCATGATATATAACATATGGGAATGTCATAGGCGTAACTTCTTCAATCCCTTTAATCTCACCAATTAGTGCCATGTGCTTTTCTATTGTCTCAAATTCTTTAAGTGTTCTATCATACCCTTCATCATCCATATCAAACATTAATTTTGCTGCATAATCTTTTAATTTTTCTTTTGTTACCATAATATCCTCCTAACAAAAAAACAAGCCATAAGACTTGTACTATTTTTAAAATGGCGCCTCTTGTAGGACTCGAACCTACGACCTAACGGTTAACAGCCGTGCGCTCTACCGACTGAGCTAA
>CANRAT010000038.1 GCA_947628685.1 uncultured Bacilli bacterium
TATTAAATCTTTTTCATCTCCGAATACTTTTTTAAATAATAAATCAAATTTAAGTGGTATAAACTTAGTTTCTGTTTGCATAATTTCACCTCCCAAGATATATTTATCACACTTTAAAAAATATATCAAAAACGATGATTTTAAAAAAAAATTAGGTTTTCCTAATTTAACTTCTATAATTTCATTTTATCATTCGTATAAAATAAGCTATTAAACATCTTTAATCTAAAATTATAACTATTAGCATGTTTAAAATATCCAATAAAACTATTCCAAGATAAAATAAATTTTCTTATATCTAAATTATCTAACAAATATTGATAATTCCAACTACTTATATTTCTTTTTAGTTTATATTTACTTCTTTTACGTATTAATTTATGAGTTTCATATATTACATATCCACAAAAATTAATTCCCATTTTTGATGGATAATATTTACTTTTAATATTTAATTCTAATTTTAATTTATCACTTAAAAATTTTTCTACATTTTTCTTTATTTCTTTACACTCTTCCTTTGTTTTAAGAAGTATTATAAAATCGTCCATATACCTTATATAATATTTTATTTTTAATTTTTCTTTTATATATTTATCTAACTCATTTAAATATATATTTGCAAAATATTGACTAGTATAATTACCAATAGGTATACCTATATCGAGGTCATCCTCATATATAAATACTTTAGTTAATTCTAATAATTTCTTATCGCTTATATATTTTTTCATTATATTAAATAATATATCTTTATCAATATTATAAAAATATTTTTTTATATCACATTTAAGTACATAATAATCTCCATATAATTTTTTCATTTTTCTCATATATTTTTGTGTCGTATTAACAGAAAATAATGTCCCCTTAAACTCAATACAAGCACAGTTTGAATAAATAAATCGAGGTAATATAAATGGCTTTATAAACTCCTCTATATACCACTGTTGAACTATTCTATCTCTAAATGGAAGCGATTTGATTATTCTTTCTTTAGGTTCATATATAGTAAATGTTCTATACTTTCCCTGCTTATAAGTCCCTTTTTTTAAGTCATTTAAAATATTAATAATATTAGTCTCTAAATCTATATTAAATTTAAGTAAATCTTTCTTATTTCCCTTATTTTTGCTTGCTCTCTCATAAGCATTCATTAAATTATCAAATGTTAATTTTAAAGTAAAACTTTTCTTTATTGTTTTACACATGACTTAATCCAACCGCCAAGTAAATTAGATATATTAGATAACTTCTTACTCCAAGCTTCATAATTCTTAGAACTTATATATTTTTTCTTTTTAGATACTCTTATTAATACTTTTATCATTTTTAAATCAGTATCCAAATTACTTAAAATGGAAAGCCTTTTACTTTTATCAACTATTTTTTGAGAATTTATTATTCTTTCCATCCCACTATAAGTAACATTTTTTATTTTAGATACTAAAGAATATTTTTCTACTTTAGGATATTTTATAGTTATGGCTTCAGTATAGTAAATAAGCTCTAAATACTGCTTATATATAATTAAACCTTCTAAATCATTCATTTATTTGATCCTTTAAATCTTTTAGTATATTAATAGAATCAATTGGAGTTATTTTATTAATATCTATATTTTTTATTTTTTTTATTATGTCTTTTATATCTAATTTATCACTGTTTATTAATTTTATATCTAAGTTTAAATTATTAAATATTTCTAAATACTTACTTAATGAATTACAAGGGAATCCGCATTTTACTATATCATTTGTTAAATTAGTTAATTTTAAAGTCGTAATTTTACTTATATTTTTTGCGTCTTCATCAATGAATATATAAAACTTACCACTTTCAAATAAATACATTTTACTATTATTTTCTTTTTTTAATTCTAAATACTTATTATATAACTTACTCATACAACCACCTTCCAAATTTTAAAAAAAAAGGTAATAGAAAAATTAGAATCTACTACCTTCCATATGTTCTTGTTTTCATCACTTTATTACTCACAAAAACAATACTATTTATGTGTTTATTTAACATAACGTTAAATAGGAATTAAACTTCTACTATAAACCATACTGAATATAGTCCTTAAACTATATTAACTGATAGAAGTTTTACTTACTTATTGTAGTTGGCGCAAACACGACGCGGAACGAATTACTGTCGCTACTACCACCATAGCTGCTGCTGAAGCCGAACACGCCTGCACTCCCCGTACCGTAGCAGTTACCACCGCGAACGAACCACGGATTACTCGAAGAAACCAAATACACGGAATCAGAGTACCAACCAGAAGTTTCTGATAAGGCATGCCCCTTACATTCTCCCTTTGTACAACTTGATGTTGAAGTTATCGTATACTTATCATAATATTTTTTATTATTTTCTGTATTAAAGAAATCTGATTGAAAACTTCCTACTGTGTTATTATAATTTCCCATTACGTATTCCCAAGCACCCCCATTCATATCATATATTCCATATATGTTTCCTGTTGTACTTGCTCCTCCTCCACAAGAGCCTGTTCCTTCTGCTCTGCTTTCTCCTTCTTCATCATATGCGCACTGAGTATTTGTTTCTTTTTGTGATGGTGTCCCATTACTACTTCCTGTTATATAATCACTTGATTTGTTTTGATATATCTCTTTATTTACTCCAGTATAGTCGTCATTACCATATTTCCCATATTTACTTTGACTTAAATAAGCCACTGCTCCCCATTCACTATTCTTCATCATATGTGTATCTGTTGTATTTGAGTTTATTCCAAATAGGTTGTTATTTCTACTCATTGATCTTACTACATAAAAATATGGTGCTACTGTTTGATATCTTAATGATTGTACGTTTGGTAATATTCTTATATTATCTGCTCCTTCACAACTTTCATTTGTACAATTTAATTGATTGCTAGTTGTTGTAGATGAGTATGTAGTATGACTTGTTTCAAACTTCCCTACCCATATTCCTGATAAATTTTTATCTCCAAATGTAAATGCTGGATGTGTATACCATGAACTTTCTTTATTTTTTTCATCCGTATATGTTGCAGTACCACTATCATTAATATCTACACCTACAAATTTTATATCTATTGCTCCTGGACTTGTTGCGCTTGTTCCACCATCTCCATATTGATTTTTTATCGTATATGAATATCTTGGTATCCATACAAACATTGCTAGTACATCTGATGAATTAAAATCATTATTTGTAGTTGGAAGTGTTAACTCATCTCCCACTTTCTTTGTACTTCTAAGTTCACTTTTAAGTATTACTGCATTGGCCCAATTCTGTTTACTATAGTCATACCATTCATCATTTGGATCTGCTATCTTCCATTTTTTTGAATTATTATCATAAACTACAGGTGTTAAAGTACCATCCATTAAATCTGGTGTATTTGCTCCACTACTATCTGTATAGTATCCTTCATCTCCTTGCACTTCATCATCTGTACTTCCATCACAATATCCTATATCTTCTGAAACTATATCCATATTTTCTAGTGTTATTGTACCTTTACATGGCTTTTTTCCATTTACTTCTACTATTAACTCTTCACCATCACAAGTTAAATTGCCATCTTTATTTACTGTACAACTTGTTGGATTAAATTCTTCAGTTAAATTCTTTCTTGCTATTGCTTGATTAACTGCATGCAAGTATAGTTCTTTACTTCTTTTATCTGACTCATTTTTAGCATCATTTATTATATTTAATATTATTGGTGTTGCTATTAGTGCGATTATTGCTAGTATTACTATTACTGCAAGTAGTTCTATTAATGTAAAACCTTTTTTCATTATACATCTCTCCTATTCTTACATTTCTATTTTATCACGCCCTCCTCTACTTGTCAAAGAAAAATAAAAAAAATTAGAAAAAAATGTAAATTTCTAATTTTTATTAATAACTGCTTTAATTCTTCTAACTCCAGCACTACTTGCTTCTTCTTTAATTATTTTAAAGTTACCTATCTCACTTGTATTTTTAACATGTGGTCCTCCACATAATTCTTTAGATATATCACCTATTGTATATACTGTTACTATATCTGGATATTTTTCTATAAACATGCATTCAGCACCAGATTTAATTGCATCTTCTTTTTTCATTTCAATACATTTTACATCTATTGAATCATTAATCCATTTATTTACTAATTCTTCTGTTTTATTTTTTTCTTCTTCTGTTAATTTATGGTCACATGAAAAATCAAATCTCATTCTATCTTGAGTTATATTGCTTCCTTTTTGATGCACATCAGGTCCAACAACTTGTTTTAATGCGGCATTAAGTAAGTGTGTTGCTGTATGATATTTAGTTTCAATTTCACCATTTCCAGCAAGACCACCTTTGAATTTACCTTGAGAGGATGTTCTAGATTTTTCTTGGTGTTCCAAAAATTTATCTTTAAAACCTAATGTATCTACTTCTATATTTTTTTCTTTTGCAAGTTCTAAAGTAAGTTCTATTGGAAATCCATATGTATCATAAAGTTTAAATGCTAAATCTTTATTTATTATATTACCATCTAAATTAGATACTATTTTATCAAATTCTTTTATACCTTTTTCAAGTGTTCTATTAAATTTAATTTTTTCTTGTTTTAATACGTCATATACAACTTGTTCATTATCTATTAACTCTTTATAGTAATCTTTATATTTATTTATAATTAATCTTGCTATTTGCTCTTCCCAATTAAAATTAATATCTATATTAAGACGAAAAGCATGTCTTATTGCTCTTCTTATTAATCTTCTAAGTATATATCCTTGATCTGTATTAGATGGTTTAATTCCTGCATTATCAGCTGATATAAATACAGAGGTCCTAATATGATCTGCTATTATTCTCATAGATTCTTTATTATCTTCATATTTTAATCCAGATATATTAGATATTAAGTTAATTACATCAATCCATATACTAGATAAGTAATTATCGTTTACTCCTTCAAGTATTGCAGTTGTTCTTTCAACACCCATACCTGTATCTACATTCTTTTTAGGAAGAGGTGTTACTAAACCATCTTCATTTTTATAATATTCCATAAATACATTATTCCATATTTCTACCCATCTATCATCTTCTGGGTCAAAAGTTATAGGTATTTCATCATTACTTCTAAAATAAAATATTTCTGTATCAGGTCCACATGGTCCTGTTTCTCCTGCTATCCAAAAATTATCCGTAACTGTTTTAGCAATTCTATCCTTACTTATTCCTAAACTTAACCATTTATTATATGTAACTTCATCAAATGGAATAGTATCATCACCTTTAAATACTGTAACTGCTAAAGACTCTTTAGGTATATTTAATACTTTAGTTAAAAACTCAAAACTCCAAGTAATGCTTTCATCTTTAAAATAATCTCCAAGTGACCAATTACCTAACATTTCAAAGAATGTATGGTGTGTTGTATCACCTATTGCATCAAGGTCATTAGTTCTAATACACTTTTGATAATCACAAAGTCTTGTTCCATATGGATGTGCTTGTCCCATTAAATAAGGTATTAATGGTTGCATACCTGCTGTATTAAATAAAACACTAGGATCATTTTCAGGCACAACAGGTGCGCTTGGAATTTGTTTATGTCCTTTAGTTTTGAAGAAATCTATGTATAAATCTTTTAAGTTCATACTTCACCTCTTATTTCTTTAATTATTTGAAGTAATCTTTCCTTATAATTTTCTAAATTAGAATTGTTATCTATATAATAATCTGCATAAGCAATAGGACCACCTTTAGCAGAATTTTCTATTTCTGATATATCACGATTTATAGCTTCATTTAAAGTTAAAGGTCTAACAGTTCTATTTTGTAATCTTTCATAACGAATATTTTTATCTACAATAATAGCAATTACTTTTAGATTATCACCTAATTCATCTTTAAGTATTTTAAATTCATCCCATGAATAAAGCCCATCAAGTACTGTATCACTTTTTTTAGAACTTTCTATTATTTTTGGAAGTAATATTTTTGCAAATGCACCCATACCAAGTTCTTTACGCAATTTTTCTCTCATCATTTTTTCATTTTCTGGATTAACTTCTAAATTAGCCTCTTTTAACTTTTCCATTGTTACTCCACCAAAATAAATTTTATTATATCCCATTTGTTCTAATATTTCTGATGCGACTGATTTACCACTTCCACACATACCTACTATTGCAATTATATTTTTCACTTTACACCTCTTAAAATACTTTCTATATCACTAGTTAATTTCTTTCTTGTATCATTATTATAAACTATATAATCAAAGTTAGTATAATTATCTAAATTAGTTTCTGTTATATGTTTTTTTTCTTCATTAGTTAATTTATTAGAAACATTATTTCTAATTACTCTAATACTTATAGAGTCTTTATATTTTTCCTTTAAAGTTTCTATTTCATCTATAAGTCTTGCATCATTAATGATTATTATATCATAAAAGTATGAAAAAACTTCTATATCTTCTAATATTCTTCTAATGAATAATTTATTATCTATTTTGTTTTTAATAAGTTCTATGCCTAATTGTTGTAATAGTTCTCTTGGCTTATTATCTTCATTACCATCCCAACTACTTACTCTTTTAGCATAATCTTTTATATAGTGACCAAAGGAAATAGTAATGGTCTTTTTATCTTTAAAATAATTACTTATTATTTTAGAAATATCTCCTTTACCACTCCTAGCTTTACCAGATATTATGAATATTTTAGGATTCCTTTTAATAAATTCCATGTTACCTCCTAATTAAAATTAAGTAAATCATATTTATCATCAAAATACTTAATTATTACTTTACAAACTCCTATTATTGGCGTTGATAAAAGCATACCTACTATACCGAAAAAATGTCCAAATACTAGTAATCCTATTATTATTGTAACAGGGTTTAGTTTAGTTGTTTTACTAATTATTAGAGTTTGTAATACATTCCCTTCAATAGACTGTATTACAATTATAGCAATTAGTACTGCAATTCCTATACCTGTACTTAAAGAAAAACCTACTATTACTGCTGGAGCGCCTCCTATATATGGACCTGCATAAGGTATTACATTCATAAGACCACAGAAAAGTCCGAAAAGTAGGGGTGCTTTAAGACCTATTAGTGCAAAAGCAATACTAGATACTACAAATACTACAAATGCATCTATAAGTGCGCCATTTACATAACTTCTTAAAGATTGATTTATTTTTGAACATAATTCATGTGTAGGTTTTCTAAATTTTTTAGGCAATAAATCTAATAAAGTACTACCTAAATTATTACAACTCAAAAGTAAGAAAAATCCTATTACTAGTCCTATTAAAAATGTACCTATTGAAGATATTAATGTTGTTGCACCATTTATTATTGTAGTTGGTAATTGTGTTGCCAAATCATTTGAAAATATATCTAATCTTGAAAATAAGTTTTCTTGTATTGATTCTACATTTATTGTATCGGTATTAAAATTAGCAAATATATTTTCTGCCCATGCTTTTAAATCTGAAAATATGTTAGGAAAATTAGATACTAAATCTATTGTTTGCTTATATAAAAGTGGTATTATTGATTGAATAAGTAAGATTATACATCCTATTAATATTACATATGATAATAAACATGCAATTCCTCTTCTAACTCTTTTTTTAATAAGCCACTTCACAAATGGATTCAAAAGCCATGCAATTATTATACCTATAAATAATGGAGTTAGTATTTTTAAAACTGTTAAAATTATATGGAAAATACGTAACTCTTTAAATATTTTAAGAAGTAGGTAAGCCCCTACTACTATTAATATTAAATAAAATATTTTTAGTATTTTTTTAGATATACTTATTACTTCATTTAATGAATCTTTATCAATATTTTTATTCATAGCATCACCAAGTTCATTATATCATATTATATGTTAAAATAAAAGAAAAAGTAAATGTAGAATGTTTTTTTACATTTACTTTTTTACTCTATAATATATTATTTAAGATCTTGATTTAAAGATATTATTTCATCTTTACTCATAAATACCTTCTTATTATCATCAATCCATTCATTTTCTTTATATTCATTGTACCTTTTTAAAACTTTATTAAATTTTTCATTACTCAATTTGTCAACTTGTCTTCTTTTTGTTTCTAATTTTTTAAAATTTTCCAATTGAATTATGTTATCAATCTGAACAAAACTATCTTTATCAATAACCGTTTCATTCGGATTTGTTTTTTTTATTGTTACATTTGTTTTCAATAAGGTTTTCCATTTTTTCTCAGCAGTTATAGAATCAATGTGTGCTACCTCTAGGATATTTTTTTCATTATCTATATTTAATACTAAAATTGGATGTGCTACACTGGCAACATTCCCTGAATTGTTAAACCTTACTTTTAACGAAAGTACCTGACCAATTTCAATCATCGTTTAATACTTCTATAAAATCAGCACACATAATTTTATAATTTTCTTTTTGACTATCAACATCAATTAGTTGATCTTTCTTTTGATAGAAATTATGCTTTTTCTTCCATTCTTCATCTTGATGAGATATTTCTATTAAATCTTCTAAAGGAGCATATTTTAAAATATTAAACATTTTTTCAATATAAGTTTTTACATCTAAATCTGAAATTTTATAAGAATCCTTATTCGATTTTAGATATGCATAATTATTCATTACAGAATTTACTACAACACCGTTATCAAAAGCATACATTGCTTCATCGAATAATTTCTTATTTGTCATAGCCAAATAAACCATTTGCATTATGTGCAAATACTTATTTAATCTAACATTACCTTCGTAGCAATCTCTTCCTTGTAAATTTATTAATTTATTTATAAAAATATCATTATTCGTATCTAAATACAAAATATATTTAGCTATGTTTTCAACTTTTTCCATAATCTCATCCCCTTGGAAATTATTATATCATTAACACATATGTTTGTAAATACCTTCATGCCATTTATAACCATATATAGATTATTAATTTTATATTGACATGAGTTCTGTTTCTTTTATTTTAAACTTTTCATCTACTGTTTTATTATATTTATTTATAAGGTCTTGTACATCTTCTTCAGCATTTCTTTTTTCATCTTCTGTTGCTTCTGATTTTTTTATATTATTATTTGCATCTTGTCTTATATTTCTAAGCACAATTTTACAATCTTCAGAATATTCTTTTGCTTGTTTAACATATTCTTTTCTTGTATCCTCTGTTAATGCAGGTATATTTAATATAATCATCTCTCCATTATTATTTGGAGTAAGTCCTATATTTGATTCATATATTGCTTTTTCAATCGCACTTATACTACTTTTATCATATGGTTTAATACATAACTGTCTTGCTTCAGGTATACTAATTGTTGCAAGTTGTTTTAGGGGTGTTAGTGCACCGTAATAATTAACCATAACACCATCAAGCATTTGCGGATTAGCACGTCCTGCACGTATATTTAAAAATCTTTTTTCCATATTTTCTATTGCTTCATTCATTTCAAGTTCAACATTCATTAAAATTTCATCCATATTTATTCTCCTTTTAATTATTTATAATTTTTTTATATAACTTTTATTTTGACGAGATTCTTCTTTAAAGTTTTGAATCTCATCATACTTTGTTAAATCAAAATTTATTAATTCATCTATTATATGTTCAACATTTATTAGAAATTCAATACATTTAGAATATTCTAAGTACTTAAATATTAAATAGAAATTAATTTCAGGTATTAACGCTTTAACAATTTTTTTGTTGTGATTTAAAGAATTTACATCATCTATATTTTCTTTATAATCTAATAAATTTAACATTTTTACAAGTAGAATTACTTGCCCTTCGTTATTCAATGTATGATATTTCTTATTTATGTGTTCAATATAATCTATTGGTATTAAAGATTTATTTTCTTCACTATCTCTAAAGGAAAATACCTTTTCTTTCAAATATTTTTCTATTTCCTCATAAGACATTTTTTCAAGTATATTTTTAAAAAAATTTACTGAGTCATTAGCACCCATCATAACAAAACCTCCTATAAATTGTTTATTCCATCTAAACAATTATCATATATAAAATTTTTTAGATCTGTATTATCATTTGTTTCATAATATTTTATTAATTTTGTAAAATACCCACCTATTAATTCTATAGGAACATTTAATATTCCAAGTCCATTTCTAATCATTTCTTTATTTGCAACTAAATTTGCTACTCTTTTATTTCCATCTTGAAACATTTGACTTCTTTGAATCCAACAGAATAAATTTATTACCATATCAAGTTTATCTTCATTATTTAAAATATCTTTTAATTCGGCTTCATAATCACATTCACTTGGTAATTTAGGCCTATAATCCGTTCCAGTGATCCCAACTCCCTTTTTTCTAAAATCTCCAAGAGGTATGACATTTTGACCTTTACATACTTCGAAGTGAATTCTTTTAATATAATCTATCGTCAAATCATCGTCTATGGTATCTAATACATATCCCCATGCATCTTTTAATCCTTTTAATTTTAACATATTATCTATTGAAATTTTGCCGTTATTTACATTATTATAAAAATCAACCGTATCAGCAAGTGTTACTGCAATTCCCTCAAGATTTGCACTTTTATATATGTTATCTATTATTTTCCTTTTTGCAAAAAATATATTATCTTCTTTAGTCATATTATATTTTCTATCCATAACATCACCTAATACTGTACTCCCCATACTACTAAATCTTTTGCGGGTTTTCCACATACGACACATTTATCATCAATCGATTTAGCATTTTCTAAAATACATCTAGATTTAGTACCTCGTATTTCCTTCATTTTTAGTTCACACTTTTCATCACCACACCACATACCTTTAATAAATCCAGGCTCTTTATTCATAATATCTTCTACATCTTTTAAAGTATGTGCCTCATGAGTCATTTTATCTCTTCTTGATTTTGCTTTTTCATACATATCTTTTTGTATAATACTCATTAAATCTTTTACAAATTTTATTATATCTATATCCTTTTTTACTTCTATTTTCTCTTTTGTATCACGTCTTGTAATAGTTATAATTCCTTTATCTAAATCACGTGCGCCTATCTCTATTCTAATTGGTATACCATTAACCTCGGATTCTGCAAATTTAAATCCTGGAGATTTATCAGTGTTATCTATATATGCAGTAATGTTTTCACTTTTTAATTTATCACATATGTCTTGTGATAAAGAATTTACTTCATCATTATTTCCAATTGGAATAATTACAACTTGATTTGGTGCGATATAAGGTGGAAGTACAAGTCCATCATCATCACTGTGTACCATAATTAGTGCGCCTATCATACGTGTTGTAACTCCCCATGATGTTTGATATGCATATTCAAGATTATTATCTTTATTTAAAAATTTAATATCATACGCTTTAGAAAACTTTTGTCCAAAATAATGTGTTGTTCCTGATTGTAAAGCTACACCATTATACATTAAGGCTTCAACAGTTAATGTATATTCAGCACCAGCAAATTTTTCTTTTTCAGTTTTTCTTCCTGTTATCACAGGTATTGCTAGGTAATCTTCAAAAAACTTTTTATATAGTTCTAACATACCTCTTGTCTCTTCTTCTGCTTCACTACTAGTTGAATGTACTGTATGTCCCTCTTGCCATAAAAATTCACGACTCCTAAGAAATGGTCTAGTCTCTTTTTCCCATCTCATTACGTTACACCACTGATTATACTTAAGTGGTAAGTCTCTATATGATTTAACTTTAGATACATAGTAATCACTAAACAAAGTTTCACTAGTAGGTCTAATACACATTTTTTCATCTAGTTCTTTTTGTCCTCCAATTGTTACCCAAGCAACTTCAGGAGCAAAACCTTTAATTAATTCCCCTTCTTTTTTCATAAGACTTTCAGGTATTAAAACTGGCATATATACATTTTTATGTCCAGTATCTTTAAACATTTTATCTAGTACTTGTTGCATTTTCTCCCATATAGCATATCCATTAGGCTCAAATACCGTACATCCTTTTACATTAGAATAATCTGCTAAGTGTGCGGCTTTTACTATATCTGTATACCACTGTCCAAAGTCTACATCTCTACTTGTTATTGCTTTGTTAGCCATAGTATCAACTCCTTTAATAATTATACTATAAAAATAAAGAAAAAGAAATCATTTTATTTGATTTCCTTACAATTAAAATCTTTTTTTTGAATTATACTTAAAATTTTAAATTTACCTTCATAAAGATATTCATCATCAAAAAATAGTTCATCGCTATTATATTCCCAATACTTTTTTGCTTTGCATTTCATTTCACTATACGACTCAAAAGGCATTGGTAATAATGAATCACGAGTCTTAAAAGGTTCATGCGCTAACATAAGTTCATATATATCAACATCTGATTTTTTAAAATTATTTAACCAGTAATTTAACTGCTCTTCCCTACAAAGCCAAATACAATTATTTCTACTTGGTAAATTAGGGAAATATTGCTTCCTAATTTCTTCGTAAGCAAGTTCTCTTACTAACAATTGATATTCTTTAATACAACTTTTTAGTCTAGGTAATAATTTTAATTGATTATCGATATCATTATTTTTTTGATAGTATTCTATTAGAGAAATTATAGACATATCTTTATTATCAATACTTATAATTGGAGAAAATCTAAAAGAAAAACTTGTAAATTCATTTATAGATGTAGTTAGTTCCATACCAACTTTCCATACATCATCGTGTATACCTTTTTTATGTATATGATAATATATTAATTTATCCATATATTCCCCCTATTTATCATAATTTTTTAGAAATTCTTTTAAGTTAATGGCTACATCATTAGGTAGTATAGTCTCTAACTCTTCTAAAGTTGATTCCTTCATTTTATTTATTGTTTTAAATTTTTTAAGTAATTCTTTTTTACGCTTTTCTCCTATACCTTGTACATTATCAAGTATGCTAGATAAACTTCCTTTACTTCTTATTTGCCTATGATAATTTATTGTAAATTCATGTACCTCATCTTGCATTCTTTCAAGTAAATAAAATAAATTACTTTTTTTATCTATAGAAAGTTCTTTTATAGGATCAAATGCAAGTAGTGCGCTTGTTGTATGTTTATCATCTTTTTTAAGACCTACAACAGGTATATCAAGACATAAACTATTAATTACATCACGCGCTACATTAATCTGACCTATCCCACCATCTACTATAATTAAATCAGGACGTTCTAGATTATCTTTTAAAACTCTAAAATATCTTCTATAGATAACCTCCCTCATAGTTCCGTAATCATCATTAGTATCTATACTTATTTTAAATTTACGATAATTATTTTTACTTGGACGTCCATCTATAAATACTACCATACCTGATACGTTATATGTACCAAAAAGGTGTGCGTTATCAAATATTTCTATTCTGGATAATTTATGAAGTTTTAATATATCTTTTAACTCTTCATTTGCAAAAACAGTTTTTTCTTCATCTTTTTTTATAAGTTCAAATTTTTCTTTTAAAGATATTAAAGCATTCTCACATGCATTGTTAACTAGTCTTAATTTTTCACCTTTAATAGGTTTTTTAACTTTTAAATCCAAATATTCACTTAATAGTTTATCGTCTACTATATTTGGAACAAGTATTTCTTTAGGTTTATTTAAGTTTGTATAAAATCTTGCAATATATCTAGTTAATTCTTCACTAGCACTATCTACTATATCAAATATTTTAGATTTTCTCTCAACTATTTTAGAACCTCTAATAAAAAATACTTGTATGCTTAAATATCCTTTATCAAAATAGTATCCAAATATATCTCTATCAACACTATCTTTAAGTTCTACTTCTTGATTTGTAAGTGTTATTGTTATGTAATCAAGCAATTCTTTATATTCCTTTGCTTTTTCAAAATGCATTAGACTACTTTCATATTCCATTTTCATCTTTAATTTGTTTGTAACGATAGAATGATCTCCCTTTAAGAATTTAATTATCTCATTTTTCATATCGTTTATTTCACTTTGACTTACATTGTGTGCGCAGTAACCTAGGCATTCTCCTATATGAAAATATAAACATGGCCTTTTTTCATATGTATTACACTTTCTTAAGGGGTATATTCTATTAAGTAAGTTAACTGTACTTCTTGCTGCTGTTACATTTGGATATGGTCCATATAAGTATTTTGATTTTTTCTTTCTATTTATATTTCTTATTACTTTGAGTGTTGGAACTTTATCATCTGTAAGTTCTATATATGGATAACTTTTATCATCTCTAAGTAAGATATTATACTTAGGATCATATTTTTTTATTAAATTAATTTCTAGAATAAGGGACTCTATCTCACTATTAACTACTATATACTCAAAGTCATCTATTTCACTTACAAGTTTAGCAGTTTTACCATAATGTGTACCTCTAAAGTAAGAATTAACTCTATTTTTTAACTTTTTAGCCTTACCTACATAAATTATTACTCCATCTTTATTTTTCATAAGATAACATCCTGGCTCTTGTGGTAGTAGTAATAATTTATCTCTTAATTTAATTTTATCCATACAAATCACCAAAGATATTATAGCATTTATTATAAAATTAGTAAATTAAT
>CANRAT010000039.1 GCA_947628685.1 uncultured Bacilli bacterium
ACAAGAGTTATGTAGAAAGTATAACTAAAAAAGAAGTTAATATCTATCTTTATTCAATATTAGGTGATACTTTAGAAAAGTTAACTTAAAATTAGGTAAACCAATTATGGACTGCAGACCTAATTTTTTTTTTACTCTTGACACGCAGGGGGGGGGGGCGTGGTAAAATGGAAGTGTAAGGATAGGGATATGTATGAAAAATGGATTTACTTTAATAGAACTACTTGCAGTAATAGTAATACTAGCATTTATATCTTTAATTGCTATTCCACAGGTATTACACTTAATAGAAAAGTCAAGAATAAGTTCACTTGAAATAAGCGCAAGTGAATATATAAGAGCAGTAGAAACATCTCTTATTAATGAAGAGATAAATAGAAATGTACCTAATGGACTTTATACTATAGTAGATGATGGTAAAGCAATAGAGTTAAATGGTAAAAAGATACAAGTAGAAACAAGTGGTAATAGAATAGAAAGTGGAGGACTTTTAGTAGAAAACAAAAAAGTAGTAAGAATAATAAAAGGAAAAATAAAAGATTATTATGCAAGAATAGAAAATGAAGATATGAAGTTATATAAAGAGATAAAAGAAAGCATGCTTTTAAGTGGAGAAGAATTTAATTCTAAAATAAAACAATTAGTAGGATTAGAAAATGCAACTTCTATTACAACGGATACAATTGTAAAAGAGATAATATTTTTACCAGAAAGTATGCTACCAAAAGGAATAACAAAGGAAGAGTTAACATTATTTAAGAATATTCCTGTATCTATTGACGGAGAAGTAAAAGCGTATTATGATGGTAACGAGATTATTTATATCTATAGCAACAATATAATACAAACTAATACTGATGGAGCCTATATGTTTCGATATTTTAAGAACTTAACCAACATAACATTTAACTTGCTTGATACAAGTAACCTTACTGCTATAGCGCACATGTTTAGTAGTTGTTCAAGTTTAATAGAGTTAGATGCAAGTATTTTTGATACATCAAAAGTGTATAGTATGAATTATGTTTTTGCAGATTGTAAAAACTTAAAAAAATTGGATTTAAGTAGTTGGGATGTATCAAAAACGGGAAGTATGTATGGTATGTTTTCAGGTTGCTCAAGTTTAACAGAACTAGATTTAAGTAACTGGAATACATCAAAAGTAGTTACTATGAATGGTATGTTTCAAAGTTGTCATAAATTAGAAAAATTAGATCTAAGTAGTTTTGATATGTCAAATGTAAAAGATGTGTATTATATGTTTTTACAATGTTATAACTTAAAAGAGATATTAGTATCAAAAGATAAATGGTTAATTAATGATGATGCGAGTGGGATTGGCGCTATGTTTAAAGATTGTGGTACTAATACGGTTACAGAAGTTTAATTATTAATAATTTAAAATAATGTTTGAATTAACTTAAGATTTTATCTTAAGTTTTTAAATATTTGAAAATCAAATAGAAATAAAATTATAGAAAAAAATTATTAAAACATGTTATAATATTATTGGTGATGTTATGAAAAAGATAATAATGGTAGATGGAAATAATTTATTATTTAGAAGTTTTTACGCAACTGCTTATAATGGAAATTTTATGAAAAATTCTAAAGGATTTCCAACCAATGGATTATTTGGATTTGCCAATATGATAAATAAAATAATAAGTGAAGAAAAGCCTACATATATAATTGTTGCATTTGATAAAGGTAAAACATTTAGGCATGAAAAATATGATTTCTATAAAGATGGTAGAGATGCAACTCCAGATGAATTAAAGGTACAATTTCCTGTTGCAAAAGAAATGCTAGATGCTATGGGTATTAAATATTATGAAATAGATAATTACGAAGCAGATGATATAATTGGAACATTTGCTAAATACTGTGACTCTGATGACAATTATGATGGTCTAATTGTAAGTAGTGATAAAGATTTACTTCAATTAATATCTAAGCATGTAGAAATGAAACTTTTAAAACCTAAAGATTATATTAAATATAATGAAGAATCTTTTAAAGAAGAATGGGGTATAGATCCAATAAATGTAATAGATTTAAAAGCACTCATGGGAGATTCTAGTGATAATATACCAGGAGTAAGAGGAATAGGAGAAAAAATAGCTTTAAAATTATTACGTGAATATAAAACATTAGATTGTGTATATGAAAATATCGATAATATTAAAGGAGCAACTCGCGAAAAACTAGTAAACGATAAAGATAGTGCATATATGAGTTATGAAATTGCAACCATATGCAAGGATGTACCAATGGATATTAATATAGATGATATAATTTATAAAGGTCCAAATCCTAAACTTGCAGATATATATAAAGAATTAGAATTTTATTCACTTTTAAAAAACATCAAAAATGAGGTTGAATTTGAACACGAAGATATAGATTATAAAGTTGTAAAAAAATTAGATGAAATAAATATAACAGATGATACAGCAATTTACTTAGAAGTAGATAATATGAATTATCACATAGGTAAATTAGTTGGAATGGGAGTATATAATAAAAATACAGCGTTATTTATACCTGGTGAAGTATTAAAATTAAATCCAGAATTTTTAACTAAAGTAAATCTTTATACATATGATTATAAAAAGGTACTTGTAGTATGTAAAAAAAATAACATAAATATATCTAATGTAGTATTTGATACGGCACTTGTTTCATATCTACTTGAATATACTATAAAAGATGATATAGCATATCTTGCTAATCTTTTAAACTATAAATTACCATTTTTTATGAATATTAAACAGGAAAATTTAGATATAGAAGAAGTTTGCGTTGGAAGAGCTAAATTTATATACGATACAAGAGAAAAATTAATGAATGATCTAAAAGAAAAAAATATGTATAATCTATATAAGGATGTGGAATTACCCTTAAGTGAAGTTTTAGCTGATATGGAATATACAGGATTTAAAGTAGATAAAGATAAATTAATTGAAATGGGTGAAGAGTTAAAAATAAAAATAGAACTTTTAACAAAAGACATATACAACTATGCTGGTGGACCATTTAACATACAATCCACACCGCAATTAGGAGAAGTATTATTTGAAAAATTAGGACTTAAACATAAATCGAAAAAAGGTAGAACAGGTTATTCTACTGCAGCAGATGTACTTGAAAGATTAAGAGATAAACATCCTATAGTTAACTTAATACTAGAATATAGACTAATAACTAAATTGTATGCGACATATGTTGAAGGACTACTTAATTTTATACACGAAGATGGTAAAATACATACAATTTATACTCAAACCTTAACACGCACAGGAAGACTTTCTAGTATAGAACCAAACCTTCAAAATATTCCTATTAGAAATGAATATGGAAGACTTATTAGAAAAGCATTTGTTCCAAGTGAGGATTCAGTTATAGTAAGTTCAGATTATTCACAAATAGAACTCAGAATATTTGCTTGTATTGCTAATGTAGAAGCACTAAAAGAAGCATTTATATCTGGAGTTGATGTTCATACTAAAACGGCAAGTGATATATTTAAAGTTCCAGTTGAGGCTGTTACTAAAGATATGAGAAGAGTGGCTAAGGCTGTTAATTTTGGTATAATATATGGAATAAGTGGATTTGGTCTTTCAGAGAATTTGGGTATAGATGCAAAATCAGCAACAGAGTTTATAAATAATTATTATGAAACATATCCAGGTATTAAAAAGTATAAAGAAGAATCTATAAAAAAAGCACATGAGGATGGATTTGTTAAATCTAAATATGGAAGAATTAGAACAATACCAGAACTTGAAAATAGTAATCATTTAATTAGACATAGTGGAGAAAGAATCGCGCTTAATACGCCAATACAATCAACAGCTGCTGATATAATTAAAATTGCTATGGTTAATTTATATAAAGAATTTAATAAGCGTAACTTAAAAAGTAAGATATTAGTTCAAGTTCACGATGAACTTGTAGTTGATACTAAAAAAGATGAATTAGAAGAAGTAAAAAAATTAATCAAAGATGTTATGGAAAACGTAATAGATCTTGGAGTGCCACTTACAGTTGATGTAGAATATGGTGATGATTGGTATCAAGCAAAATAGTATTTGCAATTTTGAAAAAATATGTTAAAATATATGTATAAATGTTTTGATTAGGACATGGTTATATAATATTTATATAAAGAGAGACTATTATTGGTGAGATTAGTTTATAAATATATATAATTACTACCTATGAACAGGACTCGAAAGAGATTCCCGGCTTTGCCGTTATATTAATTAAGTAAAAAAGGATGGTACCGTGCAAGCACTCCTTAAAAGGGGTGCTTTTTGTTTTGGGGGAGTAGAAATGACAGAAGAAAAAAAGAAAAAAGTAAAATTTAATGAAAAAATAGAAAACGAAGTGATAAGTTTAAGAAAATTTTTAATTTTATATTTCGGTGTAAATATAGAATTAAATGAATGTAAATTAGCCCATAGGGATATCATATCATTATTCCCACAACTAAAAACAGTTGATGAACTTGAAGTACAAAAAAATTTTGATATGATTTTAAAAGGAAAAATATTATGTGTTGAAGATTCATATAAAGAAAAATTATATTATGTTAAACCTAATGAAATAATCTATGATGAATTATCTACAATAAAGATTTCAAAAGACAAAAATAAAAATATAATTATAAGTGACGATATGGATCTTTATGAATTAGTAAAAGTTTATAGAGAATTATTAAGAGCTAATAACAAAAGATATAATGAAGCTCATAAATTAATAAAGAAAAAGAGAAGAGAAAAAATAAAAAGTTTAAAAAAGATAGAGGAGGATAGTTATGATTAATATAAAAGAAAATGAAAGTTTGAGCGTATTAAATCATTCATGTGCGCATCTTATGGCACAAGCAATTAAGCATTTATATCCTAATGCTAAATTTTGGGTAGGACCTGTTATAGAAGAAGGTTTTTACTATGATGTAGATTTAGGTAATGATGTTCTAAAGGAAGAAGATCTTGAGACTATAGAAAAAGAAATGAAAAAAATTTCTAAAGATGGTAAAAGAATAGTTAGGAAAGAACTCACAAGAAGTGAAGCACTTTCTATGTTTAGTGATGATCCATATAAAATAGATTTAATAAACAATATGGATGATAGTACTATTATAAGTTGTTATACACAAGGAGATTTTACAGATCTATGCCGTGGACCTCATGTAGAAACAGTTAAAATGATTAAATATTTTAAATTACTTAAAGTAAGTGGAGCATATTTTAAAGGTGATTCTAAAAATAAAATGCTTCAAAGAATATATGGAATATGTTTTGAAAATGAAGAAGATTTAAATGAACATTTAAAAATATTAGAAGAGGCAAAATTAAGAGATCACCGCAAAATAGGTAAGGAACTCGAATTATTTATGTCAGATGATTTAGTTGGAAGAGGGTTACCTATGTTCTTACCAAATGGATATATAGTATGGCAAGAATTAGAAAATTATATTAAAGAAAAAGAAGGAAAATTAGGTTATCTGCATGTAATGACTCCATGTGTTGGAAATGTTGAATTATATAAAACTTCAGGACATTGGGACCACTACAAAGGAAATATGTTTCCAGCTATGGAAGTTGATGGAGAATCATTTGTATTAAGACCTATGAACTGTCCACATCATATGATGATATACGCAAATAAACTTCATTCTTATAAAGATTTACCTATTAGAATAGGTGAAATCGCACATGATTTTAGATATGAATCAAGTGGTGCGCTTAAAGGTATTGAAAGAGGACGTCATTTTTGTCAAAACGATGCGCATTTATTTGTAACTAAGGAACAAATTAAATCAGAATTTAAGAATGTTGTAGATTTAATTTTTGATGTATATAAAGATTTTAATATTACTGATTATAGATGTGTTTTATCATTAAGAGATCCTAACGATAAAGAAAAATATCACCCAGATGATGAAATGTGGGATAAAGCTGAAAATAATTTGAGAGAAGTATTAGATGATATAGGAATAGAATATACAGAAGAAATAGGAGAGGCAGCATTTTATGGCCCTAAATTAGATGTCAATGTTAAACCTGCAATTGGAGCAGAATATACACTTTCTACTTGTCAGTTAGATTTTTGTTTACCTGCTAAATTTGATTTAAAATATGTAGATAGTGATGGAGAAAAGAAAACTCCTGTAGTTCTTCACCGTGCAATTTTGGGTTCACTTGATCGCTTTATGGCATATATTATTGAAGAGACTAAAGGTGCTTTCCCACTTTGGCTTGCACCTGTACAAGTTAATATCATACCTGTAAATAGTGAATATCACCTAGAGTATGCTAAAGAAATAAAAGAATTGCTTGAAAATAATAATATACGTGTTAATCTAGATGATAGAGATGAGAAATTATCATACAAAATGAGAGAAAGTCAAACTAAAAAAATACCTATTACTTTGATATTAGGCGATAAAGAAAAAGAATCAAAAACTATAAGTTATAGAGTATTTGGTAATAATGAGACTTTAAGTGTTGATACAACTGAATTTATTAAGCGTGTTAATGAATGTATAAAAGACAAAAGTAAAAATATATAAACTACAAAACAAAATTTTGTAGTTTTTAACTATTGATAAATAAAAAAATAATATTTAAAGTAGTTAATGAGTAATTGACAAATAATAAATTTTGTAATATATTATTTTTAGAGGGAGTGATACTATGAATTATGTAGGTAGAGTTATCATGTATACAAATAGTGTCACACTTACATTCTAAAAAAAATTTTTAGATGTAGGTGTGAGTTTTCATCGTGCCTACATCTGTAATAGATAGCTATACAGGTGTATTCTGTATAGTTTTTTTGATAGGATGTGATAATATGATAGATATAAATTTAAGTAAAGTAAGTAAGTCTTACGGATTTGATAAAGTTTTAAATAATATAGATTTAACTATAAATAATAAAGATAAAGTTGCAATAATTGGACCAAATGGATGTGGTAAAAGTACAATTTTAAAACTTATTGTAGGTGATGAAAACGTAAGTAGTGGAGATATTTCAATTAGAAAAAATATAAGTATTGGGTATTTAAGTCAAGTACCAACAAATGAAGATATAACAGTAAAAGATTATATCTATGATACATTTAAAAATATATTAAAGTTAAAAGAAAAGTTAGAAAATTTAGAAAATAGTTTAAGTAGTAATATAAAAGTTATTAATAAATATACAAAACTTCAAGAAGAATTTATTAATCTAGGTGGATATGAGTATGAAACTAAAATAGATAAAATACTTTCTTTATTTGAAATAACAGATGAAATGTTAAAAAGAAATTTTAATACATTATCAGGTGGAGAAAAAACAATTTGTTCTTTAATTAAATTACTTTTAATAGAACCTGATGTACTTTTATTAGATGAACCTACTAATCACTTGGATATAAAAAGAATAGAGTGGTTAGAAAGTTACTTAAAAAATTATAATGGAACTGTAGTTTTAATATCTCACGATAGATACTTTCTAGATAAAGTCGTAAACAAAATATTTTTATTAACTAAAAGAGGAATTGAAACATATTTTGGTAATTATACATATTTTATAAAAGAAAATGAAAATAGAATTATGTTAGAATTTAAAAAATATAAAGATCAGCAAAAAATAATAGAGGCTATGAAAAAATCTATTAAGAGATTAGAAGAATATGGACACCTTTGTGGACCAAGTGGTGGAGAAATGTTTTTTAGAAGAGCAGCTAGTATTAAAAAAAGATTAGAACGTTTAGAAAAATTAGATAAACCAGAAGAAAAGAAAAAGATTGATATAGATTTTAACGATAATTCTAGAACAGGTAAAGATGTATTAAAAATAGATAATTTAAATTTAAACGTTGATGATAAAGTTTTATTTGAGAGTGCTAACCTAGATTTATATTATAAAGAAAAAGTTTGTTTAGTTGGAGATAATGGTACAGGTAAATCAACACTAATAAAAGAAATATTAAAAGGGAATCCTAGTATCAAACTTGGAAGTAATATAATATTAGGATTTATCCCACAAGAGATAACTTTTGAAGATGATAATTTAAGTGTACTTGAAGAAGCAAGAAAATACTTTATAGGAATAGAAGAGCACTTAAGATCCGCACTTTTTAAATTCTTATTTGTTGGTGAAAATATCTATAAAAAAATTAAATACTTATCAGGTGGAGAAAAGGTGAGATTAAAACTATTTTGTTTAACTCAAAATAAATATAACTTTTTAATACTTGATGAGCCAACTAATCATATAGATATTGATACACGTGAAATACTTGAAAATGCTTTAATTAATTTTAATGGAACTATACTTTTTGTATCACATGATAGATATTTTATAAATAAGATAGCTACTAATATAGTAGAATTAAAAAATAAAAAATTAAATAAATATATTGGAGGATATGATGAATACAAAAATAAGTATAAATGATTCTTATGTAAATTTAAGTAAGGGTATATTTAGACCTGTTAGTGAATTTTATAGTGTACCTAAAGGTATAAAAAAATTTAACCTTTATATAAATAGTTTGACAAATTAATATTAAAGTGTTATTATGTAGTTGTAGTAATTCAATTCGTCCATTCGCGTATTACTACCAGTAAGCACTCGCTTAAAGGAATAATGATAGACCTTAAGAATCTTATCATGAATGGCAAAATTAACCATGGTATAAAAGTGGTAATTTTGCTATGGTTGGTAAGATTCTTTTTATTGCCACAAGGAGGAGTTGATAATATGAAAGATTTAGAATATGAATTTTATGATAATGAGAAAAAATGGGACTTTGATGAATTTGAAATAAAGGAAGAACACTTAACAAATTGGGACATGTATGAAATATTAAAGAAAAATTCTAACAAAGAATCTAAAATACTTGATCTAGGAACAGGTGGAGGAGAAAAAGTTATAAAGTATTTCCCTGAAGTTAAAGAAATCCTTGCAACTGATTATTCAAAAGGTATGATTGAAACTGCAAAGAAAAATTTAGAAATATCTAAAAGAAAAAATATTGAATTTAGATTAATGAATAATCTTGATATGGATACTAAAGATGAATACTTTGATATAGTAGTTGCAAGACATACAGTGACTGATCCAAAACAAATCTACAAAACTTTAAAAAAAGGTGGCCTTTTAATAATAAGAGGAGTAGACAAATTAGATTGTTGGGATTTAAAAAGACTTTTTGGATATGGGCAAGGATATAATGACATTAAGCCAGAAAGTCAAGTTGATTACGAATCCGTACTTGATGCAAACTTTAAAGATGTTGAATTAGTTCCCATTTACACTAGGGAATATTTTAAAGATAAAGAAACTTTTATAAACTTTTTAAAAAGAGTTCCAATACTTGAATACTCTAATATCAAAGATTTTGATTTAGAAAAAATTGATGAGTATGTAAAAAACAATACTAAAAACAAACAAATAATATTAAGAAGACAGTATTATGGTATAACTGCAAGAAAATAAAATTCAAAAGAATCTTACTAAAAGGAAAATCATTTAAGTTTTCCTTTTTTTGTGGAAAAAAATATATATTTATGATATAGTTTAGGTGGTGATAATATGCAAGTTAATTATTTATTAAGTGGTATAGACAAATATAACGAATTTTATGAGACTCAAAAAATATACTTAAAAAAAGATATAAAGCAAAATTCAGTAATAACTTTTATTGCATCAACATTTAGTGAAACAGAAAAAAACAAGGCATATTATACTAAATTTATAGACTATTTTAAAAATATTGATATAACTTTTAAAGAAACATATTTAATAGATAATAATGTTTCTAAGGATATAGCAAAAAACTATATTGATAAATCAGATATAATATTTATAATGGGTGGAGATACATTAAGAGAAATAAAGGATATAAAAAAGTATGATTTAATTTCTAATTTAGTAAAAAGAGATGGAATTACTATAGGTATTAGTGCAGGTAGTATAAATATGGCTAAAAATGTTGCATTAGCTAAAGATATAGATGATAATGTGTATAAGCACACTTTTTATAAAGGAATAGGATTAGTAGATTTAAATATAGAGCCACATTTTGATTTTAACAATTTAAATCATAATAAAGATATAATTGAAATATCTAGTAATAATAAAATCATTTGCTTACCAAATGAATCATTTATAAGAATAGAAAATAATGATGTTGAAATAATTGGAGACTACTATATCTTTGATTCTAGTGGTATAACTCTTAACGATATAAAACTTTTTATATTAAATGGTACAAATGAAAATTATAAATTACTTGAAAAATGGTGTAGTCAAGAAGAGATTTATAAACATTTTGAACAAAGAATTTTAAGTTATGATGAAATTGTAGATAAATATAGTAAAAGGTGCAATATAAATTCAAATGTACCTGTTTATATGATCTATTACAAAAGTGAACCTATAGGAATTATACAATATAAAAAAATTGATACTGAAACTAGTAAATTATATAAAGTAAGTAGTTTGGATAGTTATGATATAGATATATTTATTGGTAATCTTCAGATGCACTCCAAAAAAATAGGTGAGAAAGTAATTAAATTATTTACTAATTATCTTATAAATATAAAGGGTGCTAAAACTTTAACTCTTGTACCACTCATAGATAATTTAAAAGCAATTAATTGTTATAAAAAATGTGGATATAAAATAAAAGGACAAATAGAAATGCCAAATACGATTGGTGAGGTAAAAAAATATTTAGTAATGGAGGTAGTTTATGAAAGAAATAATTCATAATGAATCTAATTTAAAAGAAAGTGAAATTAATAATTTTGTTTATAGAGCTAAAGCTTTAATAGAAAATTCAAATGGTGAAATATTACTTGGATATGGTAATTCTAACTATCAGTTTCCAGGTGGTCATTTAGAGGATAATGAATCTCTTGATGAATGTCTTGTAAGAGAAGTAAAAGAAGAAACAGGAATAACTATCCCACTTAAAAAAAGAACACCTTTTATTTCAATCACTTATTATAATAAAGATTATCCTAAAGTAGGTTTAAATTCTAAATTTGTGGCTAATTATTATAGTATAAAAACTGATGATTTACCTGATTTATCAAAGATTAATTTAACTGAAAATGAAAAAGAAGGTATGTTTACTTTAAAATATATAAATAAAAAAAATATAATAAATGAGTTAGAAGAAAGTTTAAAAATTTGTACTAGGGAAAATGTAGTTAAAGATACTATAAAAGTAGTAGAAGAATATTTAAGGAGTGATGATAAGTGATAAGATATAGTGATGAAGAAGGATTTATAAAGCCAATAGGAATTAAATTTAGAGAGGGACAAGATAAGAATATAAGATTACCTAAAGTTGCAGTTTTAGTATTTTCAAGACATTTATATTATGATGTGATAGAAAAGTTTCCATGTAAAGAGGTTGGATATATTTCAAGTTCAAATTATGAAAGAAATATATATATATTAAAATATAAAAATACGGAAATTACATTTACAATGGCAGGAGTAAGTGGACCTTATATAAGTACAGATATAGAAGATTTAAATAAACAAGGAGTAGAAAAATTTATAATATTTGGAAACTGTGGAGTACTTGATTCTAGTATTGAAGACTGTTCTATAATAATTCCTACTAAAGCATTCCGTGATGAAGGAACGAGTTACCACTATCTAGAAGAAAGTGATGATATAGAGGTTAATCCAAAATATATAGATGAATTTATAGAATTATTAAAAGAGTATAATTTTGATTATAGATTAGGTTATACTTGGACAACAGATGCTTTTTATAGAGAAACAAAAGAAAAAATAGATTATTTTAAAAGTAAAGGTGCGATTACTGTTGAAATGGAAGGATCAGTAATAGCAAGTGTATGTAAAAGAAAAAATCTAGATTATTTTACATTTTACTATGCAGGAGATAACTTAGATAGTACAGAGTGGGAAGAAAGAAGTTTATCCGGATTATCTAACATAGATAAGAAAAAAGAAGTTATGATACTTGCTTTAGATTTTGCACTAAAATTAATTAAGGAGTAGTTATGGAGTATGAAGTTAGATTTTACTTTTCCAAAGATAGTCTAAAAGATTTAATTTCTAAACTAAAAAATATAAAAGAATTAACTATGAATGATAGGTGCTACGAAAAAACTATTCAATATGACCATCCTTGTAAAAATAATAGTTTTTATTCTAAAGAAATAGATGGTAGATTTAGATTTAGAATTACTAAAAGTGATAAGATATCTAAATGTAAAATAAGTTGGAAAAAAAGATTAAGTGATACTACAAAGTCGGATATAAATAAAGAAGAAGAAATAGAAGTTAATGTTGATTATAATGATTACAATAATTTAATTTCAATTTTAGAAAATATTTTAAAAATGAAAAGAATTGAAAGTTATGAAAGATATAGAACAACTTTTACAAACAGTGATGTTGAAATATCAATTGATGAATATCCTTTTGGTATTGCACTAGAAATAGAAAGTAAAAGTGAGAAAAATAACCCTGATATAATTAAATATTTTGTGGATATTTTAAATTTAAATATAAAAGATGCATATAGGTTATCTTTTGATGATAAATATTCTTCCCTTTGTAAAGAACAAAATATAAAGTATTACAAAGATATTACATTTGATAAACCTATGCCAGATGTAAAGGAGTAGTTATGGAAATAATTGAATATGATAAAATTTATGATGAAGCAATAAAAGATTTATTAGTAGAATTACAAGAATATTTAGTTGAAATAGATTATTTTAAATTATTAAAAATGTGTCCTGAATATAGAGAAGGCGTATTTAAACTTGATATGGATGATGTTGAAAAAAATGACGGCAAAATATATTTAGCAAAACAAGATAATAAAATAATTGGACTTGTAATAGGTACTGTAAATGAAAGAGATGAAGAGGATAGATTAACTAATATTTGTGATAAAACAGGAAGTATTATTGAACTTGTCATATCAAAAGATATAAGAGGCAGTGGAATAGGAACTATGTTAACTGAAAAAATAGAAAAGTATTTAAAAAGCATTGGATGTGTAAGAGTAACAATTGAAGTATATGGTCCAAATAAAAATGCCTTAAATTTTTATAATAAAAATGGTTATGAAATAGTTGAATACTATGTTACTAAAAGGCTTTAAGTTAAAATAAAAAAGGAGTAAAGATGAAAAATTTAATAATATTAGGTGGAAATTCTACAAAGAATATAAAATGGGTTGATTTATTTGAAGAAACATTTAGTAGTGATTTTAATGTAATAAAAATTTGTTATGAACATTGGAATAACGGAGATGAAATGAATTTTGATTTTGAACTCGAAAATTTTGAAAATAAAGTTAAAGGCTTAGAAGACTATTATATCATTTCTAAATCTATAGGATCAGTACTCACTTTAAACGCACTTAAAAATAAATCTATTAATCCAAAAAAAGTTGTAATATTAGGATTTCCTTTAATGTTTTATAAAGAATATAATATTGATTTTAATGAATTAGTTGATAAATCAAATATAGCTGACATGATTGTTATTGAACAAACAGATGATCCTATTGGCAGTTTTAAAGATGTAAAAAATGCTTTAAATGGTAAATTAAACGTTATAGAAATACCAGGAGATAATCATGCTTATAGCGATATAAAGTTAATTAAACCAATAATAGATAAATTTTTTAAATAAATTGGAGGTGTTACTTATGAAAAAACTTATTTATTTAACTACAAATCCTTATAAATTTAACGAGGCAAATGAATTTTTTAAAAACAGATATGGAATTGATATAGAAATCATGAATCCAGATTTTGAAATACCTGAAATTCAAGCAGAAACTTGTGGTGAAGTTGCAGCTTTTAGTGCTAAATACGCGGCAGAAAAATTAGGTAAGGGTGTACTTAAATCAGATACTGGACTATATCTTGATGCTTTGGGTGGATTACCTGGACCATATAATCATTATTTTGATAAACAAATTGGAGTAGAAAAATTTCTAGATTTACTTAAAAATGAAACAAATAGGAAAGCAAGGTTGGAGCACTGTTTTGCTTATTGCGCACCTGGTGAAGAACCTATAGTATTTAGTGGCGGTGGAAGTGGTACCATTTCCTATGAAGCAAGAGGAACAAAAGGAAGATGGCACGATAAGTTTTATATACCTGATGGTGAGGATAAAACATTAAGTGAGTTAAGAGAAATAGATTATACTAAAGAAGCATCATATTGGGGAGATGCTAAAGATCAGTTTGCTAAATGGTATTTAGACAAATTTAATAAGTGATGTAGGTGCTATATGAATTTAAAGGAAATATTAATTAAAAATTATGATAAAAATATTATAGAAGTTTTAAAAAATCAAGATTCAACTGTAGGTAATGTATATATGGTTTATACAGATAAGAAAAAATATGTAATAAAAATATATGATGATTTTTATTTAGCTAGTTCTATGATTAATATTCATATAAATCTTTTAAAGAATGGTTTGTATGTACCTAGTATAATAAAAAGTAAAAATAATAATAATTTTGTAAAATTTGAAGAAAAATATATAGTTATGTATTCATTTTTA
>CANRAT010000040.1 GCA_947628685.1 uncultured Bacilli bacterium
TCTTTTAATATTACTGCATTTGCCCACTCCTCTTTATCATAATCATACCACTTTGAATATTTATCTACTATTACCCAGTTTTCTCCATCATATACTACTGGAGTTAATGTATCATTCATTAAATCTGGTATTGGTGTATATTCTTTTTTTAAATATGATACTTCTTCTACATCATTTATGTATTTATCTATTCCTTTATATTCTAAATTTAATACTTCTTTTATTTCTTTATTATTTAAAAGTATTGTTCCTTCACTAGGTCTAAAGCCATTTGTTTCTACTTTTAACTCTCCTTTATCACAAGTAAGATTTCCATCTTCTTTAACTATACATTTTGTTGGATTAAATTCTTCATCTATATTTTTTGCATAGAGTGCTTCTTCTACTGCTCTTATATAATTTTTCTCACTTATTAAGTAACTTTTTTCTTTAGAATCTCTTATTAAATTTAGTATTTGTGGAATAGCTATTAAAGCTATAAATGCTAGTATTAATAGTACTGCAAGTAGTTCTACTAAAGTAAATCCTTTCCTCATAACATCACTATCCTCGTATACTTCTATTCTACCACGCCCCCCCCCCTACGTGTCAAGACTAAAAAACATCACTTTTTTAATTGTGATGCTTTTTTTATTATATCAGTTCCATAAATATCTTTTAATTTATCAACTACTTTATCAAGTTCATTATTACTTTCTACTTCTTTTACATCTTCAAATAAGGATATTTGATGAGTTTTATAGTTAGAAAATTTACTTAGTGAAACACCAACTAAACGTATACCTTCTTCATTCCATAATTCTTTCATCAATTCTTTAGCAATATTATATACTTCATCTGTATTACTAGTAGGATTTTTAAGACTTCTTTGATGTGAATAAGTTTTAAAATTTTTATCTTTAAGTATTACTCCTACTAGTGATGTATATTTATTACTTTTTCTTAAAGTTATACACACATTTTCTACTAAAGGATATAAATGTTTATAGATATCATCTAGGCTATTTAAATTATAACTTGTAGTTGTTGAATTACTTATACACTCTCTTTCACTTCTTTTTACATTTATAACACCATCATCTATTCCTTTTGCGCTATTAATCATTCTTTCTGCTTGATTTTTAAAGTATTTATATAAATAATTTGGATCTGCTTTAGCTAAATCCTCAATAGTATTTATATTTAAATCTCTTAATCTTTTACTACTACTTTTTCCTATACCGTATAAGTCTTCAATAGGAAGTGGATACATTTTTTCTACTATTTCATCTTTGAATAACGTATGTACTCTATCAGGTTTTAAAAAATCAGATGCCATTTTAGCGCATAATTTATTATTTGCTATTCCAATATTTACTGTAAAGCCTAATTTTTCCTTTATTTCATGTTTTAATTTATATGCAAATTTAATTGGATCTCCATATAAATTTTTTACTTTTGTATAATCTATAATACATTCATCTATACTAAGTTTTTCTATATCTGGTGTATAATTACTAATTAAATCAAATAATTTATCTGACATTTCTTTATAAAGTTTATGATTAGGTGGGAATATTTTTAAGTCATTGCACTTTCTTTTAGCATCTCTAATAGTTTCAGCGGTTTTTACTCCCTTTTTCTTTGCAACCATGCTTTTAGCAAGTACTATACCTCTTCTTTCTTGTTCATCTCCACCTATTATGGATTCTATATTTCTTATATCTATTTTATAGCCTTTATTTAAAAGGTCTACTGCAGTCCACGATAAAAATGCATTGTTTACATCTATGTGCATAAATATATTTTCCATAATTATCACCAACTCAATTATAGATAATTTATTTTTTTTAGTCAAGAAAAAAGGTGTTTATTCACCTTTAATTAATTCAAATGCTTTATTTACTTCTAAGTCATATTTAATATAGTTTACATCACCATATTGTTTTTTTACTTCTTCTTTAGTCATATTATACTTAGTAGCAAGTTCTTCTATTTTTTTATCAACTTCTTCATCTGTTACTTCTATTTTTTCTACTTTAATGATTTCATCTAATATCAATCTATATTTAATTCTTTTTAAGGCTTCTTCTTTATATTGTTCTTTTAAAAGGTCTTTAGTAGAATTTGTATATTTATAAAATTGATCTATAGTTATTCCTTGCATAGATAAATGATTAGAAAAGTTATCTAGCATTCTTTCTGTTTCTTCATCAACCATTGTGTCTGGAACATCTACTTGTGTTGTTTCAGATATTTTACTAAGTAAATCTTCTATATATTTATCTTCTACTTCTTTTTCTTTTCTAACTTTAATATTTTCTTTTACTTGCTCTATTAAAGCATCTTTAGTATCTATTCCTTCCATGCCTAAATCTTCAAAGAATTCTTTATCAAGTTCAGGAATTTTTACTTCTTTTACTTCATTTACCTTAACTTTAAATATTACAGGAGCACCCTTTAAACTTTCTTCATGGTAATCAGTTGGAAAAGTTACATTTATGTCTTTTTCTTCTCCTCTTTTCATACCTATTAATTGTTCCTCAAATCCAGGTATAAATGTGTTTGAACCTATTTCAAGTGAATAATTTTCACCCTTACCACCTTCGAAAGCAACTCCATCTTTGAATCCTTCAAAATCTATTATAGCAATATCTCCTGATTCAATACTACCTTCTTTGACTATATTTTCTTTATAGTGTTCTCTCATGTGATTTACTGATTCATCAATTTCTTCTTTTGTAACTTTAACTTTTTCTTTTTTTACATCTAAGTTTTTATATTTACCTAATTTTACTTCAGGTTTTAGTGTAAGTGTGAATACATATTCAATATGATTTTCATCTATACTTCTAATATCTAAAATTGGTTGGGCTGCAATTAATAAATCTTTATTTTCATCTAACATCTTTTTATAGGCATCTTCTACACAATAATTTGATGCATCCATAAATAAAGATTCAACTCCATAAGTTTTAATGTAAATATTTTTAGGTGCCTTACCTGGTCTAAATCCTGGTATTTTTGCTTTTGCATTCGCTTTTTTAAATGCTTTATCTAGTGCTTCCTGCCACTTTTGTCCATCAATATCTATAACTATTTCTTTTAAGTTTTTATTTTTTTCCATAACTTTCCTCCAATACCTATATAGTATATACTAATTTTTTTAATTTAGCAAGAAAAAGAGTTTAATCTCTTAATTTTTTTATTTGCTCTTCATAATTGTGTTTTGTTATAAAACTTCCAACGACACATATATCTGCTTTAGAACACTTTTTTATTGTTTCATCGTTTATTCCACCATCTACCTCTATTAAATAGTTATAGTTATTATTTTCTCTTAAATCATATAAACTATTTATTTTATTAACACTTTCATTTATAAATGTTTGTCCACCTCTACCAGGTTCAACACTCATGACAAGTATTAAATCTATATAATTTAAGTAAGGAACTATTTCACTTATATCAGTTGAAGGTTTAATAGACATACCAACTTTTATATTGTGTGCTTTTATATAGTTTATAACGCTACTAACTTCACTAACTGCTTCATAGTGGAATGTAATAAATTTAGGTTTTAATTTAGAAAAATCATCTATATATTTTTTTACATCACTAACCATTAAATGTACATCTTTAGGTTTAGTTGTAAATTTTACTATATCATAAAATTGTTCATATGTATAAGTTTTATTTTCTACAAATATACCATCCATTACATCTAAATGGATATAATCTACATCTAAACTATCTAGTTTAGTAAGTTCTTCACATTTTGGCTCTTTTATATCTAAAAAAGAAGCAGAAATTTTCATAATTCACCTTTTTCTAAAAATTTTAAGTAATTTTCATATCTACTTTTCAAAATAGTTTTACCCACATTACTTTTTACCATACAATTTATCTCATCTTTGTGCATACAATCTCTATATTCACACTTGTCTTTATATTTATTAAATTCTATAAATGAATCTCTTATATCACTTTTTGTCATTGCTTTAAAATCAATGCTTGAAAATCCAGGTGTATCTGCAACTAAACCACCTAATACTTCTATTAATTCTGTATGTCTTGTCGTATGCTTACCACGTCCTAAACAAATAGATACTTCCCCTACTTTAAGGTTTAAATTACTATCTAATCTATTTAATAATGAACTTTTCCCAGCACCACTTTGTCCTGCAAAAACAGTTATTTTATCTTTAAATATTTCTTTTAAATTAGGACTTTGATTTGTATACACAGAGTATCCTATACTTGTGTAATAAGCCATAACTTCATTTATATCTTTTAATTCTTCTTTAGATAATAAATCTAACTTTGTAAAACATATTATAGGTTTTATATTATTAAATTCTATTATTGTAATTAATTTATCTAGTAAGATAGAAGAATAATCTGGTATTTTAACACTCGTTACTATCAATACTTGATCTATGTTTGCTACACTAGGTCTAGAAAGTTCATTAGTTCTTTTTAATATTTCAAGTATATATTTATTTTTAATATCTATTACTACATTATCTCCAACTAAAGGAGTAATCTTATCATTTCTAAATTTTCCTCTTGCTTTACAAACATATAATTCATTTCCTACTTTTATTGTATAATCATTACTTATTTGTTTTATTATTTTTCCTACCATTATTATCCTTCTAACTTTGTATCGTCATTATTTTCTGGATTTTTGTCAGATTTTTTTGTATTAGTTGCAATTGTTATTGTAAGTGTCGTTCCACTTCTAACTTCATCTCCAGCACTTCTTGACTGTAATATTATATCTCCTTCTTTATAGTTATTATCTTCTTCTTCTTTAAATGAACAAGTTATATGGTTATCACTACAAAATTGCTCTATTAAATCTCTTGTGTATGTTCCATCTGTAAAGTCTGGATATACTACTATTAAAGTTGCATAGGTTAGTTCAATTACACTATTATTTTTTTGTAATCTACCACCTTTTTCAACACTTTGAGATATTATTGAATTTTCTTCTATTTCATCATCTTCAGTTACTTTTTTAGCAGTCGTAACAACTCTTATACCAAGTTCTTCTAACTGTGCTTTTACAACATCTACATTTTTACCTACATAGTTATCTACCTCTACTGTATCTTCATATGATGAAACTGTTATTATAACTGTATTCCCAGCCTTTGTTTTTGTTGAAGATTTAGGACTTACCTTCATTACGACATCTTCTTCATATTCACTATCATAAGCATATTCAACTTTACAAATTAAATCTGCATTTTCTATTTTTTTACATGCATCTGTTTCTTTCATTCCTTCTAGATTATCAGGTACATATACTTCTTTTGATGTATCTATACTGAGTACCCAAATAAATACTAATCCAATTATTACTATAATTACACATACTATTCCTGTTATTGTAAGCGCTGTGTTTAATTTTTTATCACTATTTTCTTTCTTTGAATCCTCTAATTTATTTTTTATTTCTCTTGATTCTAACTTAGTAATTGTCTTTGTATTCTCTAAGTTGTGTTCCGGATATTTGTAAACAACTCTTTTTTCGTCAAATCTAAGAGGATCTAGACAAGTTCTTAAATCTTCATACATTTCTGCAACTGAGTCATACCTGTTTTTAGGATTTTTTGCAGTTGCATTTAGTATTATATTTTCTACACTTTGAGGAATAGAAGGATTTATCTGACAAACACTTGGGATTGGATCTCTCATATGTTTAATTGCTATTTCAACAGCATTATCACCTTTAAATGGTACACTTCCTGTTAACAATTCAAAGAATAGTATACCTAGTGAGTATATATCACTTTTAATTGTAGAACCACTACCACTCGCCTGCTCAGGAGGAAGATAGTGAACACTTCCCATAACTGAATTGGTTTGTGTAAGTTCATTACTATTAAGTGCCATTGCTATCCCAAAGTCAGTTATTTTTACTCTTCCATCTTCTAGTATCATTACATTTTGAGGTTTAATATCTCTATGGATTATATAACTATCATGTGCACATGCTATACCACTTGTAAGTTGAAGCATTATATCTATTGCCTCAGTTAAGTTAAGCGCACCTCTTTTTTTAATTAAACTTTTTAAGGTTTTACCATCTACATATTCCATTACTATAAAGTATTTACCGTTATCTTCACCTACATCGTACATTTCTACTATGTTAGGATGTCTTAGAGAACTTGCAGCATTAGCCTCTCTTTGAAATCTTCTTATAAATTTTTCATCTTCTGCTAAATCTCCTCTAAGTACTTTAACAGCAACTTCACGTTCTAAAATAGTATCCCAGGCTAAATATACATTAGCCATTCCGCCTTCACCTATGGATCTAACAATTTTATATCTATTATCGATAAGTTCACCTTTATTAATCATGACTTTCCTCCTTAACTAAATAAGCTATTGATATATTATCGTTACCCCCACGATTGTTTGCTTTAAACACAAGTTTTTCTAACTTTTCTTTTAATGTAGAATTTTCACTTAACACTTTTGCAATTTGAGTATCCTCAAGCATATTAGTTAACCCATCACTACACAAAAATACTCCATCTATATTAAGTTCTACATTAAATATATCCATCTCAACATTAGTACTTGAACCGAGTGCCTTCATAAGCACATTTTTCTTTGGATGATTTTTTGCTTCTTCAAGCGTTAGTTCTCCACTTTTTACAAGTAAATTAACAAGTGTATGATCTACTGTTATTTTATGAAGTTTATTGTTTTTAAATATATATCCAGATGAATCTCCAATATTTCCTATTAAAAGAAAACTAGTGGTAAGTACTGCAAGCACTACTGTCGTTCCCATTCCAAGACTTTCTGGATGTTTTTCAACATATTTAAATATCTCCACATTAGCCTCACTAACTGTACTTTGTATCCAACTTATTGCGTCTTCCTTATTACCTACACTACTTATATTTTTAAATCTATCGCATATTAAATTTAGGGCAATTGATGAGGCTACTTCACCATTTTTGTGTCCACCCATTCCATCTGCAACTATGAGCAGTTTTTCTCCCATTTTATTTTCTACAATAGATACACAGTCTTCATTTCTTTCTCTTACTTTACCTGGATCTGTTATAAAATAGTAGTCCATCTTATCCCTCCTTATAGTTTGAACGTAATTGTCCACAAGCAGCATTTAAACTACTTCCAAACTCTCTCCTTATTGTAACACATATACCATTTTTCTTAAGTACATCATAAAATGCTTTGATATCTTCTTTACTACTTTTCTTATATTCTATGTGACTTGTTTCATTGTATGGTATTAAATTAACATAGCAATTTATACCTTTTAGTAAAGATGAAAGTTCTTTAGCGCAAGTGATACTATCATTAACGCCTTTAAGCATTATATACTCAAATGTTACTCTTCTATTTGTCTTTGCAATATATTCTTTTATACTACTAATAATGTCTTCTATTTTATATGCATGATTTATATTCATAATTGAATCTCTTATTTTATTATTTGGTGCGTGAAGACTTATTGCAAGATTAACTTGCTTATCATAATTTGTAAATTCTTTTATTTTAGGTACAATTCCACAAGTTGATACTGTTATATGACGAGAACCAATATCTATACCCTTATTAGAGTTTATAATATCTATAAATTTTATTACATTTATATAGTTATCAAAAGGTTCTCCAATACCCATTAAAACTACATGAGATATTCTATCTTTAAGGTCTTCTTCTACCATAAGTATTTGAAGTACCATCTCAAAAACTTCTAGATTTCTAACTTTTTTAAGTCTTCCACTTTCACAGAATTTGCACCCCATATTACATCCAACTTGTGTTGAAATACAAATGCTTTTTCCATAATCGTGGAACATTAAAACTGCTTCAACCAAAGATGAATCACTAAGTTTAAATAAATATTTGGCTACATCTTTATCTTCTAATTTTTTTACAAGTTCAAGTTTACTGAAATAAAAATCTTTTTTTAATGTCTCAATTGTTTTTTTAGATACATTCATCATTATATCAAAATCAGTTACTCTTTTTTTATATACCCAATCAAAAACTTGAGATGCTTTAAATTTTTTTTCATTTCTATTTATAAAATAATCTTCTAATTCACTTAAAGTTATACCATATATATTCTGCATATCTTACACCTATATCAATTATACCAAAAAATAATAGAAATTTCTATTATTTTGTTATGTTATTTTCTTTTTCTATTTGTAACTCATTATTTATAAAGTTAGCAATAAGTTCTTCTTTAGTTAAATTTTCATCATTATTTAAAGCAAATCTTAATATTTTATATACATCACCATATATTATATGTTCTTTTAAGGCTTTTCTATTTTCTAATCCAGAAAAGAATCTGACTGTATTATTTTCTATTAAACTTTTAAGTGCATACTCTGCTTGGTGTAAATTATATTTTTTTAAAGTATCAATAAAAGCAGTTTTTAAAATATTATATTTATCATTTAAGGAAAGTTCTTCCCTTTTTAAATTTATTCCTTCCCTTCTTGCTTTAGAAATTCCTCTTTCATCGTATAAAAGATTATCATTATCTAACTCGTGAAGATCACTATAATTTGGATTTCTAATAATTTTGCCTAGTTTTCCTTCACTATCTACTGGAACAAATCCATAAACAAATTCTGGTAGTAATCTTACTATACCATTAGTTTTATAATAAATAGGTTTAATCTCTCCATCTTTTTTACCTATATATGATTTAGGTATTCTTATTATTATAGAGCCTTGTGAATTTTTATATCCAAAAGATTTTTTTAACTGGTCTACTAAAATTGGAAAATCAGTATAAAAACTAACAGTATTTTCTATATCCAGATTACCTGACATTGCTCCTTGCATTATATGTCCATTATTGATTAATCCTCCATTAAAAATTTCATTTAACATTTCCTCATCTACAATAGAATAACCCGTTCTATGTATTCCTACTATATAATCATCATCTGAAAATAACCTATCAAGTTCCATTCCAAGTTCTTCACTCATATATCCATAATTATCGTGTTGTAAAGATAAATTGTTTAAAAATTCATTTTCCCTTAGAGATACGCTACTTCTTAATATACTATATCCATGACCATATTCAACTTTTTTTATCAAAGCAAGTCTATTTTTATGTGGATTTTTAGATGTTTTAAAAATTTTTAGCATTTACATCACCTATCAAAATTATAACATATTTATTTTATATTACATAGTTTTATTTTCTAAACTTTTATAATATTCAAATCTTTCTATTGCGCACTTTTTATTTTCCTCTAGTAATTCTTTAGCATTTTCTTTATTTACTTTTCCTAGCATAGAATATCTAGTTTGTGAATTTAAAAACTCTTCATATTTATTAAAGTCTACATTTTTACTATCTAGAGTAAATCCATTTATAGGATGTCTTCTAAATATAGGATAGTATCCACATTCTGTTGCAAGTTTTTCTAAAGATACACTGCATCCCATACCACCCTTAATACCATGTGATATACAAGGTGCATAGGCTATTACTATTGAAGGACCATTATAATCATTTGCCTCTTTTAAAGTTTTAATTACTTGCATCATATTAGCCCCAAGTGAGATTTGAGCAACATATACATTCTTATAACTCATACACATTCTAGCTAAATCTTTTTTATCTGTTACTTTACCACTAGTAGCAAATGATGCGATTGATCCTATATTACTTGCTTTACTTGCCTGTCCTCCTGTATTAGAATATACTTCTGTATCTAAGACTAATATATTTATATTATCATTACTTGAAAGTACATGGTCAATCCCACCATATCCAATATCATAGGCCCAACCATCTCCACCTATACACCAAATACTTTTAGATGGTATATATTCTTTTAGTGGTTTTAACTCATCCGGTAAATTATTAGTTAAATTATTATATACTTCATTTGTTATATCATAATCATCATAATTATCCAACCATTTTTTAAATAAGTCCTTATTTTCATTATCCATATTATTTTCCATAATATTTTTAATTCTATTTCTAATTAGGTTATTACTTATTAACATACCATATCCATATTCAGCATTATCTTCAAAAAGTGAACTAGCCCAAGATGTTGTATAAGGTGTCTCAGGTGCGCTTCCACCGTATATAGAAGAACAACCTGTTGCATTAGCAATAACTAAATTATCACAAAAAAGTTGAGTAAGTATTTTAATATATGTAGTCTCTCCGCACCCAGCGCATGCACCTGAATATTCAAATTTAGGCCTTTCAAATCCTATTCCTTTAACAGTTAATTCATTAAATTTATGTTTATTTTTAATATTTTTATCTAGGTAATCAAATGCTTCTTGTTCCATTGATTTAATCTCATCGCTTAAAGAGTTAAAGATGAGTGCTTTAGAATTTTTAAGACCTGGACAAGTATTAATACATAAACCACATCCAGTACAGTTTTTTATAGACACTGCAACTGTAAAGTAATAATCATCAAGTCCAATTGCTTTTTTACATCTATTTTTTATATAGTCAGGTGATGATTCATATTCTTCTTTGGAAAGTAAGAATTGTCTTATAACTGAATGAGGACAAACAAATGAACAAAATCCACAATTTATACAATTTTCACTTATATAGTGTGGGACTATTTCACTTATGTATTTATCCTCAAGTCTTGTAGTACCTCCTTTAAATACACCATTTGGTGATGGTAAAAACTTAGATACTTCTAAACTATTACCTTCTCTTTTAAACATAGTTTCTAAAAAGTTATTTTTCTTAACTTCTATAGGTTCTATATTAAAATCTATTTTTAATTCTTTTATAAGACTTTCTACTGCTGATAGTGCTTCTATATTTGCCTTAACTACTTCATCACCTTTTTTACTAAATTTATCTTTAATATATTTTATAAGTTCCCCTTTAGCAAATTTATAATCTATTAGGTTAGATATATATAATATCGCACTTTCCATAATCATGCTAATCTTACCTTTTAATCCTACTTTAGATGCTATATCATAGGCATTTAAAGTATATACTTTAGTATTATTTTCTTTTAGTAATTTTTTTAATTTAGGTGAAAAAGTAGAAACTAAATCTTTATCTGTTTTACTTGTATTAACTAACATTATAGAGTTTTTAGCTATATCGTTTAATATTTCAAATTCACTAAAATAAGTATCTTTAGATACAACTACTATATCAGGTTTTTCTATATAATAAGTGGATCTTATTTTATTTTCACTAATTCTTAAGTGAGATACTGTCACACCTCCACTTTTTTTTGAATCATATTGGAAATATCCTTGTACATAATCATTTTTATTATCACCTATTAATTTTATTATAGATTTAGATGCACTTACCATACCATCAGAACCATATCCATATATAAGTATTTCTTTACTTGTTTTAATATTGAACTGTTCTCTCGTTAAACTTAAATTTGTAACATCATCAACAATTCCTATAGTAAAATTATTTTTAGGATTATCTAACATGTCAAATACTGCTTTTATATCTTTTGGGGCTGTATTTTTACTAGATAGTCCGTATCTACCACCAACTATAGTTATATTTTTATCTTTCAATACTTCAACTACATCTAAATAAAGTGGTTCTCCTGTACTACCAAATTCTTTTGTTCTATCAAGTACGGCTATTTTTTCTACTGTATTTGGAAGTACATCTAATAAATATGATTTAGAAAATGGTCTATATAAATGTACCTCAATAAGTCCTAATTTTTCATCTAAAGCATCAATAACTTCTTTTATAGTCTCACATACTGATCCCATAGCAACTATTACTTTTTTAGCGTCCTTATCTCCATAGTAGTTAAATGGTTTATAATTAGTAAGAGCAAGGCGATTAATGCTTTCCATATATTTATTTACTATATCAGGTACATCATTATAAAATTTATTTCTAACTTCAGTTGCTTGAAAATATATGTCGTCCCCCTCTGCAGTACCTCTTGTTGTTGGACTTTTAGGATTTATCGCACGGGCTCTAAATTTATCCAAAGCATCTTTATTTAATAATTTTAAATAATCTTCTTTTTCAAGTACTTCTATTTTATTTATTTCATGACTTGTTCTAAATCCATCAAAAAAGTGCATAAAAGGAAGACTTGATTCTATAGCCGCAAGGTGCGCTACACCACTTAAAAAAGATGCATCTTGTACTGATGAGGATGCCAACATACAAAATCCTGTTTGTCTTGTTGCATATATATCCTGGTGGTCCCCAAGTATTGATAAGGCATGGGTTGATAGGCTTCTTGCTGCAACATGCATAACACAAGGAAGCATTTCTCCTGCTATTTTATACATATTAGGTATCATAAGTAGTAATCCTTGACTTGCAGTAAATGTAGTAGATAATACACCGTTTTGTAAAGAACCATGTATAAGTCCTATCGCACCTGCTTCACTTTGCATCTCAACGACTTTAACTTTATCGTTAAATATATTTGTAAATCCTAGATTGCTCCATTCATCTATGTGTTCTGCCATAGGACTAGATGGAGTTATAGGATATATTCCGGCTAGTTCTGTAAACATATAAGACGTTTTTGCACATGCTTCATTCGCATCACATGTTATTATTTTTTTCATTCTATCACCAATTTAATTATACTATAAAATTTAAAAAAGTTATATACATATTCATATATAACTATTAAAAATTGGTTGTTGGTGAGATAACTACACGAAACGTATCGTAGTAACGATAATTACCTGTACCGTTGCTATAGGTAAATATGCCCGCATTTTTAGCGCCACTATAATATGAGCAACGCGCAATCCACGGGCCATTAGAAGTAAGAAATGTAGCTGCATCACTATACCATCCCGATGTTTCTCCCAGAGCATGGCCCTTACATTCACTTCCTTTACAGGCCGTATTGGCTGTTGTACCAGTATATCCATCAAAATACTTATCATCTGGTTTTTCTTTAAATCCATTATAATTTCGATTTTCTGATGCTCCCCAAGTGATGTTTGCTGTAGTTAAATACCCCATGACATATTCCCAAGATCCTCCATTCATGTCATAAATACCATATATATTTCCTGTCGCTGATGCTTTTACTCCACTTTCACCATTATATTTATTTTTTGGATTTGTACATGTTTCTTCTGATTCTGATGCATTTACACTATCTGCTCCTATTCCTGTTATATATTTATTACAATTATTTATATATACTTCTTCTTTATCATTACCATATTTCCCATATTTACTTTGTGAAAGATATGCAACTGCTCCCCATTCACTGTTTTTCATCATATGCGAATTTGTTATATTTGCATCAATTCCAAATACATTTTTCTCTTTTGACATCGATCTTGAAATAAAAAAGAAATTCTCAGCATCATTATATCTTGCTGACACTATGTTTGGCAATATTCTTATTCCGTTTGCATTTTCACAATTTTCATCAATACAATTTAAATCATCGTTGAATTTGCCTAATGTTGTATGACTTGTCTCAAATTTTCCTACCCATATTCCACTTAGTTCATCATCTCCAAATGTAAATGCTGGATGGGTATACCATTCACTTGGAGTTTCTCCTGTATATTTAGCACTCCCATTCTTCTTTTCTTCTCTTTCACTTACAAATCTTATATCTATTGCTCCTGGTGTTGCCTTAGATGGATTACTCCCTCCTTCTAGTCTTACTCCATATGTATTTCCTATTGTATATTCATATCTTGGTATAAATACAAACATCGCTAGTACATCTGTTGAATCTATTTCTTCAGGTGTATCTGGTACTGTTACTATATCTCCTACTTTTTTATCTCTTGATGTTTCTCTTAATATTACTGCATTTGCCCACTCCTCTTTATCATAATCATACCACTTTGAATATTTATCTACTATTACCCATGA
>CANRAT010000041.1 GCA_947628685.1 uncultured Bacilli bacterium
CTTACATATTCACTTGCGCTTATTTCAAGTGAGCTTATTTTTGATTTTTCTATTAAGTGTAATACTTGTGGAATAGCTATTAATGCTATAAAAGCTAATACCATTATTACTGCAAGTAGTTCTACTAAAGTAAATCCCTTTTTCATATACATCCCTATCCTTACACTTCTATTCTACCACGCCCCCCCCCCCTACATGTCAAGACTAAAAAAAGCAAGGATTATTTTCCTTGCATTTGTTTTGCAACTTCTTCTGCAAAATTTTCATTTCTTTTTTCCATTCCTTCGCCTACTTCAAAGCGAATCATGTCTTTAATGGTACCACCATTATTTTTAACAAAATCAGCGACTGTTTCTTTATTTTCTGCCTTTACAAATATTTGATTTTCTAAACATACTTCTTCATAATATTTTTTAACTTTACCAACTAGAATACCTTCTATTCTATCTAAAGGTTTTCCTTCATTTAGTAATTGTTCTTTCATTATCTCTTTTTCTTTATCAAGCACATCTGTTGGAACATCACTAGATTTAACATATAAAGGTTTCATAGCAGCAGCATGCATAGCAACATCTTTAGCAACACTTTGATTTGCACCATCTAATACAGTTAAAACTGCAATTTTTCCTCCCATATGTATATAATCTCCAAAACTTTCATTATCAGTTTTAGTTACTACTTCCATTCTTCTAAAACTTAGTTTTTCACCTATTGTAGCAGTTTTTGAAACTATTAAATCTTCAATAGTACCTTCACCTACACTAAGTTTTAAAGCATCAGATAAAGTTTTTACATCACTATTTATTATAGTTTCAAGTATAGTATTTACCATATCAGTAAATTTTTCATTTTTAGCAACGAAGTCTGTTTCTGCATTAACTTCTATTATTACAGCCTTATTACCCTTAATAAGTATAGATGCTACTCCTTCTGCAGCAATTCTATCAGCCTTTTTTTGTGCTTTTGAAATACCTTTTTCCCTTAACCAATCTATTGCAGAATCAATATTTCCATTAGTTTCTTCTAGTGCTTTTTTACAGTCTAACATTCCAGCACCTGTTTTATCTCTTAATTCTTTTACTAAACTTGCAGTAATCATAATTTTCTCCTCTCATAAAACAAAGTCAAAAATAAACTTTTATTTAAATTTAATATAAAAAGATGATTATTAATCATCTTTAGTTTTTTATTTTAAAGCTTCAATTAATTCAGCTTTTTTCATTGTAGAATAACCTTTTATTTCTCTTGATTTAGCAAGGTCTCGTAATTCAGAAACTGTTTTATCAGTCAAATCTTCTTTAACTGTGGCTTTTTCTTTAACAGTTTTTGAAACTTTTTCTTCCTTAACTTCTTCTTTAGTTTCTTCTACTTTTACTTCACTATCTAAACTTTTTGATGATTTTTTCTTATCAAATTGTTTTTTATTTTTCTCAAATGGTTTTTCAACTACTTTTCTTTCTTCTTTTCTTTTAACTGTTTCTAATGCTCTTTTCATAATATCTTGACCATTTTCATCAGTTTTTCCACTTACATAATCAACTATTTTTTCACCATTAGCCTCAAGTATAGCATTATTCATAACACCCATTATTAATTTAACTGCTCTAATAGCATCATCATTTGCAGGTATTACGTAATCTACCATATCTGGATCACAATTAGTATCAACTATACCAAATACAGGTATATTTAATTTTCTTGCTTCACGAATAGCTATTTCTTCTTTAGATGGATCAACTATAATCATTGCTTGTGGTAATTTATCCATTGAACGAATACCACATAATAACTTATCTAATTTAGCATATTCTTTCTTTAAACCAATTACTTCTTTTTTAGGAAGTAAGTCAAATGTTCCATCTGCTTCCATTTTTTCAATAGTTTCTAATCTTTTTACTCTAGCTCTAATAGTTTTAAAGTTTGTAAGTGTTCCACCTAACCATCTTTCTGTTATGTAGTAAGAATCACTTTTAGTAGCCTCTTCTTTTACAGCCTCTTGAGCTTGTTTTCTTGTTCCAACAAAAATTGTTTTCCCACCATTTTTTGAAATTTCAAGTAAAGCATTATATGCTTCCTCTATTTTTTTTGCAGTTTTTTGCAAATCGATAATATAAATATCATCTCTTGAAGTAAAAATATACTCCTTCATTTTTGGATTCCATCTTTTTGTTTGATGTCCAAAATGAACTCCAGCCTCTAGTAAGTTGTTCATAGATACAACTGTCATTTTATCACCCTTTCGTTATTTCTTCCACTCATCTCAACTTTATACATCACCAAACGGCACTAGACATATAAATCCAAGAGTGTGCAATTTAAAAAGCCATATATATTATAACATATTATATGACTTTTGCAACAATTTTTTTACGATTTTATATAACTCTTCTAATGTCCACTATTGGCATCATATTAATATTATCTATTCTAATACCTAATTCTGGTGTAGATGCATGGACTACCTTACCATTTCCAATATAAATAGCAGAATGACTTGATATGTTATTGTATCCATAAGAAACTATATCTGCTATTTGTATGTCATCATATGATACACTTACACCATCTTTTGCTTGAGTTGTTGTTACGCGAGATACTTTTATACTAAAATTTCTAAATACAGATTGAACAAATCCAGAGCAATCCGCACCATCTGTCAAACTTGTACCTCCAAGTACGTATGGATTTCCAACAAACTGCACAGCAAAATTTGCTATTCTCTTTTGTAAATTTAATTTTTTTTCATTAGCAATTCTTTGCTTTCTTGCAATTTCTTCTTCTTTTTTTCTTTTTCTTTCAATTAAATCGTTTAATTTATCATAATTTTCTTCAAAAAAATCAATTATTTCTACATTTGTTACTAAAACTTCTCTTTTTTCTTTTATTCCATATATTTCAAATTCACTTACCTCTTTATCAAATCCAATTGCTGAAACTTTAATCGAAATAATAAAGAATGAAACTAAAGAGAAAACTAACAACTTACATAATTTATTCACAATAATTCTCCTAAACATCAATATGCCTTTTTAAAAGGCACATTGTCGATTATAACAAATTATTTGAATAAAGTCAAATTGATACAAAATAGTATTAATTTTACATTTTTTTATTTAATTAATTTTAGGATTTTACTAGACTCTTCTGACTTTTTTTCATAATAACTCAAGTTCATAGAATTAATAGATTTTATAAATGCTTTTTCTATTTTAAATAACTCTATTTGTTGTGAAATATCATATCCTTTTAACAAATCAAAACGTTCTCTAATTAATAATTCAAGTAAAAACAATTCTTTTGGAATTAAAATCATATTGTCTAAATAAAAATTATCTGAATATAAACAAGTATCTACACGCTTATACCTAGTCCTTGGAAGTGTAAATAGTAAATATTGATTTTTTTGATTGCCAATTATTCTAACTAAAGGCATATATGCGAAAGTATCACTTTTAGAATTAATGTAGTATTTAGGACTTAAACTTGTTTCATTTACTACAAGTTTATGAGTTTTTAATTCTTTTGTATGATTTAGTTCATCATACTGAACATCAACTATTAAATTGGTGTGCCTGATAAGTCTTTGAAATATTGGTCTTCTTTCATTTGTTTTAGCAATAACACCTATAATGTTATCTTTAAAATTTTCTTTGTATTCTTTTATTTCTCTTTCTTTTGGTGTTGCTGTATATATTTCTACTTCATCACCGTTTTTTTCATATAAATACATAAATTCACTCCTTTGAATCGCGTATATTATACCACAAATTTTTAAAAAGCGATAAAAAATTAAAAGAGTAATAACTATTCTATCGTTATTACTCTTTTAGCTGTTGTTGTATTGCCTGATGGATCTTTTGCAACATACTCTATTATATATTTTCCTGCTTTGCCAAATTCTATTGTGCCTGTTGTCTCAACAGTACAATAACTACTATTATCATTACAAATTACATCTTTCATTAAATCAAATGTTTCTTCGTTTATACTTATAGTAGCACTCCCTGGTATTTTTAATACAGGTTTTTCATCATCAGCTACAATAATACTCCTTGTAATACTATTAGAAACTCCATTATCATCTACAACCGTATAATTTATATGATATATTCCAGCCTTTTTAGTATCAATGCTAGATACTTGAGTATCATTATAAGTAATCCTTACTCTAACTTTATCAGTTAAATCCTCACCACTACTCGATGTTGCTTTATATGTGGCTTCCTCAAATGTTCCATTTAAATCAATGCTAGTTATATAATTTCCACTTGAATTTGCAGTTAAATTATTCAAAGTAATTATTGGTTTATTATTAGTACTTGTAGGTGAAATACTATCCTTTACTATACTATATAAATAATTCCCATTTTTTTTAGCTAATTTATCATGATTTTCATATGAAGTTTCTACTCTTTTTATACTTATTACTAAACTATCATTAAAAGGCTCTCTTGTATTTGGATTTTTTATATCAGCATCTACTAGTCCTTCTTCTTTTAATTCACTTAAAGTTATGTATACTATATTATCTTCCTTGGGCAATATATCTGAATTTTTTAATGACAAATCATATGCAGCATTTAATATTACGCTTATTTGTCTATCATATGTAGTTTCTTTACCTTTATTCACTATCATATTGACATTTGGTACTACTAAAATAAATATAATCACTATTATTGCGATTACTCCTAAGAGTTCTACAAGTGTAAATCCACTATTTTTCATAATTACCTCTCATTCTTTAATTATGCTTAAAATTTTTGCAAATACAAATAAAATTTTATTGCTTTTATTAATTGCAAACCCTTTTACTATTGCCTTTCCACCTATAGTTAACGCAGATATCATACCCATTATTAAAAGCGTTATTAATAAATCATTAAGTTTTAATTTATCTACAATTTGGATTGCTATTACCGCACCTGTTGAACCTGATATAATTCCACATATATCACCAACAACATCATTGCAAAAACTAGATACTTTATCGGCATTTTTCTTTAACCTAACAGCCATTTTCGCACCTTTAACTTTTTGAGCAGCCATTGAATGAAATGTAGATTCATCTGATGCAGTTACTGAAACGCCAATCATGTCAAAAACTATTCCTATTACGATAAATAAAAGAGTTAACAAAATACCTGCTACTATATTTATATTTGGTATTGCCGTTTCGGATATAAAACTAAATACAATAGATATCATAAATGCCATTATTATAATTTTAATAATCCATTTATAATCAACTAAATTCTTTTTTTTCATAATTAATCATTACCCAAAATAATCAAATATGCTTGGATCGAATCCATCTAATCCTGGAGTTTGAGAAGGAGTTTGGTTATTATCTATTTGATTATCATCTACTTTATTATCATCGGTATTGGTTTCATCTTCAGGTTTAGTTTCAGGAATTTCATCTTGACTATCCATATCTTCATTTGGTGTTTCGTTTGTATCATTTATTTCTGTATCATTTTCTTTTGAATTATTATCTATTATTGTTTTACCTTGTTTTGTTAAACCTAATATTAACAATATAGTCAATATTATTACCAATATATATAATATTATTACTATTACTACATAATTTTTGGAATTACTATCTTTTTCAATATCCTTAAAATCTTCATCTATTTTATTATCCATATAATCACCATAATAAGTATAACATAAAAGATAAAATATAACAATAATCGATTTATATAAAAATTTAATGAAAACTTTATTATATACTAATACTTTTTAATAAGAATATTTCAAAAATTTAAATCTATCAATTTTTACTAACTTAAAAATTATAAAACACGCAATATAACAAATCGACAATGTCATACAAAAGTTTAAAATTCCAATTAATGTAATATTATCTATAAATTTATCTAGAATTGAAAAAACAAATGGAGCAATTGAAGCATGCAATGGATAAGTTATAGTACTTATGTTTCTTAATATTTTGTTATATTTTAAATCAATATTTATATTTAACAATAATTTAAAAATCAAAATAGATAGTGGGAGCAAAAAGAAATAACAATCATTACTATATATATTACTTATTTTTATAACAAATTTCCACTCAATAAATAAAAATATGCTAAAAGTAATTAATGATAATAAAAATATTTTTTTATTTTTAATTTTGTAATTTATATTATTATCTGCGAACATTTTACCAATAAAAACCCATATAAGTGCGACAGGAAAACTAAATATTGGAGATGGGAAAAAATATAAATAAACACTGTAAATTTTATTAATTAAATCAAAATTAGTAATAAAAGTATTATAACTTGATACAGTGCAACAACCAAAATATATTAAAGTAAATATTACAAACAATAATTTATAGTTTTTCTTATTTGATAATTTATATATTATAACAGTTGCCGTAATAGTTGCTACAATAAACCACGATGCTATAAAAGTACTTGAAAACAATGTGTTTTGAACTACCAATCGTATTCCATTTCTAATTCCCATGTAAAACCAATCTCTTCTTAGATACACAGTAAAAGGTAATAATACTATAAACCAAAATAAATATAATTTAATTTGTCTAAATACAAATTTTTTAATAATATTATTACTTTCCTCTTTTGATGAATTGTTTATTTTTTTAAACAAAAGAAATGATGAGATTATAAAAAATAAAGGTACTGCAAGTCTTAACCAAGGATATAATAACTCTGGTAATAATGATGTGTGTATAGCAACAATCATAATAGAAAGAATAAATTTTGATAAATCTAAAATATCATAATTTTTTATTTTTGACATTATTATAACCTCCTTTAAATTAATAACATTTTTATTTAAAACATTTCATCCTTATAACTATTAACAACTTCTTCATAATCCCTACCATCTAATCTCAAAAATAATTCTTTTAAACGAATATATTCTTGATCCCAGGATTGATATTTTTTGTCATTACGATGGTCTGGTAAATTATAATTTTCACACAAATACTTGGAAAAATATAATGTATACTTAATTGAACTATAAAAATTAATATGTCCCCTGTTATATACCCCATCATTTAAGTCAATTTTAAAATCATTTAAAGTATTAAAATTAATTACATCAAAATTATTTTCTTGCAATATATCTATTACAGTATTCAATTTAGTTGGAGTTGCATCATAAATTTTCAAATCACTCCATGCTTTATTTGGTACAACAAACAAAACATTCAAATTATTTTTATTTATATATGAAAACAAATCCATTAAAATTTTTTCCATTCCTTCAGCCAACGGTTCTCTTGTATTTGGCCAATTATACTCAGCATGCTGTTCAATTGTAAATGTATATGGCTCAGCATAAAATGATTTATACAAATTATTATCACCCATAAAATTAATTGAACTTATATTTTTCCAACTATTATGATATTTGAAAAAACTAAAATAGTAGTTTATTTTGTTATTTCCAGAGGTTGAATTAGGATCACTTTTTTCAATATTAATATATTTGAATACTTCATTTATTGCATCTATTCTGTTTTTTGAAAATTTCATAGCATCTACACTATTCCTAATGTCACCCTCCTCATAAAAATCAAAATCCTTAGCAAATTGATTAATATCAATTATATATAATTTAGGATTTTGATACTTTTGAGCATCTTTTATTAGATATTTAATCATCATTGGAGGTTGATTCCCAGAAGAAAGAAATCCAGTAGTAAATCCATATTGTTTGTACGCAAGTGTAGTATTAAAATGAATATATGCATTACTTGCTCCAAAGTAAACAACATCTAGAGATTTTTTTGGTTCACTATAAAAATATGAAGTAGAATTTTTAGGTAACCAAAGGACATTGAATACTTTGTTAAATATAAATATAAAAATCAATATAAAAACTATACTTTTAATTAACTTTTTCATATTTCACCCCTAAAACTGCCTATATATGAATGTTGTTGCATCATATCCTGGTCCATAACAACCAAATATTATTATTGAAAATATTAATAAATAAAGGATAGTCCATCTAAAAACAATATTTTGGCTAAATAGTTTTTCTCTAATATCGCATTTTCTAGATAGTAATTCAACTGTAAATAGTACAATTAGTGATAAAATTAAAACCTCAAAATCCCATCTGTCTAATCCTGCTAAAAATAAAGAATTTCTATCTACTAATATATAAGGATTCCATACAAACATATTTTTAATAATACTTAGTGCTCTTCTTACACCATCTGCTCTAAAGAAAATCATTGCAAATGAAAATAAAGTAAATGTCCTAATTATTTGATAGAATTTATAACCGAATGTATCAGTTTTAATTCCTAACTTTTTATTTATTTTTTTTGATATAGGGCTTAATATATCCTCTAAAAATATAAATATAAATTGCAATATTCCAGAACCAATAATATATGTATATGCCCCTCCATGCCAAATACCTATCAAGCACCACATAATTAACATTGATAAATATAAAGTCATCTTTTTGCCAACTTTTTTACCAAAACTTTTTTTGAATCTAGTGTTTAACTTTTGCATAATATCAGATTTTTGAAGTGGATAAAAAATATAATCTTTAAGCCATGCTCCTAATGTTATATGCCACTTTCTCCAAAATTCAGTAATTGTTTTTGAAAAGAATGGTAATTTGAAATTTTCAGGCAATTTTATACCTATTATTTCCGTTATACCCATTATTATATCAATTGAACCAGAAAAGTTTGTATAAAGTTGCAATGTAAAAAATGACATTGCAATTATAATATAAAATCCATTATAGACCAACAAATTACTATATACAGTATCTACAAAATATCCAAGTCTTTGTGATATTACTAAAATTTTAAATAATCCCCACAATACCCTAACTAATCCACTGCACATTCTATCGTAATTAAATTTATGTTCACCATATAAATCGTCTTTTATATCATTATATCTAATAAATGGTCCTGAAGTTAGTATTGGAAAATAAGACATAAATAAAGCAAGTTTTAAAATATTTTTTTGTGGTTTACAAGTTTCTCTATATACATCGATTAAATAACTTATCATAATAAGAGAGTAATAACTTATTCCTATCAATGAATTTCGGTATACCATTTCAAACCTATATTGTACGTTAAAAAATTTTAAATAATAATTAAATGTAGTTAAAAATAAATTTGTATATTTTAAATATATTAATAATCCTAAAATTGCTGCAATTCCTATAAGCAAATGTTTCTTTTTTTCTTTGCCCTTACTTTTATCTATGGCTAATGCTGATGCATAAGAAGCAAATAATACTATTATTGCTTGACACAAAGTTTCAATAGTGAAATTATTGTAAAACAAGAAAAATAAACTAGATACTGAAAGTATAATCCATTGAATTTTTTTAGGTACTATAAAGTAAGTAATTAATACAACAATGCAAAACAATAAAAAAGGTAAAGATGTTAAAATCATTTTAATACTCACTTTCTAATAGTTCTATTAACCCTAAGTTCCACATTAAAAATGCAACTTTTTTATTATCAAACAAAATTGCTTCTTTAGATTCTCTAACTAATAATGCACCATCATTTATTAATTCTTTTATAGTACTTTCTATATTTTTAACTGTATAACAAGTATGGTATAAATACTGTCTTTTTTTCAATATATTACTTACTACATTACCACTAATTAACTCTATTTTTATATTATCTTCCAAGGTAATCATGCAAAGATTTGCATCTTGATTTGAGTCATACACTATATCACTTATTTCTTTTATATCAAAATATTTTTTTAAGTTTAATATCATTTTATCGATATCTTCTGTAGCAATTCCTATATGATGAAACTTCATAATACACCTATTCATTAATTCTAGAAATAATAATATCTACCATTTCTCCTACGTTTTTCATAGTTGTAACTTCATTCATATTAAATTTAATACCAAATTCTTGTTCTACTGCTACTATTAGATTGATGTGTTCTAAACTATCCCAATCTTCTATATCATCTGATGTAGTATTCTCATTTACGGTAATACTCTCATCATCAAATACATCTCTAAATACATTATTTAATCTTTCATAAATTTCTTCTTTTTTCATTATTCATTCACCTCTATAACATTATTTTTATATTTATATTTTTTTACTTCTAATTTATATGTTTTATTGCCACTTTCATCTTCATTTACAAGTTCAAAGCCTTGTAAATCGTAAAAATCTTTAACCATTTTATTTTTAAGTGTTGGATAATAATATCCATAAATAGTTTTAATATTTTTTTCTTTTGCCTTTTCTACAAATTTATCCATCATTGCAAATTCCATATTTCTTTTTAAAACTCTACAGCTCATAATCCAAAGATCGATATGTAATTCATCTTTATTTTTTATATTTCCTATTGCAACTGATATAACTCCATTATCTCCAAATATATCTTCTAATTTACCATATATTTTAATATAACTATCACTATTATTTACTTCTTCTATATCAGCTAGAGAATATCTTTTAGTAGTTAAATTAAATTGATTGCTCTTATTACTCAACTGTGAGATTCTCTCTAAATATATAGGTTTAAATGAAGTAATTTCTGCTTTCATATTAAGTGATTTTAAATAATCGTCATAATTATCAAATGTAGACATTATCTGACTTCTTTTAGCATTATCTTTATATAATTCACTCTTTTTTAAATCTTCACTTGAAAAATTAGTTACCTCAAAATATCCATTATGATCTATATTTCTAATATAATTTTCTGGAATATCGATATTAGGTACAGCAATACCTTCTACATAATCTTTAACAACTTTCCTTTCAGCAGGATTATCATCTACAAATACAAAACTATCCGCACCTAAATTTAATTCTTCAGATATATCTTTGATATTTAAATTTTTAGGATTCCAATTTGCTTTTATAATAATGAAATCATCTGGTTTAAGTGCACCTCCTGGATGATTCAATCCAGCAATTGCATTTTCATATTCATTTTTAGAATTGATGTTTAAAATAACGCCCAAACTTTTTTGTTTTTTTAAGTATTCTTGAAATTCTAAATATACTTGTCCACTAGGTACTTCAGGTCCTATTTTTAAGTTTTCAACTCCATCGTCTCCTACAATACCACCCCATAAAGTATTATCAAGGTCAAGTACAAGTGCTTTTTTATTTTTACCATATATTGATTTAATTATATTAGATAAATTAAATGATAAATAAGGTATTGCAGGTACTTCCATCGCATATTTATACATATGCCAGTAAAATTGATTCGCCCATTTATCTAGGCCATAACAAGATGATATATAATTTATATCGTTAATAAAAAAATTACTTGTTCTATTTGCATAATCATAAAATTTTTGATTTAGTCTAGTAATATAATTTATATTACCATGGTAATCACTTGCATCTTTATTACCGAGTAAGCGGTAATATGGATATTCAAAATTATTTTGAATAATCGTTGCATTAAACTTTTGAAAAAGATTATTCCACATTTTCTCAAATTTATCATATTCACTTTGCAATTTACTATCAATAACTTCTTTTGTATCATACATTGTTGGAAAGTTCATAATGTTTCTATTTGTTGTATGTATATAGATTATATCAGGATTAAACACGTCAAGTTCAGGATTTCCAAACATTGCATCTTCATAATACATATTGTATTCTGACTCGTAAAATGTAGGTTTTATCCCTTGATTTAATAAAAAAATCTCTAACATATTTTTAATTTCACTTGTTGTAGAACCTCCAAGTATGGCAATCTTTTTATCTATTAATCCAGGTCTCAATAAAAGTTCTTTTTTTATTTTCTTTTTATTTTTTATTAAATATTCAACATCAAATGGATATTCAAGTTCATTCATTGTATCACCTCCTTAATTATAACAAAATATACTTTCATTTTCAATAAAAATATAGTATAATTTACTTAAATTATGGAGGCATTATGAATATAGGTTGCGATATTGTAGAAAATAAAAGACTTAAAAATAAAGATATAAATTTTATTAATTATGTGCTAACTAAAGAAGAACAAAAAGAATATAAAAAAAGAGGCCTTTTATATTTATGTGGAAGATTTGCAGCTAAAGAGGCTATTATGAAGTCAATGCCTAATACTAAAAATTTAAATTTTTTGGATTTTGAAATACTAACTCTTGAAGATGGCAGTCCATATTTAAAAGATTATGATAATATTAAAATTTCTATATCACATGAAAAGGAATATACTTTTGCAGTAGCAATTTTAACAGAAAAAAAATGACATTAATTTGTCATTTTATTATGGCGTTAAAATAGTTAAATTTACGTCTTAGGTCAAGTTGGATTTCCCTAGACTATACTTACCGTTACCAGTAAGCGGTTCCCCTTTAAACAATCTAATATAATGTCACCAATTATATTACTTGATTACCACTTAGTACGCACTTAAATCCTATCATAACAACACTCTAGGAGATTTCCTCACCACTAATTTATTATTAATTCTTTTTTGCAAATAATATTTCAAATTGCAAACTATGTAGATTCTAGCTATAAACTTACTAGTTTGTAATTCAATTATCCCTATTATTCACTCAAGACAAGCTACACTACCCATAGCTTTCACCACAAAGTAGGTTTAATCCCAATTCGTATAAGGTCCATCAGTATAATACGTATAGGCCAAACACAATATTAGGTCTCCACGAATGGTGGGTCATTTACATATGCCATTATGGATGCCCAAC
>CANRAT010000042.1 GCA_947628685.1 uncultured Bacilli bacterium
ATATTTTATACTATATTAGATTAAAAAGAAAGCCCGATGGGCTTTCAATGAAAAATTTATTTTTCATTTTTCTTGTATTCTTTAACCCATCTTCTAACTGTAGAAGGATAAGTGTTGAATTTTCTAGCAGCAGGTTTATTGCCATTTTTAATAGCGTATTTTACCATTTTTGGTATTATTTTTTTTCTTTCTTCCCATGACTTATTTTTATATAAATCTTTTTCATCAACGTTTACTAATTTAAATATTACAGGTATAAAAATCACCTCCACTGCCATACTTCAACTTAATTATACCACTAAATTATAATTTATACAAAATGTAATAATAATAATAGATTTTTCCATTCTTTTTTAGTATAATATTTATGGTGATAACATGAGAAAAGACAAACCTAATATTACTTTTGATGAATTACTTGAAAAGGTTTCAACATATATAACCGATGAACAAGATAAAAAATTAATAACAAAGGCATATTTATTTGCTTTTGAAAAACATTTTGGACAAAAACGGCATACAGGAGAAGATTACATAGTACATCCTTTAAATGTCGCATATATTTTAGCAGAAGTAAATGCAGATGTTCAAACGATATGTGCATCACTTATGCATGATACAATTGAAGAATCGAATGCTACTAAAGAGGAAATAACTAATGAATTTAGTTTAGAAATAGCAAATCTTGTAGATGGCGTTACTAAAATAAATAGGTTAAACTTCACAGGTGATAATGAAGCAATGTTTGCTAATCACAGAAAAATATTAGTTGGACTTACTGAAGATGTAAGAGTAATAATAATTAAACTTGCAGATAGGCTTCACAATATGCGAACACTCTGGATATTAAGTGAGCAAAAGCAAAAAGAAAATGCTAAAGAAACACTTGAAATACTTGTTCCAATTGCGCATAGACTTGGAATGAATAAAATAAAAAGCGAATTAGAAGATTTATCTCTTCGTTATTCTAAACCTGATGTATATTTTTCTATAGTAGAGAAATTAAATCAATCAAAAGTTGAGAGAAATAACAATGTTGAACTTATGAAACAATCTTTAATAGATTTACTTAATAGTCATGGGATAAAGCACAAAATAAAAGGTAGAGCAAAAAGTATATACAGTATATATAAAAAATTAGATACAGGAAGACGTTTTAGTGACATATATGATTTACTTGCTTTAAGAATATTTGTAGATACAGAACAGGATTGTTATCAAACACTTGGAATAATACATTCTAAATATAGACCAATACCTAAAAGATTTAAAGATTATATTGCTATGCCAAAGGAAAATGGATATCAGTCACTTCACACAACAGTATTTGGTGAGAATGGACAACTGTATGAAATACAAATTAGAACATACGATATGGATAAAATAGCAGAACACGGAATTGCATCACATTGGTCATATAAAGAAAAAGGAAAAACCATGATGCAATCTGCAATGGAAGAAAAATTACAATTTTTTAGATCAATAATTGAACTTTCACGTCAAGATGAAAGTGATGAAGTGTTTATAAATAATGTTAAAGAAGATGTACTTAAAAATATTATATATGTATTCACTCCAAAGGGCGATGTAATAGAATTGCCACTTGGTTCAACTCCTATAGACTTTGCATATAGAGTACACAGTAAAGTTGGAGATTCAATGGTAGGCGCTATAGTAAATGGTAATATAGTCCCACTTGATTATAAACTTCAAGATAATGATATAGTAAAAATAAATACAAATAAAACATCCACTCCATCTAGGGAATGGATAAATATGGCCTATACTGCACAAGCAAAAAATAAAATAAAAGCATTTTTTAATAGAATAGATAAAGAAGAAAACATAAAAAAGGGTGAGGAATTACTTTTAAAAGAATTAAGAAAAAAGAAAATTTCTTCACAAGAATTTTATAAGGATGAGAATATAGATAAAATACTTGATGAATTAAAACTTGTGGATTTAACAGAATTATATATTAACATAGGAAATGGAAAATATAGCCCAACAACCATCATAAATATATTGGATAATGAAAATATCTCAAAAGAAGATTACATTTTAAACAAAGTCAATAATAGTCAGAATGTAAAAATTAATATTAAAAATGACATCATAGTAGAGGGAATAGATGAAATAAAAGTTAATATAGCATCTTGTTGTAAACCTATTCCAGGAGATAGAATAGTAGGATATATAACCAAAGGTAATGGAATTAATGTACATAGAAGTATATGTCCAAATGTTAGTGATTTAGATGAAAGACTTATTGATGTATCTTGGAATAATGATATAGATAAAAAATATTTAACGAATATCTTGGTACATTCATTAAAAATAAACAGTAATAAAAACATACTAATAGATATTATTTCTAAAACTTCATCTTCAGATGTTATAATTCAAAGTATAAATACAATAAATGTACAAGATGATAATACATTTGAAATTTCTCTACTTGTAAAAGATAAAGAAAAATTACTTAAGTTCATGAATGATTTAGAAATGCTTGAGGATGTCACTAAAGTAGAAAGGCTAATAAAATAATGAAAGTAATAGTACAAAGAAGTTTAAATTCTAGTGTTAGTGTAGATAATAAAATAGTAGGTAAAATAGATAAAGGACTTGTTTTACTTGTTGGATTTAAAACTACAGATAGTACTAGTGATATAGATTATCTAGTAAAAAAAATAATAAATTTAAGAATATTTGATGATGAAAATGGTGTGATGAATAAATCAATATTAGATGTAGATGGCATGATACTTAGTATATCTCAGTTCACATTATATGCTGATTCAACAAAAGGCAATAGGCCTAGTTATATAAATGCTATGAATAGTGATAGTGCATCAAAATTATATGAAGAATTTAATCAAAAATTAAGTGAATATGTAAAAGTAGAAAAGGGAATATTTAAAGCAGATATGAAAGTTTCAATATTAAATGATGGACCAATAACAATTATTTTAGAAAGTAGGTAATAATATGTTTAAAAATAAAGTAAATTTTAAATTAGTCAATATAGCATTAATAATTTTAATAATATACTTATTATATAAAACAGGAAATTTATGGATGGGTGTTACAGATAAGATACTTGCTATTATAATGCCTTTCTTATTCGCATTTGCAATAGCATACGCTCTTCATCCATTTTTAAAGAAAATGCAAGAAAAGAAAATACCAAAGTGGCTTGGAGTAGTTATAATAATAACTCTTATTTTAGCCCTTGCTTCAATTGTAATATATCTAATAACTACAGTAATGTGGGGACAGTTAACAAGTCTATTTAATAGTATTATTTCATTTATATCTTCATTGCAAAAAACAAATTTTGATTTTAATTTAGCAGGACTTGAAGAAACATTAAATGCTTCATTCAAATCAATACTTTCTAGTTTTGGTACTTATGTATCTGATGGAGCAATTAATTTAATCGATACATCTTTAGGACTTATCTCACAAATATTTATAGTATTTGCTTCATTTATATACTTCTTAATAGATATGGATAGTATAAGAGAAGAAATTAAATTTTTCTTCTCAAAGAGAAGTAAAAAAGTTTATAGATACGTAAGAAACTTAGATCATGAAATGAAAAGATATTTAAGTGGAGTGGTTCAGACAACAGTAATAACACTAGTAGAGTATACACTTGCTTATACAATAATAGGTCATCCAAATGCTATCCTTTTAGGATTCCTTGCAGCAGTTGCTAATCTAATTCCATACTTCGGTGGAATTGCAGTAAACATAATTGCTGCAATAACAGCATTTGTAATAAGTCCAACACTTTTAATTAAAACTGTAATAACATTTATTATATTAAGTTCTCTTGACAGTTATGTAATAAATCCTGCAGTATTTGGTAGAACTAATTCAATACACCCTTTAGTTACAATAATTGCGCTATTTGCTGGCGGAATTCTATTTGGAATAATTGGAATATTTATTTCATTCCCACTTGCTATAATTGTCATGACAACATATAAATATTTTAAAGATGATATAACTAATAACATAAAGAAAATAGCAAATAATGATTGATAAATTTATAAATAAGTTATAATATATTAACGAAAGAAGTGATTAGATGATACAAAAAGCAAAAGGAACGTATGATGTATACGGAGAATATGGTAAAAGACTTTTATATGTTGAAGAACTAATTGAAGGATTGATGGAAAAATACAATTATGAATATTTTAGGACACCTATATTTGAATCTAGTAGTTTATTTCATAGAGGAGTAGGAGAGACAACAGACATAGTTACTAAAGAAACATATGACTTTAAAGATAGAGGGAATCGTGATTTAACTCTACGTCCAGAAGGCACTGCCAGTATAGTTAGAAGTTTTATCGAAAATAAAATGTATGGTAATCATATTATGCCAGTTAAAGCATGGTATTATGGCCCAATGTTTAGATATGAACGTCCACAATCAGGTAGATGTAGAGAATTTTATCAATTTGGTGTTGAAATATTTGGATGTGAAGATCCCATTTCTGATGCAGAAGTTATTAGTATACCTGTTAATCTATATAAATTATTAGGTCTTAAAGAAATAAAAGTTAATATAAATACATTAGGGGATAAAGAATCTAGAGAATTATATAGGAATGCATTAATAGAATATTTTAAACCACATTTAGATACTTTATGTGATGATTGCAAAGAAAGATTTAATAAAAATCCTCTAAGAATACTAGACTGTAAAATAGATGCTAATAAAGATATAATGAAATCAGCCCCAAAAACGATAGACTATTTGAATGAAAAAAGTAAAGATTATTTTGAAAAGGTTAAAAAATATTTAGATGCATTAGATATAAAATATACCGTTAATACAAATCTTGTTAGAGGATTAGATTACTATACACATACTGTATTTGAAGTAGAGGCTAAAGTTGAAGGATTTGGTAGCCAAAATGTTTTATGTGGCGGTGGGAGATATGATAATCTAGTAGAAAATTTAGATGGACCTAAAACTAGTGGAGTAGGATTTGCGCTGGGATTAGAACGTCTTATGACTGCATTAGAATATGAAAAAATAGAATTACCTATAATTAATGAAATTGATGCATATATAATTCCTATGAGTGAAAATGAAAAAGAATATGCAATGAATTTATGCATGAATTTAAGATTAAATGGATTTATTTGCGATATTGATTATAATAATAGAAGTTTAAAAAACAATTTTAAAAATGCTGATAGATTAAATTCTAAATTTATAATTATAATTGGAGATGAAGAAATTAAATCAAACATAATAACAATTAAAAATAATAAGACTAAAGAAGAATATAAAATAAATAAAGATGAATTAATAGATTTTTTAGATTCTAATTTACCTAGTTAATACATTAAAAAAATAAAATAGAAATTTACAATAAAGAAAAAGTATTGAATTAATAAAAAAATGATGATATACTATAGTTGTATTTGTTTGAAAGAGTATATATAATTTTTATATAGAGAATTAGTGGTTGGTGTAAACTAATAAAAAATTATATTGAAAGACATCAAACGTTAAAATAATCGGGTAACTACGTTAAAAGTTTAAAGATAGATTAATCTATAAAGCACGGTGGCACCACGAAAATATTTCGTCCTTGCATTTATAGATTTTTTTTTGAAAATGGAGGATTTATGAAAAAAATTTATTTAAACGAATTAAAAGATTATTATGAAAAAGAAGTAGAAGTTAGTGGATTTGTAGATAACATAAGAGATTTACAATGGGTACAATTTGTAATACTTAAAGATTCAAGTGGAAAAGTTCAACTTACAATAGAAAAATCAGATGAAAAGAATAAAGAAATGGTTGATTTAATATCATCTTTAACTCTTGAAAGTACTATTAAAGCAAAATGCATAGTAAAAGAAAATCCTAAAGTTAAATTAAACGGTATGGAACTTATTCCAAGTAGTATTACAGTAACTAGTAAAAGTGATTTAGAATTGCCATTTAATTATAAAGATTTAACGGGTGTTAATTTAGATACAAGACTTGATTATAGATTTATAGACTTAAGAAATGATAAAAATATGTTTATATTTAAAGTACAAAGTACGCTTATAAAGTATATGAGAGAATATCTATATAAAAATAACTTTATTGAGATACATACACCAAAACTAATAGGCGCTGCAAGTGAATCAGGAAGTGAAGTATTTGAAGTAAAATACTTTGATAGAAAAGCATATCTTGCTCAAAGTCCACAATTTTATAAGCAAATGGCAATGGCAAGTGGATTTGAACGCATATTTGAAGTTGCTCCTTGCTTTAGAGCAGAAAATTCAAATACAAGTAAACATACTACAGAATTTACTTCATTCGATGTAGAATTTAGTTATATAAATTCTAAAGAAGATGTAATGAATTTAGAAGCAGAAATGTTGACATATGGACTTACTCATTTAAAAGAAGAAATGGGTGATGAAATAAAAGAAAAATTTAATGTAGATGTAGTTATTCCTGAAAAGAATTTTCCTGTTATGAAATTAGAAGATGTATATAAAGAATTAGAAGAAAGATATAACTATAAAGTAGACGATTCTCTTAAAACTGATTTAACAACAGAAGCAGAAAGATTATGTGAAAAACTTTCAATGGATAAATTTAATCATGAATTTTTATTTGTAGTAAACTTCCCTGCAGAAAAAAGAGCATTTTATCACATGAGAGATGAAGATGGAATACTTCAAGGATATGATTTAATATGGAAAGGTATAGAAATAACAACGGGTGCGCAAAGAGAACATAGATATAATGAGATTGTTAAAAATGCTAAAGAAAAAGGATTAGATGAAGATGTTAAGTTCTATTTAGAATTCTTTAAATATGGATGCCCTCCACATGGAGGTTTTGCAATAGGTGTAGATAGACTTACAATGTTACTCCTTAATATACCAACTATCAAAGAATCAATGTTCTTATTTAGAGGACCTACAAGACTTAATCCATAACATTAGTGATTAATTTAAAGTTAATCACTTTTCATTTTTTAAATATAATATAAAATATAAAAAATATTTATATCTTTAATTTTCATTAATTTACAACTTAAAATATACATGGTATAATAAAAATAGGAAGAGATGAATAATATGAATAGTAACTGCCATGAATCAAGATTTTATAAATTAGTTAGACCTGTCGTTAAGACTTTGTTTCTAGCGCTTTATACACCTAAAATAGAAGGCAAAGAAAACATACCAACAAGTGGTAGAATTATTTTAGCGGGTAATCATACTAATAATTTTGATTGTATTTTACTAATGAGTTCAACCAAAAGGAGTATACATTTTTTGGCTAAAATAGAATTATTTAAAGGTTTCAAAAAAATAATATTTTCTAATTTAGGATTAATACCTGTTGATAGAAGTAAACATAATCCTGAAGCAATAAAGAAAGCAGAAGAGTATTTACAAAATGAAAAAGTTATAGGTATTTTTCCTGAAGGAACGACTAAAAAAGAAAAAGATGAATTACTTGAATTTAAAATCGGAGCAGTTAAACTTGCAAATGATACTAATAGTAAAATAGTACCATTTGCAATTACAGGTACATATAAATTATTTTCACGTGATTTAAAAATAAAATTTGAAAAATCTATATCTATAGATAGCAATTTAAATAAAGAAAACGAAAAATTAAGACAAAAAGTATTACAAATGGTAGGTGATAATAAGTGTCAATATTAGAATTATTAAAAAAGAAAAAAACTATAAAATCTCCTTGGAGTAAATATTACACAAAAGAAGAGTTAGATATAAAGATACCTAATATAAGTTTATATGAACAAATTTTAAGAAGTTCATTAAAATTTCCAAAGAGTATTGCTTATAAATATTTTAATACAAAGGTAAGTTATAAAAAATTTGTTAAGCAAATAGATAAAGCAGCATTATCATTTAAAAAATTAAATATAGGAAAAGGCGACATAGTAACTATTTGCATGCCTAATATTCCAGAGGCTTTAATATCATTTTATGCCTTAAATAAATTAGGTGCGATTGCGAATATGTTACACCCTCTATCTGCTGAAGAAGAGATAAAACAAAGCCTTATCTCAACTAATAGTAAATATTTAGTAATGATAGATATGTTCTATTCTAAGATAAAAGACAATATAAAAGATACTAATGTATATAAAGTAATCTTTGTAAATGTAAGTAACTCATTAAATATATTTATGAAACTAGGATATAAAATATCTCAAATGGGTAAATATGAAAAGTATCCTCATAATAAATTTTTCATATCTTGGAACAAATTTATTAGAATGTCTTTATTTAGTAAAGATAAAATAACAAAAAAATATGGAAAAGATACTCCTGCAGTTATACTTCATAGTGGTGGGACAAGTGGAGTACCAAAAAACGTAGTTATTCAAAATAGATCATTTATACTTGCTGCAAGACAAGAAGAAATCGCACTTAAAAGATTAAGACCAAATGATAGTTGCCTTGCAATAATGCCAAATTTTCATGGTTTTGGTTTAAGCGTTACAATACATACACCACTTGCGTTAGGTTATACTACAATATTAATCCCACAATTTAATTCAAAAAAATTTGATACATTATTTAAAAAGACTAAGCCTACTTGTGTACTTGGAGTGCCAACTTTGTTTGAAGCACTAATAAACTGTCACAATGAAAAAAATTTAGATTTATCGTCTTTAAAATATATAGTTAGTGGTGGAGATTTTTTACCAAAGACACTTGAAGATAAAGTAAACAAATATTTGAAAGAACACAATTCAACCGCTCAAATAGTACAGGGATATGGATTATCTGAGGCACTTGCTGCAGTAACACTCGCTTTTGATGATGTAAATAAAAGTGGTTCTGTCGGTATACCTTTACCAGGTAATTATATTAAAATAATAAATCCAGCAACAAGAAAACCTGTCCCACCTAATGTAGTAGGCGAGATATGCGTAAATTCTAAAGGATTAATGATTGGATATTTAAATAATGAAGAAGAGACTAATGAAGCACTTCAAATACACAGTGATGGTCACGTATGGCTTCATACTGGTGATTTAGGATATATGGATAAAGATGGATTTATATTTTATAAGGGTAGACAAAAAAGAATGATAGTAACAAGTGGATATAATGTATATCCATCTCATATAGAAGAAGTAATAGAATCACATCCTAAAGTATTGCAGTGTTCAGTAGTAGGTATTCCACATCCATATAAGCAAGAAGTACCAAAAGCATTTATAGTACTAAAAGATGGATATAAAGGTATTTTTGTCAAAGCAGAAATAAGAGAATATGCAAGAAAGCATTTAGCAAAATATATGATTCCATATGAATTTGTATTTAGGAAAAGTTTACCTAAAACAAAATTAGGAAAAGTAGATTTTAGTAAATTAAAAAGTGATTTAGGAGAAGATGACGATTAACTTTACATATTTTATATGTATTATTAATTATTTTGTTAAGTTAATAGATTTTGTATAAAAAATTTGATAAAATGATAAGGGTGATAAATATGAACAAATTATATAAACCACTAGTAATTATATTATATTTATTATCTTTTTTTATTTTATTATTTTGTATTAAAGTAAGACTTAATCGTAATTTATATTTAAGCACTGATTTTAGATTATTACTTCTTGGATTAGTTTGTGTATTTATATATATAAGTGGATATATATTAACAAAAAAATTAGACTTTGATAAAAAAATATTAAAAATTAATTTAATAATATACTTTTTAATATATGTTGTAACTATTTGTACCCTTACTCTTTTTGATGAAATATTTGGAAGACAAGGTTTTGTAATTATAGATTGGAATCAAAAATTATTAGATTTTTATATGAAACATTCATTTAATATTATTCCTTTTAAAACTATAAATTTATTTATATCAGGATATTTAAAGGGTATAGTTAGTTTAAAAAGTTTTAGTATAAACATATTTGGTAATTTATGCGCTTTTATGCCATTTGCAATATTTTTACCACTTATATTTAAATCAATGAATAAATATTTTAATTTCTTTATAACAATGATAGTTATAGTTGTTATAATAGAATTATTGCAGTTTGCTACAATTTCCGGTTCATGTGATATAGATGATTTAATATTAAATGTATTTGGTGCGAGTATAATTTATTTTATAACTAAAATAAAAACAGTAAATAAATTAATACATAAAATATTTTTATACGAAGGTGAAATATGAAAAAAAAGAAAAAATGGTTTGTATGCATTATATCATTAGTAGTTTTTATAATATTATCGATTTTAGTTTTAACTAAAAAGGATATATTTATAGATTCATTTGTATATAACTTCTTATCAAATTATATAACGAGCGATTTAACTAAGAGTGTTGTTATGCTTACTAATTTAGGAAGTGCATTTACAGTTATAGGAATAGTTGTAGTAGTCCTTATAATATTTAAAAATAAAAAATATGGTTTATTTATGTCATTAGACTTAATAATTATAACTATACTCCAGTTAATACTTAAAAGTATTTTTACAAGATCTAGACCGATTGATATAAGTTTAATAGAAGAAACAGGATATAGTTTTCCATCAGGACATTCTCTTACAGTAATGGCTTTTTATGGACTTATAGTTTATTTTATATATAAATCTAGTTTAAATAAGAATAGCAAAATATTATTTATTACGCTATTTTCACTTGTAATATTGGTTGTAGGATTAAGTAGAGTATACTTGGGAGTGCATTTTTTTACAGATGTATTAGGTGCTTATTGCTTTTCTATTTTCTATTTAATAATTTATACGAGTGTTATAGATAGGTGGTTAAAATGAATTGTTCAAAATGTGGTGGAAAAATCGTAGATGGATGCTGTACAAAATGCGGATATATGATTAATGGAAATAAAATAAAAAGTACTAGTGAAGATAAAAATTATGAATTAAAATTATTTAATAAAAATTTTGATAAAATATGTATGAATAAAAATTTATTATTGATTGCGCTTTTAGGACCTTTATATTTCTCATACATGGGTCATTTCTTTTTGGGAACTATATTAGTAATATTTGATATTGTATATTTTATTGCATCAAATATGTTTACTTCAATATTAAATATGGCTTTCTTTAACATGTTGAGTGTAACACTCTTAAAAATATTTATAGTAGTATTTAATCGATTGCTTTATATTATATTTGCAAATAAAATATGCCTATTACTAGATAAATTAAAAATTAAAAAAATAAAGAAAAAATATAGGGAAAATTATATAGAAAAACTTGAAAGTTATAAGCATCATAAATATTATTTGTTACTTACAGTAATAATATATTTAATTGCTTTAGTAGCATATGTAACAATTAAGAAGTTTTAGTAAATTAGGTCACCCTAATTTTTTTAGTCTTGACATGTAGGGGGGGGGGCGTGGTAGAATAGAAGTGTAAGGATAGGGATATGTATGAAGAAGGCATTTACACTAGTAGAACTACTTGGAGTAATAATAATTATATCTTTACTTGCACTTCTTACAAGCGTGGCAGTAACAAAACTAGTTAAAGATTCAAAACAACAATTATCAAATGTACAAATAAATTTGATAAAATCATCAGCAGAAATGTGGGGAGCAGATAACTTAGGAAAATTACCAAATAAGGGAGAATGTGTATATTTGAGTGTATCAGATTTAAAAAATGAAGGATTACTAGATAATAGTGAAAAGTTAGATAATAATATTATTATAAGAATAAAAAATGAATTAAATGAAAATGGAAAAGAAAAATTAGAATATAAAGTAAATGGAGCAACAGCAGGATGTAGCAATGGAGTAAAAGATTTATATAAAGATGAAAGTAAAGCAAACATACCAAGTTTAAGAGGATTAGTACCTGTAATTTATGATGAAGAAAAATCATCATGGAAAATTATAGATCCAACAGAAGAGTGGTATGACTATGATAATCAGTGGTGGGCAAATGCAGTAATACTAAGAGAAGATTTAAGAGAAGAAAAGAATATAGGAGATTTAATAACAGTAGATGGAGATAATCCTGAAGTATTAGCGATGTTTGTATGGGTACCAAGATACTCATATACAATAAAAAGTGAGTATGGAAGAAAATTAAGTGAAAGTGATTTAGAGCCAGCAAAAGAACTACCAGGAGCAATAGATATAAAATTTGTAGGAGTAGATAGTATAAAAGAGAATGGATTAGCAACGTATGAAGGAGATACACCTAGTGGGTGGTTAACACACCCAGCATTTACATTTGGTGATGAAGAATTAAGTGGATTTTGGGTAGGAAAGTTTGAGACAAGTCATACTACATATTCATCTACAACAACTAGCAATCAATTAAATTGTACAAATGAAAATTGTGAAAATGCAGATGGAATAAGAATACTTCCAAATGTACAATCATTGAGATATAATAATGTATCAAATTTTTTCTTTGCATCAAGGTCAATGTCAAAAGATGGTAATCCATTTGGAATAAACTCAAGTATAATAGATACCCATATGATGAAGAATAGTGAATGGGGAGCAGTAGCATATTTATCACAAAGTAAATACGG
>CANRAT010000043.1 GCA_947628685.1 uncultured Bacilli bacterium
GAAATTATAGGCGAAAAAAATAGCTAAAGTTCGCTATTTTTTCGTGTTTTTATATTTATTAGCTGTGAATAGTAACATAGAATAACTATATTTTTAAATAATTTTATAATATTTCTTGACAAATTTGAAGAATAATGCTAGTATATATATCATTAAATGTGAGGGGGACTAATTATGTACGAAGAAAGAAAAGAAAAATTTTCATTTAAAAGTTTCTTTTTAACACTTTTATTAGTTATATTATTTATATTTTTAATGTTATGGATATTTCCCACTAGATGGGATGTAAAAAAGTTACAAAGTGATTATGATTTAGACAGATTATCAGTACTTTATGACGAGATATTCGCACAAAATGTAGCAAGAATGAAAGATGCCGCTATTGGGTATTTTACAAATGAAAGAATGCCTCAAGAAATAGGGGATTCAAAAAAATTAACTTTAAAAGAAATGTATGATTTACACTTAGTATTGCAATTAAAGGATAAAGATGGTAATCCTTGCGATACCTCTAAATCTTATGTTGAAATGACTAAATATACTGATGAGTATAGATTAAAAGTAAATTTAAGTTGTGGAGAATATGAAGATTATATTATAGTTTATTTAGGATGTTATGATTATTGTGATGGAATATGCGAAAAAAGAGCAGATACACCTTTAAAACCATCTACTCCAAATAATCTTGATAATAAGCCAAGTAATCCAGATAATCCAGACAATCCAGATAATCCAGATAATCCAGATAATCCAGACAATCCAGATAATCCGGATAATCCAGATAATCCAGACAATCCAGATAATCCACCAGATAAACCTCCTATAAATGATAAATACTTGTATGAATATAGATTAGATGTTCAAGATTCAAAAACTTGTAAGGCGTGGTCTAATTGGCAGAAAAAAGAGGTTAAACCAAGTGATTTAGTTCAGGTAGAGACTAAAGAAGTTAAGGAACTTACAGGATATAAAACGGTTAAGGTTCCAGTTACAAAGACTGAAAAAGTTAAAAAACAAGTACAACAAAGATATATAAGTGGTTATGTAACTGAAGTTGTATTTGTAGGTACAGAAGAGGTTCAAATTGGAACAACTAAACAAAAAGTTAAAGAAAAAGTAATAGTTGATTATATCGAGGTTGCAACAGGTAGGGTAGGAAAAGGTCCTAAAGCGCCTAAAAATACAGACAAAGAACATTATAAAAACATTACCGCACATACTCAAAAGGGTACTTGTTCATATTGTGAAGATGAAACATATTATACTTGGGATATTTATTCTGTTGAACCTGTATATGATATTGTAGAGGTTACTAAAGATGTACCAGTATATAAAACTATAAATGTATATGAAACAAGAGAAGTTCCAATATATGATTATAGAACTGTAGAAATTGAAGAAGAAGTAACTAAAACAACGTATGAAGAAAAGAAAATACCACAATATGGTAATATTAAATATTATAGATACAAGAATTGTGAAATTATAAAAGGATATTCTGATGTTAAATGGAGTGAAAGCAAATTTGATTCTTATTTAATAGGCAAAGGATATAAACTTACAGGTAATGTAAAGAAAGCATAAAAAAGTGTTTAATGCACTTTTTTTGCTGTATTTTTGTTTGACAAAGATGATTTGATGTGTTAAGATAGATGTAGTATAGAATACAGGAGGTGAACTATGAAAGAAACATATGTATTTGATTATGTAAACGAGAATGAATATAGAAAATTAGAAAGATCAATAAAAAAATATAATATGCTTGCTTATAAAAAATTGTATTTTGAGTACTATCCTGCACTAAAAGAAGGAAATTTTCTTGGAAAACTTATTTCGACTAACCAAAACAATCAAACTTCTAATTATGAATTAAAATTACCAACGGATGCTATGTTTTCAAAAGTTCACGGTGATATAAGATTATATTATACAGTCTACAATAAAGAAAAAATTGTAATGCTAGACAAATTTGAGCCATTTGAAATATTAAGTGAAGGTCATGCATCAGAACTTGTTACTTATAAAGGCGTAATGGTATCAAAGGAACATGCAGAAAAAGATATGTTTAAAATAAATTTATTAAATATGATTCAAAAATAAAAAAGTTAAATAAAACTTTTTTTTCATATATTTAAAATTATTGAATAAGATATTATATATTTATTGATTAAAGTCGTAAAAGGTAAAACTTTTTACCGGATGCTCTAATTTTTTTTAAAAAAGTATTGCATCTTACTTAAATTTATGATATATTAAATAAGTCAGATGGATCTTTAGCTCAGTTGGTTAGAGCATCCGGCTCATAACCGGGCGGTCGTAGGTTCGAGTCCTACAAGATCCACCATTTTTATTTGCGAGTGTGGCGAAATTGGCAGACGCACTAGACTTAGGATCTAGCGGAGTAATCCATGGGGGTTCAAGTCCCTTCACTCGCACCATTGACGAATCTATTCGAACTTTTTCGAATATTGATATATATGAATGCTAGTTAATGATACTGGTATTTTTTATAATCACAGGTAATTTTGATATACTTGTCAAAATACCTAGAGGGTTAATTATTTTGTCAAAACAAACTATACTTTAAATAACAAACAAGTAATTACCAATTTATTTAAGAAAATTAAGTAATAATAATTTTTAAAAAATAAATATATGATATAACTTTAACAGAGTTTATATAAAAGGAGAAATTAAGTTGTATGATAAATAAAAGTTACAAAGATGATGATGCTGTAATAAATAATAAATATATAGCAACAATTATAAAATATGGGAATACAATTAAAACTATTAATACTAGAGTATTATTTAAAGCAAAGGGAAAGACTTATGTAAAAAAAATTAAAGAAAAAAATAAATTACGTCCTAAAAAATATGTTGAATCAGAAAGCGTTAATATTATTTGTAATGACTTAAATAACGATTATGTTATTATTGATTCAGACAATATGAGTTATTATAATAAATATTTATTAATTTTATGTGTAATAGGAATATTTGCTGGTATAATATTACCAATTCTAGTAGGTGTTAGGATAGGTAAAATCTCTATTATGCATATTATAGTTTGTTTTGTATTTTTTAGTTTAATTATGTTTTTATACGTACTCTACATTTATTATATTCAACCAAAAAAAAGGTATAAAAAATACACAGCAATAACTGAGGGTCAAATAATTGATTATAGAAGAACAGAAAATCTTCATAATCCAGAAGACAGTATTCATTGCGATTATAATATAATGTATAAATTTAAGGACTCTAATGGAAATATTATTCATTCTGTCTTAAATAGATATTCAGCTCAATTATTATATAAAGATTATCCTATAAATAAAAAGGTTATAATTAGATATAATCCTTTAAAAAGTTGTGAATCATGTTTAGAAGATGAATACAAAAGTATATACACAAAAGAAAAAATTGTTAAAAATGGAATTGTTGAAATGATGACAACTGGCCTAGTAACTAATATAACAGTTAAATGCATTGATGAAGATGTTGCAGATGATTTAAAAGAATATTTTTTGTCAGATTTAATTGAATGTGAATATACTATTTCTAATACTACATATAAAACATATAGCTTATTTTCAGTCACGCACAATATGTTTAAGATAGGCGATTCAATTAGGATTTTTTATGATAATAATGATAAGAATGTTTTTTGGTGTGATACCAAAACTAAATATGGTAGATATGATAAGATTTAATATGATAAATATTAACAATAATAATTTATTTTTCTAATTAATAAAAAAAGTTGTAGATAACTACGTCATTCGCACCAAATTGATTCCAATAATATTGTAGTAGAGATTGCTATTAACCATAATTTTTTTAAACACTACAATTTTTAATAAAATCGTTTTCAATAAAATTATGCAAATTTATAAAACATACTTGCATATTTTATTTAAATGGTGTATATTATTACTGTACTTATTTCTTGGTGAAGAAAATCTCCGATTTTCACTAGGTGTAAGCGAATATATGAAAGGAGAAAAGTTATGGCTTTAACAAAAGAAAAAAAATCTGAAATAATAGAGAAATTTGGAAAAGATAAAAATGATACAGGCTCAATTGAAGTACAAATTGCTATATTAACAGAAGAGATTAATGCTTTGACTGAACATTTTAAAACACATCCACAAGATAATCATTCTAAACGTGGTTTACTACACAAAGTAGGTCAAAGAAAAAGTTTACTTAACTATTTAATTGAAAACGATGTTACTAGATATCGTAAGATAGTTAAAGATTTAGGCTTAAGAAAATAATTATAAAAACGTAGACACTATTTTCATAGTGTCTTTAATTTGGAGGATGACAACTTTGAAAACTGAAAATTTGTTTTTTGCGTATGTTTTTTATGTTAAAGATATTATAGATGGCATTCCACAAGTAGAATGCAGTGGTTTAACTGTAGTATATAAAAAGAAAATTTTAAATAAAATTCGTTATATTCCTTTAGAGACAAAAAAGAAATATAAAATTGAAACTTTTTCCAATTTATATAATTTAAAAGTTTCAGAATCTTTTATAACACTAGATCAATTAATTCCATTTGATGTCATCGCATTACATTTGAATCAAAAAACTACTCATAACGTTAAAAAGAAACAATTATTAAAACAAGCATTAGAAATGAAAAATAAAATATAAATTAATATATTATTTGAGGTTAGGGTGATAAAATGAAGAAAGTATATGAATTAGATTTTAGAGGAAGAAAATTAACAGTAGAAATAGGAGAACTTGCAAAACAAGCGAGTGGTTCGGTACTTGTAAGATATGGAGATACCGTAATATTATCAACGGTTGTAGTAAGTAAAACTGCTAATGTTTTATCTGACTTTTTCCCACTTATGGTTTTATATCAAGAAAAATTATATTCAGTTGGTAAGATACCTGGTGGATTTATAAAAAGAGAAGGTAGACCAACAGATCAAGCAACTCTTGCAGCCCGTATGATTGATAGACCAATGAGACCAATGTTTCCTGAAGATTTTAAAAATGAAGTGCAAATAGTAAATACAGTACTTTCAGTTGATCCAGATAATTCTCCAGAAATGGCTGCAATGTTTGGTTCATCACTATGTACTTGTATATCTAAAATTCCATTTGATGGACCAATTGCGGGTGTCAAAGTAGGAAGAATTGATGGAAAATTTATAATTAATCCAACAGTTTCAGAATCAGAAAAATCAGATATAGACTTAACTGTTGCAGGAACAATTGATGCGATAAATATGGTTGAAGCAGGTTCAAAAGAAGTTTCAGAAGAAGATATGCTTGAAGCACTTATGTTTGGACATGAAGCAGTAAAAGAATTATGTGAATTTGAGAAAAAAATAATTGATGAAGTTGGAGAAGAAAAGATGGAGTATGAGGTTTTAGAAATATCTGATACTCTAAGAAGTGAGGTTAAACAGTATTGTAGTGAAAGACTTGATAGTGCTCTACGAATAAAAGATAAGTTAACTAAATATAATACAATAGATGCCTTAAAAGAAGAGATAGTTTCAAAATATGAAACAGAAAATAATAATTTAAGCGAAGAGGATTTAAATAAATTACTTACAAGTGTTAAACTTGTATTTGGGGAAATAGAATATGAATTATTTAGATCTATAGTAGTTAAAGAGCATTTAAGAGCAGATGGCAGAACCATGACTGAAATAAGACCAATATCTACAGATATAGATTTACTACCTAGAACACATGGTTCAGCACTATTCACACGTGGTGAGACTCAAAGTCTAAGTGTAACTACACTAGGCGCACTTGGTGAACATCAAATACTTGATGGCTTAGATTTAGAAACAGAAAAAAGATTTATGTTACACTATAACTTCCCACAATTTTCAGTTGGTGAAACAGGTAGGTATGGCGCACCAGGTAGAAGAGAAATAGGACATGGCGCACTAGGCGAAAGAGCTTTAGCTCAAGTAATACCAAGTGAAGAAGAATTTCCATATACTATAAGAGTCGTATCAGAAATACTTGAATCAAATGGTTCATCATCACAGGCAAGTATTTGTGCTGGATGTATGAGTTTAATGGCAGCAGGAGTTCCTATTAAAGCACCCGTTGCTGGAATTGCTATGGGACTTATAACTTATGGAGATGATTATACTATTTTAACAGACATACAAGGTATGGAAGATCATTTAGGAGATATGGATTTTAAAGTAGCAGGTACAAGAAATGGTATATGCGCACTCCAGATGGATATTAAAATAAAAGGTATAACAAAGAATATCTTAAAAGAAGCACTTGAACAAGCAAAAGTTGCTCGTATGGAAATACTAGATAAAATAGAATCACAAATACCAGAACCTAGAAAAGAAGTAAGTAAATATGCACCTAAAACTATGGTATTTATGATAGACCCATTAAAAATAAAAGAAGTAATAGGTAAAGGCGGAGAAACTATTACAAGAATTATACTTGAAGCAAGTAATGTTACATCTGTTAATGATGTAAATGCAGTTAAAGTAGATTTAGAAGATGATGGTAGGGTAGTTATATACCATACTAATCAAGATATAATTGAAAAAACTGCAAATATGATTAAAGATGTAGTTAGAACTCCAGAAGAAGGAAAAATTTATAATGCAAAGGTAGTTAAAATAATAGATTCTGGTTGTTTTGTAGAAATTTGGCCAGGTTGTGAAGGAATGGTTCATATATCTGAACTTAATACAGATAGAGTAGAAAAAGTTACAGATATAGTTAAAGAAGGAGACGAAATTATCGTAAAATGTTTAGGTTACGATAAACGTGGAAGATTAAATTTCTCTAGAAAGGCTGCAATAAAATAATGGTGAAATATGAGAAATGAATATTATGAATTTTTGGTAGATGCAAATCTTAATGAAGAGACATTTGCCATGATTAAGCCTGATGGAATTGAAAACATTGTAAAAATTATTGAAATGATTTATTCTGCTGGTTTAAAAATTGAAAAATATGAAGTTAGACATTTGGATAAGGACATTTTAAAGGAACACTATGCTCATGTTATAGATAAGCCTTTTTATCCTGAACTTGAAAGTTTTATGCTTTCAGACAATGTTGTAACAATGATTATAAGTGGTGATGATGCAGTTTCTAAATTAAGACAATTAATGGGACCAACGGATAGTAAAGAAGCAGGTAAGGATACAATTAGAGGTAAATTTGGAACAGATAAAACAAGAAATGCTATACATGGTTCTGATTCAAGAAAAAGTGCAGAGATTGAAATAGAAAGATTTTTCAAACAAAAACAAAAGAGAATTACTCGTTAATTCTCTTTTAATATTTCATAAATTTCTTTAGGATCTTTTATAAATTCAGAATATTTAACTAATTCCATAGTTTTAATCCCTTTGTAATAAGGTTTTAAATGTAAATGATAATGTTTTACTTCTTGAACGCTTCCATTATTTTGAAGTAATGACACCCCTATACACCCTAATTTATCTTCTAATATTTTTTTAACTATCTTAGAAGCCTCATTAATACTTTTTAAAGTGTCAAGATCAATATCATCTAAATCAGTAAAATGTTTCTTAGGAATAATAAGTGTATGTCCATCACTATCCGGATTAATATCTAAAAATGCCATTACTTTATCGTTTTCATAGAATTTATAACACGGTATTTCTCCTTTAGCCATTTTACAAAATATACAATCCATATAATCATCTCCAATATAATTTTATCAAATAAGAATTTATTTGTCACTAATAAATTAGTTTGCTAAATTTTTAAATTTATATACTTTTGTTAAGTATATTTATAATCATTACTTTAATATCGATTAGAGTGATATTAAATTTAAACAAAATAAGAATTACAGGAGTAGAAAAATTAGTTAAATTATATTATGAGATGCTAGTTCTCTTTTATTTTTTCAGTATTTTTAAAATTTAATTTTGCAATTTCTTCTAATTTTTCAAATCCATATTTATCTTTTATTTTATTTGCAACATCATCTACCAAGTTACCTGCACCTTTAGGAAGTTCAAAACCAATACTGTTAGATAATTTATTAAATTCTTGAATAAAGATATATCTACTAATTAATGATGCACAAGCAACAGATAAATGCTTATCTTCACCTTTAGTAAAAAAAGTAATATTTCTAACTACATTAGAAGCGTCTTTTAAATAATTAAAATATACATTTTTAGGTGCAAACTCATCTATAATAATATAGTCATAATCTTTAACATTTTGACTTAATTTATATAAAACTTTATTATGTAGTATTGCTTTTATTTTATTCATATTAATACTAGTAGAGTAGTATTTATTATATTCTTTATTTGAAAGAATAATAGACTCATATTTTATTTCCTTAATAAATTTAGGTACTATTTTTAATATATCACTATCTGTTAACTTTTTTGAATCTTTAACTTTTAACTCTTCTAAAAAACTAATTTTATCTTTAGGTACAAATGCTGCAGTAACAACGATAGGTCCAAAATAATCACCTGTTCCAACCTCATCTGAACCAATAGCAGAACTGTAATAAATTTTTGGATTAACAAAACTTGTATTATCCTTCTTTTTATCTGTATTACTATTTTTAACATTTACTTTACCACTATTTATACGCTCTGTACTAATCCAAAAATCGCTAGATAAATCGGCATCTTTTCCTTGAAATACTACTTTACCAGATTCATATAAAGTTATTACAGTATCACCATCTTTTGCTTGCCATTTTGCATATTGAGGTGTTTTATCTCTCATGCACCATGACAACTCTTCACTCATCATATTAGCTGTTTTTTCACATACCGTAAAACTGATCACACTATTTTTTCCTTTATTCATCTAAATCACCAATACCATTTTACCACAAAATTTTACAAATTACTTTCTTTTTATAATTTTTTGTAATATAATTATATTGGTGAATGGTATGGATATAGTTGGAATAATTATTTTAATATTTTTAGCTTTTGGAGCGTTATTAGGATTTAAAAGAGGATTTACAAGGGAATTAGTATCTTTAGTAGGAATATTTTTAATATTAGTTTTATCATTTATATTAAAAAATCCAATAAGTGTATTTTTATATAATAATCTTCCATTTTTTAGTTTTGGAGGTATATTTAAAGATATAACTGTACTTAATATATTAATGTATGAGGTAATTGCATTTTTCATAGTATTTTTCGTTTTAACTATAATATTTAGATTACTCTTGATGCTTACAAAAGTATTTGAAAAGTTTTTAACACTTACAATAATACTTGGTATACCATCTAAAATATTAGGTGCTATACTTGGAGTTTTACAATATTTGATATATACATTTATTATACTTTACATACTTAGTTTACCAACATTTAATTTATCAATTGTAAATAAGTCTAAAACTGCAAACACAATATTAAATAAAACACCTATATTAAATAAAGTATGTGATGATACACTTGATACATTTAATGAAATAATGAAGTTAAAAGATGAATATAAGACTACAAATAATATGGACGAATTTAATCAAAGGGCACTTATTGTAATGATTGAGAAGGGTATAATAACTAAAGAGAATGCTCAAAAATTAATCGATAAAGGTAAAATAAAGAATGTAACTATAGAGTAGTGTAAAAGAGTGTAAAGGAGTAAAACGTTTAAATTAAAGGATTTTTAATTTAAATATTAAAAAAGTAATAATTGTATATAAAATGCTTTGAAAAATGATTTTATATATGATAGAATAATAAGTGTGATAGTTAGATTGTCTAAAATAGTACATGTGCGTATTATGAAAACTTAAAAACAGGAGTGATAACAATGATTAAACTTTTTGATTTATTAATATCTAATATTTACTTATATTTATGTATTTTAGCGCTTTTAATTATTATGACTACAATTTTGCTTATAATAGCCTCAAATCAAAAAAATAGAAAAAAGATTAAAGATGATTTTAAGGAAGCAGAAAAAGTTGAGGAAGAACTACAAAAAGTAGATGATACTCCAAATGAACTTGAAAATATATTGAAGAAAATGCAAGAGGAAATTGATCTTAAACCAGAAGATGTAGTAAAAAAATTTGAAGAGGAACAAGAAGAAAAAGCAATTATAAGTTATAAAGAACTAGTAGATAGTGTAAAAGCAGGAAAAATTGAAACAATAGATGATGAAGAGACGAATACTAATTTTGTTGAAAGTTTAAATATAGAAGAACCTATTACTGAGAGTACTATTGATACTCCATCTGTGACTCCACAAATGGTAAAAGATGCAATAACAAATATATCAGCATCTAGTGTTAAAGAAGAACCAAAGAAATTCAAACAAAGTGAATTTATATCACCTGTATATGGAGTTATGGAAGAAAGGTTAGAATATCCAACTGTAAAGAAAACAGAAAATATTTTAGACATTATGAACACACGAGATTATAATGCATTAACAGAAGAAATAAATAGACAAGAAGAATTTTTAAAGGCATTAAAAGAGTTTAGGAATAATTTATAAATTAGGGAGACCTAATTTTTTTTTTAGTCTTGACATGTAGGGGGGGGGGCGTGGTAGAATAGAAGTATAGGATAGGGATATGTATGAAGAAGGGATTTACTTTAGTAGAACTACTTGGAGTAATAATAATTATATCGTTACTTGCACTACTTACAAGCGTGGCAGTAACAAAATTAGTTAAAGATTCAAAACAACAAATATCAAATGTACAAAAAAGTTTAATAGTAGAAGCAGCAAAGATATGGGGAGCAGATAATTTAGGAAAATTACCAAATAAGGGAGAATGTGTATATTTAAGTGTATCAGATTTAAAAAATGAAGGATTACTAGATAATAGTGAAAAGTTAGATAATAATATTATTATAAGAATAAAAAATGAATTAAATGAAAATGGAAAAGAAAAATTAAAATATAAAGTAAATGGAGCAACAGCAGGATGTAGTAATGGAGTAAAAGATTTATATAAAGATGAAAGTAAAGCAAATATACCAAGTTTAAGAGGATTAGTACCTGTAGTTTATGATGAAGAAAAATCATCATGGAAAATTATAGATCCAACAGAAGAGTGGTATGACTATGATAATCAGTGGTGGGCGAATGCAGTAATACTAAGAGAAGATTTAAGAGAAGAAAAGAATATAGGAGATATAATAAGTGTCCCAACAGAAAATAATGATTTTAACTCTTCAGATGTACTAGCAATGTTTGTATGGATACCAAGGTATTCATATACAATAGGAAATACATATGGAGTACAGTTAGAAGGAGGGAGTAAGCCTAGTAAGTCAACACCAGGCTCAATAGATATAAAATTTGTAGGAGTAGATAGTATAAAAGAGAATGGATTAGCAACATATGAAGGAGATACACCTAGTGAGTGGTATACCCACCCAGCATTCACATTTGGTGAAGAAGAACTCTCTGGAATATGGGTAGGAAAGTTTGAGACAAGTCATATCAAATATACATCTGCGGCTACTAGCAATCAATTAAATTGTAGTGATGAGAACTGTGAAGAAGCAGATAACTTAAGAATATTACCAAATGTGCAAGCAATAAGATATCAAAAAGTGGCTCCATATTTTTATGTAACAAGGTCAATGTCAAGAGATGGTAATCCATTTGGAATAAATTCAAGTATAATAGATACCCATATGATGAAGAATAGTGAATGGGGAGCAGTAGCATATTTATCACAAAGTAAATACGGAAAATATGGTAAAGACAAAAGTGAAGTACATATAAATAATTGTTTAAATCTTATAACAGGAATAGGAGCGGATAGTGCAAGTGATTCTGCATCTAGTTCGACATGCACAAATTCAAAAAATAAGTATAATGGTGAAAGTGGAGTAAAAGCATCAACAACAGGAAACATATATGGAATATATGATATGAGTGGAGGGACATATGAATTTGTAATGGGAAATTATAATAATATAGTAGGCTCATCAGGTTTTCAGGAAGATTTCTTTAATATAGAAGGAAATTCAAAATATTATGATAAGTATACAATAACTAAAACATCAGAGTGTACTAATGAGGAATGTAAAGGTCATTCTTTAGGAGAAACAGAAGGTTGGTATGTTGATTATGCAAATTTTGTTTTTTTGAGTGCTAGTTGGTTCAGACGTGGTGGTTACTATGATGGTACGACAAGTACGGGTATATTTAATTTTTACTGCGTCTCCGGTGATAGTAACAACGTCAATTCATTCCGTATTGTATTTTCGCCAATTTCATAAAACTGAATTTAAGAAAAATTATTAATTTTATATAATATAATTTTCAAAAAATAGTAAATTTGTTAAAAAATTACTAATTAGGGAATGCAATTAGGAAAATAATCCTTGCAATTAGTTCTTTTTTTTAGTCTTGACACGTAGGGGGGGGGGCGTGGTAGAATA